>NZ_CAJWCF010000091.1 GCF_913020055.1 uncultured Paraglaciecola sp. | reverse complement strand
GGACAATGATGAAAAGTTCAATAAAAACAGTATGTTTAGTGTTCAACAACAGTTAATACAAACATAGCCATTAATAAATGTAGCACTAACGATTAACTGACTCTAATGAAGGATATTGATTGCACTGATAGTAAACTCCTATCAAAGAATAGCGTTTATTAATGCAAGAGCAGTTATCCACATTAATTGTTAAAACAAAAGAGAAACTATTGAAGTGTGCTTCGTCCTAAATGTGCATTTACCTACCCGTTTGAAAATCAATGTTTTGTATTTCATTACTAGGAGTGAATCTTTTTCGAAAGCTTGTTCGAGTCGAAACAAGATTTAACAAGAGTAAAAAAAACATATTCTATTTAGTTAGGTTAAACGCCCTAGCCATTTTAAAAACAAAAAGGCACAAAGCTAAGGCGTTCTTTGTATTGGTGTAACACTATGTTAAAAAATGACTTAGTGTCATTGGTTAGTGCGTTGTTCAGGCGTAAACATAGTCAGGAAGTCTTCTGGTAGCCTTGGTTCTGGTAATGCAAGAATATAAACAACACGATCTTTAATCGCACCTTCGGCATGCAGCTCTCCCATAGGCACTATTATTTTATCCCCAGCGCTGACCATCGTTCTCTTGTTTGTTTCAGCATCGAGAAAATCCGTTTCTCCTTCCATAATATAAGCCTGCACTTCATCTTTATGCCAATGTACTGGAGGCCCGTCTGTGGATCCCGATACAAATGTAGTTGGCCAAGTTCCATTTTTTTCAATATCGTCTAAGACTTCTTTTTTACTAGTAAAAAATTGCTTATAAAACTTTAATCCCATTTGAAATACTCCTTTATCTAGATTTTGATTGTCTAACACGTTGCAAAGAATACAACTGGTTACTTGCGCAGTAAATAGGCATATAATCATTACATTCATGTAAGGAGAGCACGAATGGATTTAAACAATATCCAATTATTTGTTGAAGTAGTGAAACGAAACAGTTTTGCCGAAGTCGCCAGAATACGAAACATTGACCCCTCTTCTGTATCGCGGTCTATCCGAAAACTTGAAACCACCTTAGGTTTTCGACTTTTCCAACGAACAACCCGCAAGTTATCGCCGACTGAGGCAGGAAAGTCCTACTTTATGCAAGTAGAAGGACTAGTGGCTACATTTCTAAAAGCTGGGGAACAGGCTTTAGATCTATCGAATGAACCTATTGGTAATCTTAGAGTTTCGGCTTGTACCTCTTTTGGGCAAAAAAAATTAGTACCTTTATTGCCAGTAATGAGGAAAAAGTATCCCCAATTAGTAATCGATTTGGTGCTTGCAGACAACCATGTGGATATTGTTGAGCAACAAATTGATGTTGCGATTCGTTTTGGTAAAAGGCCAACGGATGATTTTATTTGTAAAGAGTTGGCACCCAGAAAGTTTGTTGTGTGTGCTAGTCCGGCTTTTATCAAATCCAGTAGCATTACAAAAAGCCCGCTATGTTTAAGTGAACTTGAATGTCTTAGGTTTTCAATTCCTGGATATCGTGAAGCATGGAAATTTCGTCAAGCTAATAAAAAAGAACTGGTGGTGCCTGTCACAGGGCATTTATTGATTTCCCATGGTATGACAATGACCGCCAGTGCTGTTGCGGGCCTTGGAGTGGCATTACTCCCTGATTGGCTGTGTCGTGATGAATTGAAAAATGGCAGCTTGATAGACTTATTTCCCAAATATGAATGTGCAGCAGCAGATTTTGATACCTCAGCATGGTTAGTTTATCCAAGCAGAGATTACATGCCTTTAAAACTCAGTGCTTTTATTGATTGTTTGAAGACTGAGATCCAAGAATTTACTTAAACCATTCACAACACAACTTAATCTCTCAATAAATACGCATTAAAAGGCTACCGTTCAACTGCTTACTTTATTGGCCTCAATCTGCTCAATAATTTTGTCAATTTCTTTAATTGCTCTTTTGTAAATATCAGTTTTTTCATCCATTAAATCGACTGTCACAATGACAATATTCTCAAATTGGTAATTATATAAAAGCTCTGGCTGTATTAGGCTCAAATCAGAAATTCGGATAGCCTTGATCAAAAAAGAGGGAAATATACTTTCTAATATCACTTCAAGGTGCGTATCTTCTATTCGTTCAATGTAGCTGTATTCACTTTCAAGAATTTGTAACATTGTAATTAAGTTTTTATGCTTAATGTGTTTGATATCACCGCTACTGACTAGAGTTTGGTAGATAGTACTTTTGCGTCTAAAGTCAGAATAACTCTTGAGATTAAGTGCGTATTGGGCCAATTCATGTTTTCTGGATTGATCATTGGTGGCAATAATTTGTAGCGCTTTTTTATACTGTTCACGAAACTCATTACTGTATTCTATTTGCGCTTGTAAGGTGCGTTTGTCATCGAGCAACTGGCTGGATAAATCCTGATAATACTGATTTTCAATTTCACGATATTCCTGATTCTTATCCCAGTTATCAAATTGCAACGCTAATAGAATACCAAGCACTATCAAAAACACTTCACCAAAGGTAGATAACAAATAATAGGACGCGCCATGACGTAATTTTAATCTGTCGAGTAACTTTTTTATTGGCAACATAATTGACCACCTTAAGCGCTTATTATTTTTGCTCTGCCCTTTTCAAAAAGCCTGCTATACAAAGCAAAGTGTTAATAACAAAAAACCACAGCTTAGTTGATGAATGATCTGGAATAATTAACCAAAGCTCAGTTGACCTTACCAATTCAAATCATCTGGAATATCATACTCAGCATACCATTTATCATTTTCACTACTTTTCTGATCCTCTTCGCTAATATTATCCGCGCGATACACCACAATAGACTCATCTCGCTCGTCAATTTTATTGGCTACCGGCATAGGCACCAATTCATAACCGTCGTTTAGTTTAACAATAGCAAGTTTGCCCTGGCTGATTTGTTTTTGCGTAGATTGGCTAACATACATACGTTTGATTAACGTGCCATCGGTGAAATTACACACCACTTCTTCTTCACGCTTGGAGCCGGCAAATTTAGGTTGTTTATTCGCTTCAATCAATTGTTTGATTTGCGCAACTAGTGCCTTTTTTTCGGCTTCTTGTTTGGTTTTTTTATTAAGCTCTCTATCTTTGGATTTTTTTGCTTCAATTAATTTTTCAGCAGCCAATTTTGCTTCATTGGTTTGCACCACATTATGGTTTTTCTGCGCTTTGGCTTGTTTGTTTTTTTGTTGACGAACTTGTTTGGCTTTTTTCTTATCAGCTAAACCGGCTTTGAGTAATTGCTCTTGTAGAGAGAGGGCCATAATTGAATGCCATTTTTATAAAGTTTAAAACAATACGGCAGCCAGAAGCTGCCGTAGAATAAAAGGATAAACTGGCTAAGTTACTTTTTAGGTTTCTTACGTTTATCTTCTACTTTCCATTTTCCATCAGTACACCAAGCAGACCAACCTGTGGCTTTACCTTCTTCGTTTTCTGACATTACATATTGCTGCTTAGTTTTACGGCTGTAACGCACGATACTTGGGTTGCCATCGGGGTCTTTAGCAGGTGCATCGGCCAAATAATAAAACTTGGGCGAAATTCTATCTCTAAATCGAGCCAACTCTGCCACTTGCGGAGCACGGGTTTCTCTTGATTTAGGAAAATTATGCGCCGCTAAGAAAATGCCTGATGCACCGTCTCTGAGTACAAAATGCGCATCAGATTTAACACATTCTAATTCAGGCAAATCAGTAGGATCTTCTTTAGGTGGCGCGGCTTCGCCATTTCTGAGTAACTTACGAGTGTTCTTACACTCCTCGTTAGTACAACCAAAATATTTACCAAAACGGCCGCTTTTCAATTCCATATTCGATTTGCATTTATCACACTCAAGAATAGGCCCTTCATAACCTTTAATTTTAAAGGTGCCTTTTTCCACTTGAATGCCTTCACACGCTGGAGAGTTTCCGCACACATGTAACTTGCGAGACTCGTCGACTAAATAGCTATCCATAGCTGTACCACAGTCATCACAACGGCGTTTTGAACGTAATACTTCGGTTTCTAATTCTTCTTCATCTTCGACTTTGATGACTTCATCACCAGAGGTCAAATTCATAGTACCTGTACAGCGCTCTTTAGGCGGTAAACTGTAACCAGAACAACCTAAAAACACGCCTGTGCTAGCGGTACGAACATTCATTGGACGTCCACATTTAGGGCACTCAATATCAGTAGGAATAGCCTGATTTAAACGCATCCCCCCTTCTTCTGGCGACTTTTCAGCAATATGTAATTTTTGCTCAAAGTCCACATAAAACTCATCTAACACTCCTTTCCATGAGGCTTTGCCTTCAGCAATTGCATCCAGTTGTTGTTCCATGTTTGCGGTAAAATCGTAACCAATTAAGTCATCAAAATTTTCCATCAGTCTATCGTTGACAATCTCCCCCATTTTTTCAGCATAAAATCGTTTACTTTCGATTCTAGCGTAACCTCTATCTTGAATGGTAGAGATTATACTGGCGTAAGTAGATGGGCGACCAATGCCGCGTTTTTCCAACTCTTTAACCAATGAAGCTTCATTAAAACGTGCCACTGGTTTAGTAAAATGTTGTTTAGGATCTAGGTTTTTAAGGTCTAAGCTCTCACCTTCTTTTACATCAGGCAACAATAAATCTTCTTCACCTTTTTTACGCTGTGGGTTTTGTACTTTAGTCCAACCATCAAACTTTAATACGCGGCCTTTTGCGGTTAATTCAAACTCACCTGCTTTGACTCTGATGGTACTTGCATCATATTTAGCAGGGGTCATTTGACATGCCACAAACTGACGCCAAATTAATTCGTATAAACGTTGCGCATCACGCTCAACATCTGTGATGGATTCAGATTTCAGTAACACATTAGAGGGGCGAATAGCTTCATGAGCCTCTTGTGCGCCTTCTTTACTGCCATATTTAATCGGATTTTCTGGCAAGTAGTTATTGCCAAAATTATCGGTAATGTAATCGCGGCAGCTGTCTACTGCTTCTTTACCCAAGTGGGTAGAGTCAGTACGCATGTAAGTAATGTGACCGGCTTCATACAAACGCTGAGCCATCATCATGGTTTTCTTTACACCAAAGCCCAAACGGGTACTGGCAGATTGTTGTAGCGTTGAAGTGATAAAAGGCGCTGACGGTTTACTCTGAGTAGGCCTAGATTCGCGACTAACCACTTGATAACTCGCACTTTCTAAAAAGCTCACGGCTTTGTCAGTCTGGGCTTTATTCACCGGCTTAAATGCCGCGCCACTTTCTCTGACCACTTGCATACGCAAGTTGGTTTGTTTTGCGGTATTTAAATCTGCATGTAGATCCCAAAATTCTTCAGGTACAAAGGCTTTAATTTCCCGTTCACGTTCAACAACTAAACGCACAGCAACCGATTGAACACGGCCTGCTGACAAGCCTCGAGCTACTTTTTTCCACAATAATGGCGACACCATAAAACCTACAACACGGTCCAGAAAACGTCTGGCTTGTTGGGCATTCGCCATTTCTATATTCAATCTTCCAGGATGCGAAAAGGCTTCTTGGATTGCGTTTTTAGTGATTTCGTTAAATACCACTCGCTGAAAATCTTTGCCAGGTTCATCAATTAACTCACGCAAATGCCAAGCAATGGCTTCCCCTTCCCTATCCAAATCCGTTGCGAGATAAACAGTGTCGGCATTTTTTGCCAACTTTTTGAGTTCGTTAACAACTTTTTCTTTACCTTCTAGCACATCGTAATGAGCTTGCCAATCATTTTTAGGATCGATACCCATACGATCGACTAATTTTTTATAGTCATATTCACGCAAATACTTTTCGCGCTTTTTTTCAGAGAGAAGTTTGAGTTCTTTTGCTGGTTTTTTAGGCGCAACTTTGCCCACAGCCTTGTGAGGAAGATCCCGAACGTGACCGACACTAGATTTAACAATAAAATCTTTGCCGAGATATTTATTAATCGTTTTTGCCTTCGCCGGTGATTCGACAATGACTAGATGTTTTGCCATAAATTGGTTTTAACCTTTGATTTTTATAGGTTTTTATTGGTTAGGCAAACGTAACTACACATTTACCTCTCAAAAATGCTTTTTAACATATATCGACAAAATGAATATAAAACAAGTTCTTCTTCATACTTATCCAATATTCTTTTTTTTGCGGCGCATTTCGCTGTTCACTTTTCGAACAGCTGCATTGGCAGAACAAACAAAAACAGTATAATGCTCAGCAATTCGTTTCTTGAACGTTATTTTAGACAAAAAATATCAGGTGTAAATGACCTAATTGTCATGGATAAACAACAGTAAGTGAGGTTTAGATGAAGCAATTTGAAGCCAATTTTGATGGATTAGTGGGACCGACCCATAATTATGCAGGGTTGTCATACGGTAATGTAGCATCGTTGAGTAATGCGAGTGCTTCAAGCAGTCCTAAACAGGCCGCTAAGCAAGGGTTAAAGAAAATGAAGGCCCTAGCTGACCTTGGCATGGTTCAAGGTGTTCTGGCGCCACAGGAGCGCCCTGACATTGCTTCACTGCGTAGATTAGGCTTTGGTGGAACTGATGCGAACGTTTTAACCATGGCCGCCAAACAGGCGCCGGCTATATTTCAGGCATGTTGTTCGGCGTCAAGTATGTGGACTGCCAATGCGGCTACCGTATCACCTAGCGCGGATACCGGTGATGGAAAAATTCACTTCACTCCTGCCAATTTAACCAATAAGTACCATAGGTCATTGGAACCAGAAGTTACTGGCAGAATTCTGCAAGCGACCTTTGCCAATAAAGAGTATTTTGCACATCATACTCATTTGCCAGATAACGAACACTTTGGTGACGAAGGCGCAGCTAACCACACACGCCTTTGCAGAGAATATGGCAAAACGGGTCTAGAAATATTTGTTTATGGCCGTCATGCGTTTGATACCAGCAAACCTGCACCGAAAAAATTCCCAGCACGACAAACACTCGAAGCGAGTCAAGCAGTAGCCAGATTGCACGGACTTAGCGATGAAAATATTGTTTATGTGCAGCAAAACCCTGATTTAATTGATCAAGGTGTATTTCATAATGATGTGATTGCCGTAGGTAACCAAAATGTTTTGTTCTATCACGAACAAGCCTTCTATCAATCACCACAGGCAATTGCTGAAATAAAACAAAAATTTGTTGGCGATGACTTGCACTTTATCTGTGTAAAAACTGATGAAGTGACTGTGCAAGACGCGATTAAAAGTTACTTATTTAACACTCAAATTATCACGTTAGCGAATGGTGATATGGCAATAATTGCACCTACTGACTGTAAAGAAAATCCAGCCGTGTCTAACTATTTAACTAATTTAGTCGGGCAAAACACGCCGATTAAACATGTTTATTACCATGATGTTAAAGAGAGCATGCGTAACGGTGGTGGACCAGCCTGTTTGCGCTTACGAGTGGCGATGAATGAAAAAGAATATGCTGCAGTGAATCAAAGTACATTAATTAACGACAGTCAATTTGAGCGCTTAAATACTTGGGTTGATAAACATTATCGCGATACCTTACATGTGAACGATCTGAGTGATCCACAATTATTAATTGAATCTAGAACAGCGTTAGATGAGTTGACCCAATTATTGAGTTTGGGTTCGGTTTATCCTTTCCAACAGGTTTAATAATTGTCAGTGTCAAACAACTAAAAGCCCGGTAAAAACCGAGCCTAGATTGAATAATTGTTAATCTTCATTTAGTAAAAAGCCCGAATCTATCGGGCTTTTTTATTTAATCTATATCGTTGCAGTTTGCGCCTATTCCATAAGGACTATTAGGTGGCGGAGAGGCTTCATCTTTTAAATCTGCAGCCGCTACACTCAAACTGAAGTTTTGTGTTTCTGAGGCTTCGCTACCAGCGGATTCTCCATTTACCGCAATAGTAATATCTGCCCATGCACCAAATTGTTTTGCGTAACTGATGTCAACTAACATTTGGCCGTTCGCATCGGTCACACCTGTGGCAGGAATAGAAGCGACATTACCTGGAGTAAGCTGTCCATCACCATTAATATCTTCTCCGGCATCTAAAATGCCATTTCCATCCACATCTTCGTTTGCACATACGGCTGTGGTAAAGGTCTGCCACACATCTAATTCTTCGTTATATACCCAAAACCCCTTACGATAAACACCGCCTAACGCAAACTTTTCTGGTGTTGCTGAAAAGGTTAAATTAACATTTTCAACTGGGTTGGAGTCAGGGTCAGTGACAAACACTGAAAACTCTTTTGAATAAGAAGAATCTGTAGGTATTTCAATTAATCTACCTGTACCAATAGACACATCAAATGCTCTCGCCCCTACCGTTAAACTAGTAAAGTTTGAAATAGATTGGTTGTCATCAACCGTGGCATACACTTTCACCGCTTCAAAGGTACTAACAGCATTCGATTGATAAACTGTAGAAGCGATACCGCTACGGTCAGTTGTGGCTTGGTTCACTGAAATATTACCGCCACTGACATCATCGACTAAAAAGTTAATGACTTTACCTTTAACCAAATTACCAGCAGCATCTCTTACCACTGCAGTAATGGTACTCGTTTGTCCATCTGGTCCAACAGAATCTGGCGAGCCATCCACTATGATGTTATCTGCAACGGTAGCAACAAACTCAACTTCCGCTCTTGCGCTAACCAGAACACCTGCCCCGTCAGTCCCAGTGGCAGAGATTGAAGCAAAACCTGCATTGTCTGACTCTATGCTAAAGCTAGCTTGGCCATTGGCATCAGTGACATCATCTGCCAGCGTAATAGTGCCTCGAGAGGATGTAAATGAAATATCACCGCCAACAAATTCAACCTCATCTCTTAACCAAGTTAAGGTCAAAGTGCCGGTTTCATTCAAAGCAATCTCTTGTGCTGGAACTGTAGTAAAGGAGAAGTCATCTTGTTGGATAACAATATCAAAGGTACTTTGAGCATTCAGAGCACTAGCAGTAATGACATCTTCACCCGATGCACTGGCTAAATATTCTATCGTTACTTGACCACTAGTAGTGGTAACCGGCGAGGTATTACTTATCGCTCCAGTAAGCGCACTCACGCTCAACTCTGAGTTAGCAATACCTTTACCATCTGAGTCAAGTAAACTAATGGTAAGCAGCACAGGAGCATCGATAATAGCCGATGAAGCACCATCTATATTTATTTGGGTACCTACGACTGCAATATCTAAGGTTTCCGATTCCGCCAAACCAGATGCACTAGCGATAACAGTAATCGTTCTGTTTTCAGGTTTATTTTGAGTATCCAATAATGCTCTAGCTATACCATCTGGGCCTGTTGTGCCTTGAGTAACTTGTAAGCTAGCTTCAGAGTTAACAGAAAATGTCACATCTACACCTTCGAGCAATACATTATTTGCATCTTTTACTAAAGCGATGAGTTCTATTTCGTCAGAACCACTTGACGCTAATTGAATTGAACTAGCATATAAGTCCAATGAGGCTGGTTGCTCGCCAACAAAGGTGGTGCCTGCCGAGTTATAAGTAGTAGTGGCTGTTTCACCAGAACTGAGAGTGGCGGTTACTTCACCCGCACCAGAGTTCTCGCCAACCAAGATGTTAATCGTTGCCACGCCATTTGAATCTGTAGAGGCTGTACCAGAATCATTACCAAATACTGCCAATCCTTCAGGCTGAAATGTGTAGGTGATTAAAGTAGAAGTAACCGGGTCACCATTTGAGTCAGTTGCAGTTGCAGTTAACGTCAAAGGAGTCGATTCAGTCAATGAGGTCGATGGTTGCCCGCTTGAATCGGTAAACACCAATTGTATACTTCTAGTGACAGTAACCGTCCCACCGCCGGTGTTGCCGCCACCGACACTATCATCACGAGACAGGCTTCCTCCGCCTCCACAAGAGAAAAGGCTAAGTAGAGCCAAAAATCCAAACAGTGTTCTAAAACGTAAAATCATAAACCTTTCCTATACACATGAGCCATATTGTGATGGCAAATTCACTTAAACAGTTCAGCTTAACCAACAATCTTGTTAACCTAGCTTCAGGTTAACTAGAAACCAAATTCAACAGCACTAATATTCGCGACTTTTAACAAAAATAAAGCTTAGGATTTTCATGACCACATCAACAAACTTATCATCACCAAAACCCACATCACAAAAACTTGGACTTACCGCTCGGATCTTTATCGGCATGATTGCCGGAATAGTTATCGGAGCTTTATTACAATGGTTGTTTGATGATAGCGGAGATTTTTCCTTTAGTGTATTCGGCTTGCATGTTTCAACGTATGCACTTTTAGTCGAAGGTATATTTAATGTAGTGGGAAGTATATTTATCGCCAGTTTAAAGATGCTGGTTGTACCTTTAGTTTTTGTTTCTTTGGTATGTGGCACGTCTAGCTTGTCAGATCCGTCTAAACTAGGACGTTTAGGTGGCAAGTCGATATTGCTATATATTACTACAACGGCCATTGCGATAAGTCTAGCGGTAACTTTTGCCTTGTTAGTTGCTCCGGGCGAGGGATTAAACCTAACAACTGAATCCACCTATGTTGCCAAAGAAGCGCCAACCTTAGGTCAAGTTATCATCAATATGATGCCTACCAATCCCATCAATGCGATGGCCGAAGGAAACATGTTACAAATCATTGTGTTTGCTGTGTTATTTGGTATAGCCATGGCGATGACAGGTGATACTGGTAAAAGACTGACTGCAGTATTTGAAGATTTAAGCACCGTTATTATGAAGCTGGTGACTATTTTGATGAACCTGGCACCCTATGGTGTATTCGTCTTGATGGCCAAGTTGTTCGCCACTATAGGTTTTGACACCATTGCGAGTTTACTTAAGTACTTCTTGCTGGTTGTATTTGTCTTGTTGGTCCACGCGTTTGTCTCCTACCCTATTATTTTAAAAACAATTAGTGGTTTGAGCCCACTCACCTTGATTAGAAAAATGCGCGATGCTGCATTGTTTGCTTTTAGTACATCGAGTAGTAGCGCGACGTTACCTATTACCATGGAAACGGCCATTAAAAAACTGGGAGTAAAACGCTCTGTTGCTTCCTTTACTGTGCCCCTTGGATCAACCATTAACATGGATGGTACCGCCATCATGCAAGGTGTAGCCACCGTATTTATTGCACAAGTTTACGCAGTAGATTTAACTATGAGTGATTACATGATGGTCATACTCACCGCAACACTTGCTTCTATAGGCACAGCAGGCGTGCCAGGTGTAGGCCTTATAATGCTGGCTATGGTGCTACAACAAGTAAATTTACCTGTAGAAGGCATTGCACTTATCATAGGCGTGGACAGGTTATTAGATATGACCCGCACCGCTGTTAATGTAACTGGTGACTGTATGGTGGCTTGTATAGTGGCTAAAAGTGAAAACGAATTAGATTTAGAAGTGTACAACGATCCTGATGCTGGAATAAAAGACGAAGAAGTCGATTTTGAACATCTAGATAGAAACAGTTAAATACTAGCAACCCTTCTAGATATTTAGAAGGGTTGCTTTAATAGTTCTAATCTAAATCTTCAATCGGCCATAATGCGATGTAGTCTTCGAATTGTTCAAGATCTACATCTTTGTCAGATACTGTTTTAGCCCTTACTGACATGCCTGTTTTATGCATAACTGACTTTTTATTGTTATTTAACAGAGGATGCCAACTGGGTAGTCCTCTACCTTCGTATAGTCTGCGATAACTGCAACTGGGAGGCATAAAAAAGATATCTTGAAGATTACTTTTTGTTAGTTTGACGCATTCTGGTACAAGTGTGGTTCGTTCTGAGTACTGGGTACATAAACAGGTTTTAGTATTTAATAAATTACAGGCAATATTAGTGTAGTGAATCTTTTCACCCACATTAATTTGATCAGTCGTAGCAGGCTCGGTAACGCTTTCATCATCTATAAATTTATGTAAACAACATTTGGCACAACCATCACATACACCTTCCCATTGTTTTTCAGTCATCTTTTCAAGAGGCGTGGTTTCCCAATACTTATCCATGCAAGTTCCTACATTTATTATTCATTAAGGCTCATCTCGCACTTTATCAAACATCAACCAAAGCATCGCTTCACTTCTTGTCTCGAAATTTTTAATCGACAAAGATAACTTTTCAGCCATACCTTCGATCACATTCTGTATATTCAGCTCTGGATTGACAATCCTAGCGATTTTTAAATCACCAAGCCAATCGTTCTCCTGAATTGTCATCAGGAGACTAGCGATTTCAACGTTAGTACAAAGAATTTTAAATTCGGTGCCATCTAGCACCACATTTTTCACTTGATTTTTACCGGCTATTTTTACAATGGTTTTTAACATATGTTCAATATCAATAATGTCGTCCGCTTCGCCAAAAGCTTCACAAATCAACAATTTATTTGCTGGGTCTACTACAAACTCAAAAGAAAACTTCATAATTTATACAACACATGTCTTAACTGAAAAATGTTCATTCAATTCTATTGTTAACTGATCATCAACTGATAACGCTGCTACGCCTTTTGGCGTGCCCGTCATTACAATATCCCCAGGTAAAAGGGTAAAGGTTTTAGAAATATTTGCTAATAACTTTAGTACAGTAAACAACATATCTTGGCTATTACCCTGTTGCCTTAATTCATTATTCACATGCAAACTAAAATTTATATCGGATAAATTTTCAATTCGGTCTTTCATGACAAATTGCGACATAGGGCAACTAAAGTCGAAAGCTTTTGCACGCTCCCATGGATGGCCTTGCTTTTTCAAAACATTTTGAACATCCCGTAGTGTTAAATCTAAACCTAGACCTACTCCCCAAATGGTTGCTTCTACATTCTCTATGCAGGCATTGCTCAGAGTAGACTTAATCAATATCGCCAGTTCCAATTCATTATGACAAGGACCTAACTCTTTAGGTATGACTACTGGTTTATGCAGATGTGATAATGCTGTACTCGGTTTAATAAACAACAATGGTTCACTTGGCACTTCATTTTCTAATTCTTTGATATGTTGGAGATAATTTCGCCCTACACAGACTACTTTGCCAACGGGCAAATCAATACTTTTGCCATCACTATCACTATGTCTATATTCAAACATCCTTTTATGACCCTTTTTTAATGCGATCCGATAAGTAACTGACTGATACTCCAAAATAGCTCGAACGGTTCCATTTCATTAATGTATGAAAATTTTCGTATACTAAATATATCCGCCCTTGTTCTCCATCAGGGTTAATTAGTGACGCTTTTATTGGCACTTTGGGTAAATCTTGGCCATCGTAACGCCTGACCCCCATGTCCTGCCAATCAGCTAACAATCGCTTATTAGCTGGATGCAAACCCACTACAGAAAACACAAAATTTTCTAACAAGCTAACTTGACGACCCCAAGTTAAATCACTGCTCCAACCCTCTTTTTTAAGAAAATTAGCAATAGATGCAAATACATCAGCCTTATTATTCCATATATCTTTTCTACCATCGTTATTAAAATCAATAGCATAGTCTAAAAATGAGGTGGGCATAAATTGACTCTGGCCCATAGCACCGGCCCATGAACCAACAAAATCTTCTAATTCAATATGTCCTTGCTGAAGGATTTTTAAAGCAGCAAAGAGTTGTTTTTTAAACAAGGTCTCTCGCCTACCCTCATAAGCTAGGGTCACCAGTGAATTAATCACTGAATGTTTACCCATAAAACGCCCAAAATTGCTTTCGTTGCCCCATAAGGCAACAATAAAACGTTTCTGCACACCAAACTGCTTTTCGACTCTGTCTAACAAATCCCAGTTTTGTGCCATTAAATTAATGGCTTTTTTAACTTTCCAATCAGGAACCCGGGTAGCTAGGTAAGTATCTAGTGTTAATTTTGTTTCAGGTTGATTTTTATCCGCTGTGACTGTTTTTTTACGATAAGTTACGCCTGAGAACACCTTTTCAACAAAATGAGATGCGTAACCTCGCTCTGCGGCTTCTACCTTCAAATCAATCAAATACTCCTCAAAGGTTGGTTTAGCAAACAAAGATTGACTGACTAAAAATAGTAAAAAGAAGTAATTATATTTCATGGAATTTAGTTTTAGTCTGAGTTCTGTTGCTGCAAATGCGTTTTAAGCAAGTTTTCAGTGGGGGGTGGGAGCTGCAGATAAAAGCCATTCATTTTAAGTTCAGTACGCAATTTATTAATATCTATACGCGCCAGTTCACGGTCTTTTTTCAATGGCATGATCATCAAAAATACTGGTGTGCCAAATGTTTTTAACAGTGCTTCGGGCACTTTGGAAAAGTCGTCTCTGCCGGGCACATACAAATAGGTTTCTTGTTTTTTACTGCTTTTGTATACCGCGCACAACATTATGACTTTTCCTCAAACTGTTGACTACTAAGGTTAAGTGCTTCAATTTTAACTAGATCATTAACAAATAACTCTCGACGCCAACTACTCAATAAATCCGGTTGTAAGCCCATGTCTCGGGTTTCATCCTGATTAAACCAACACCATTTAAGTAATTGATTAATTTGTTTTTTAGAACCAACCAACTCAGGTGGAATGCCATGTTTTTCAGCGATACTTAGGCATAATTTTTTAACGCTTGCAGCCGTATTTTTATAGTCTTCGATATCATTTAATCGCTTTACTCTTGGCGGATAAGCTTCTTCACTTACCTTTTTGCAGTCAGCAACTATGGCTAACAAAGCATCACCATGGATCCTTACTTCGTGAGGGTTCATACCTTGGATTGCGCGTAATTCGTTTTTACTTGATGGTTGCAGTGTAGCAATTGAAACCAAATTTTCCTCTCGCACCACAAAATTTAATGCCATATCTCGCTGCCTTGCAGTAGAGGTACGCCAAGCGGCCAATTCTTTCAAAACCAACACAGCTTTACTCGAGAGCTTCCAGCTATTTTTAATCGTCAAATATACTGAATCTAAAGGTATTGGCGTCTGTTTTTTTGCTGCCAGATGAGCAATTTCATCAAACACCCAAGAAAGTTTATTTTGTTCTTCCACCCTTGCTTTAAGCTCTGGATAAAGTTGAAACAAATACAAAACATCTTTAGCTGCATAGTCACACTGTTCATCACGTAAAGGCCTCGCTAACCAATCTGTGCGCGATTCGCCTTTATCGACAATCACATCAAGCATGATTTCTACCAACTTGGCATAACCCAGTGCAGGCCCCATTCCAACGATACTGGCGGCAAACTGACTATCAAAGATAGGGCTTGGCATTACTTTAAATGCATGCCAAAACGTTTCTAAATCTTCAGAGCACGAATGTAATATTTTGACCACATTTGGGTTGGTTAATAACTCAGTCAAACTGGAA
Organism: uncultured Paraglaciecola sp.; assembly: GCF_913020055.1. Taxonomy (GTDB): domain Bacteria; phylum Pseudomonadota; class Gammaproteobacteria; order Enterobacterales; family Alteromonadaceae; genus Paraglaciecola. The sequence goes on along the minus strand of NZ_CAJWCF010000091.1, from coordinate 3,717 downwards.
AAGTCATCAATTGATAGGGGATCAACTAACACCAATTGTTTCCCATCGTAAATTTGAATAAGTCCCAATTGTGGGTATAAGGTACGTGTACGAACAAATTCGGTATCCACTGCTATGGCTTCTGCCTGACTGGCTTGCTGACAAAAGTCGGCGAGTGCTTGATTACTCGTTATAAAATTGTATTGCATGGATTTCCAAATTAGTGATGACAAGCTCCATAAAAAAACCGGCTAGAGCCGGCTTTTTATCAAGGAAACAGATGAAAGTTCAAAAGCCCTTAGAGTATAAACGTAAAGCGATGAGATTATTTATCTCTTAATTCTCTACGCAGTATCTTACCAACATTAGTTTTAGGAAGCTCGTCTGTGAACTCAACTTTTTTCGGTACCTTATAACCAGTTAAGTGTTTACGACAATGTTCGATTAAATCTTTTTCAGATAAATTATCGTTTTTGCGTACTGCGACTAATTTAACAATTTCGCCAGAGACGTCATGTGGCACACCTATTGCGGCAGCTTCGACTACATCTTCATGCATTGCTGCTACTTCTTCAATTTCATTTGGAAAGACGTTAAAACCTGACACCAAAATCATATCTTTTTTGCGATCAACAATATAAAAATAACCATCTTCATCACATGTGGCAATGTCGCCTGTGGCTAACCAGCCGTCTACGATCATCTCAGCTGTGGCTTCAGGGCGATTTAAATAACCTTTCATCACCTGTGGACCTTTAACCAGCATTTCGCCAGATTCACCCATAGGCACTTCGTTACCTTCTTCGTCAACCAACTTGATATCAGTCGAAGGTACCGGCATACCAATAGAACCTTTATAGGCTTCAAGTTGCGGTGGGTTTACTGTAACTGTTGGGCAACATTCGGTTAACCCATAACCTTCAAGCAAAACAAATCCAGTGGTTTTTTGCCAACGTTCTGCAACTGGACGTTGTACTGCTGCACCACCACCCAAAGCAAATTTTAATTTACTGAAATCTAAATCGGCAAAACCTGGGGTATTAAGTAATCCATTAAATAAAGTATTTACACCAGTAATAACAGTGAAGGGATACTTAGCCAACTCAGCAACAAACCCAGGCATATCTCGAGGGTTAGTAATCAATAGGTTAGGACTGCCAAATTTAACAAAGGTCAGGCAATTACCTTGCAATGCAAATATATGGTAAAGAGGCAAAGCGGTAACAACCAGTTCTTTACCTGGCTCTATAACGTTCTCTAAAATATTCGAGGTTTGCTCCAGATTAGCCACAATATTTCTATGGGTTAACATGGCGCCTTTGGAAAGACCAGTAGTACCACCGGTGTATTGTAAAAATGCCAAATCTTCGCCGGTTATTTCAGGACGTTGATATGGTTGGCCATGACCTAATTTAAGCGCAACTAAGAATTTCTTCGCATTGGGTAGGTCAAAGGCAGGCACCATTTTTTTAATGTGTTTAATGGCAAAATTGGTGACGACTTTTTTAAGTGGCGAAAACATATCACCAATAGAAGTTAATAATACCGTCTCTACCGCTGTGTTTTTAATCACTTCACTCAAGGTACAAGCGAAGTTTTCTACAATAACAATGGCTTTTGCGTTGGAGTCTGATAATTGGTGTTGTAGCTCCCTTGCTGTGTATAAAGGGTTAACATTGACCACTGTCATTCCCGCGCGAAGTATACCAAACAGTGCGACTGGGTATTGAATAAGGTTAGGCATCATAATTGCCACGGCATCGCCCTTCTTCAACCCTGAATTTTGCAAATATGCAGCAAAATCACGAGAGAGCGTATCTAACTCGGCAAAAGTAATACTTTTTCCCATATTGATATAACTGATGTTGGCAGCATATTTTTCGATAGATTGTTCAAAAATATCGACTATGGATGAATAACGATCGGGATCGATTTCGGCAGGAACCCTAGGGTCATAATTCTTTAACCAGATTTTTTCCACTGTACCTCCAGGCCGCTGGTTCTATGCTCCCCTCTTAGCAAAGGAGCAAAAACCAACTTATTATTATAATTGCATAGTATATAAAACAGCGCTCGATTCTACCTAAAGCTTTCGCAAAGATAAATCAACAATTGATTAACAACTAAGACCAGTTCAAGTTACGTTTAAAAAACGCACTATTTTGTCGGCAACTGGCTTAGGGTTGTCCATATGTAAGTGGTGATACCCCTCACATTCAGCGACCGTTAAATCGGTAACCCAGCCCACTCTTTTTTGTGAAATCGTTCGCATTGACTCATATCCTTTTGACCCTGTTATTAACAACACAGGGCAGGTAATATTGCGCATAAAAGCTTCTGCTTGGGCTTCTGTCATTCTAAGGGCTGAAAAGGTGCGTAATCGCCGGTCAGTGGTAAAAAATAATTGACCATTGTCCTCGCGGATATTTCGGGTGATCAATAATGTGGCGGACTCTAATTTAATATCCCCCACTTTTATTCTCGCTTCGATTGTGCGCTCAATGCTTCGAGGGTGTGTGGCTTCGCTTTTTTGCGCTTTTAGTCTATTTATAATTGAGTCCCTTAGCTGCGTAGGACTACTTTGGGTATCTTTAGTCATAGGTCCAAAAGACTCAATACTAATAAGTTTGCTAACATGCTCTGGAAAACAACTGGCATAAAGAGTGGCTATGATGCCCCCCATAGAATGCCCCATCAATATAAATGACTGCCAGCCTTGAGACTCAACCAATTCATGTAAATCGTAAGGAAAATCAATTAAATGGTAGTGAGCACCATTACTTCTATGAGAAGACAAACCATGACCAGTAATGTCCAATGCTACAATATAATAGTCACTAAGGTGCTCAGCCATAGGATTAAAACTTGCTGCATTATCTAACCACCCGTGCAATGCCAAGATCATTGGTTTGGTAGGATCTCCATGACCGATACCGCAAAGAGTGATATTGGCAAGATGGAATTCAAGTTTTTTTTGCACGTATTTTCCTTTTTAGAACACAAAAAAAGCGGCAAATATTTGCCGCCAATATGCAATGTTTTGCCATTTCAGGCAATAAATCACCACTAATAATATAAACAAATGCCACGAGTAGGGTAAACAGTTTCCTGTCAGTAGCGACTATTTTTCTCGTTTAATCTCTCTTGACGCTCTCTTTGTTTTTCTTTTTCGCTCCTAACCTGCCATCCCCACTTTCCTCGCTGAATGAAAGCAGGATCATTGTCTAGCGTTTTGGGGTGATCCGCTTTTGAAAGGCCATTCCAGACGTAAAAATCATCTACTTCCACTAATGCCAATTGAGTTGTTCTAAGCTCTGGATATGGGTTTTGTACTTCCTCAATATTTCCAACAAGCGTAAGAACACTTCCTTTTTCTAAGTTCTTTATATTCAATGAATTATTTAAGTTAGCGGTAAAACGCCCAAAGCTACCAGACGTAGGTAGGCTGACCAGAGGCCAATAACGGATACTGAGTGATAGTCACATTAGCAATACCTTCTTGCTTGCTCACCTCAGTAATAACCCCTCCCCACCTCACGGTTTCTCCAACTGAGTTTTTGCTAACCTCATTAAAATTAATTAATTTTTGTTCCTGAGAGACTTCGATTTGGTCGGGAAAGGCAGTACATCCACCAACTAAACCCACAATTGCCAAAACTGTTAACCTATTCATCAGAATACAGTCCTTATGTACACCTTATAAAAAGATGGCATTAAGATTTATCGCGAGTTATTTTT
>NZ_CAJWCF010000090.1 GCF_913020055.1 uncultured Paraglaciecola sp. | reverse complement strand
TGTGCTGGGATCATAGACCACCTCCTTAACAGCTGTAATTATATACAGTATTGCAACAGTTTACAAAAACATAGCCTATCTTTTACATGGGAAAACAAAAATTTCTCGGCGTTTTTTGATGTACTGGTAAGGTGCAACCCTTGATCAGAATGTGTGGTAAACAAGGGAGTTGACTCAGAGTTTTGATAGGAAATTTTAACCAATTCAAATCCAGTTTTGTGCGCTAAGCCAACTGAAAATCCCTCTTCACCCAAAGTAAACCCCGTGATTTCACCATATTCAGCTTGCCATATCAGATCCAAATTCCCCATAGAATTTAAAGTATAGATATGTTTGTAATCAGAGAAGTAAAGACCATCATTTTGATCCAAAGACATATAAGCACATTCAAAATTAGGTGTAGAATCTAGTAAAATAGATAGTTGTTTGGTGTTTAAATCAAACTTAGCCGGTTTAATACCGTCATCGGTCACTAATGATACCAATAAAGCGTCTTCATATTTATACCACTCGCGCAGATAAAACGGCCCTTTGTCATGAGAGATTTCTGTATAAGTCGAATCCTTAACATCAATTAAAAACAATTTGTCTTTACTCGCTGAAATAATTTTCGCACCGTCATTTGACCAAACAAAACCAAACAATTCTTCATCATTAGGATTGTTAAATATAAGGGTTTGTTGACCTTGTTCATATACGAACAGCTGTTTTAATCCATTACGGTGAGATTGAAACGCAAATTTGTCTTCTTGCGCAGAATAGATGGGTAAAAAATCTAACGACTGCGTGTCCACTAATCTTTGATAATTATATGGGTCTGCTTGCTGAGAAAACAAAATATCCACATCTAAGTTGATCAACTCCATCATAATTTCTGCGCCATCAAAACTATAACTGGCATTACGAATATACTGGAAGTTATCAAAATCAATATCTGTTACTTGTTTCTTCAAGGTTACCTTTTGTAATTTATCTCTATTGCTGATCAGTAAAGACTGATTGTTAGGGTGCCAATTCATGCCCCGCACGCTTCCTTCTAAAGTAACTAATGGTGTTACATTTGAAGTCATTAGGTTCATCACAATAAGATTATTTTTGTTTTGTTGAATATCCAAAACCATAGCCAGATTTTTCTCATCTGGTGACAAAGCAATTGTTAGTAATTGTTCTTTACCCTGATAAGTTTTTAGTGTGGTTAAAGTATTATTGGCAATCGAATATCGGCGTAATAATGTAGTGGTATTTTTGGCTCTTTGAACAAAATATATATCGCCTTGGGTTGACCACTGCATTTGAAAACTTTCAATACTGTTGGGTGGTAGGTCCAACAAAAACACAGGAGGCATAGCCGATAAATTGTATGGATCGACAGAGATATAATAGAGTTGGTCATTATCGGCCGTTCTGGTTACATACGCCACTGCCTTGCCATCTTTTGCCCACCCTAATTTACTATAACTGGATGCTTCGTCGCTGATTTGGCGTTCTTTCCCGGTGACCAAGTTTTTTAACCAAATATGATTCTTTTTACCACTACCTATTCTTACAAAAGCAGCTATATCAGACTTGGGTGACATTACTAATTCATATTCACTACTTTCACTAGATGTAACAGGTCTTAGTTGACTGAATGTTGTTTTATTATCTTGTACGCCAAACCACAAGGTGCCAGTAACAATGCTAAAAATAGCCATCAATGTGACAAATATTGGCCATGACCGTTTCCAATTCGGCACTTTTTCGACAAATGTTGGTTTGTGTAAAACAAGGCTATAACCACGTTTGGGGTGAGTAATAATAAACTCAGGTTTTTTAGTATCTTGTTCTATTGTCTTACGTAAAATTGCAATACTGCGTTGCACTGAACTGGGATTAAAGATGCTATTTGGCCAGATTTTTTCAAATATTTTTTGCTGACTCACGACTTGATTCTGAGCTGTCCACAAGCATTCAAATACTTCCATGACTTTCGGCTCTACTGATATTGTCTGCCCATCCTTGATAATCTGACAACGGGTCAAATCAATCCAACAACACCCAACTAAAATTTTACCCACTTCAACTCCAAAACCTATATAAATCAGCCCCTAATGTTTTCTTAAGGAAAACTCAAGCACTTCTACATTGTTAACCCATCAACTGCGATTGACTATCTATGGCACAACAAACCATACCAACAGAAATGTCGATGCGGAAATATTTATTCCTTCTCAATATTCTCACCAGTGCTTTCCTTCTTTTTCAAATCCAACCTATTTTAGCCAAAGGCATATTACCTACCTTTGGTGGAGGGGCATCCGTTTGGACAACCTCAATGTTGTTTTTCCAAGCATTACTGTTTCTCGGTTATTTTCACGCTTATTGTTTGAGCTTACTGAGAAGTGTCAAATTACAACTCATCATACAACTAACCTTATTGCTTATCTCAGCAGGAATAGTTTCTAACCTTTTGCAACAAGTGGCGATTGAAGATATATCCAGCGCGCCAGAAATGTCTATTTTATCAATCCTTTTCATTCAGATAGGACTACCATTTTACCTGTTATCTTCTACAGGTGTTTTACTACAGCACTGGTATACACAATATACCGTTAAAAAGAACTCTGCTTATCCGTATTACGCTTGGTCTAACCTTGGCTCGTTAGCAGCACTATTAACTTACCCGTTTTTACTAGAGACATATTTGGGTTTAGCTAATCAAAAGATACTTTGGCTAATTCTTTACAGCTTTTTTTTACTCATAAACGCAGCACTGATTGTTTCTATTTATCGCGACAAGTCTATTTTACGCATCTCAAAAGTTCGGTTATCTATAAACAAATCTAAAAGGTCCCATTTGTTTTTATGGATTTCACTGACCGCCGCTGGCGTGATGATTTTACTCAGTACAACACATCTACTTACGCTCAACATCACACCAATGCCCTTTCTTTGGGTGTTACCACTTAGCCTATATCTCGTCAGCTATATATTGAGTTTCTCAAAATATAACCTTTATTCTCGCAGTTATTGGTTGCCGATGTTTTTATTTTGTATTTTTGCCGCTTTGTTAATGTTTTTTCTAGGTAGCCAGTTCAATAGCCTGTCGCAAATTTTGATGTACAGCCTGATACTGTTTGTCACCTGTATGGTCTGCCATGGAGAGTTGCGCCAGCATACGCCAGGTCCTGAGAACCTGACATTATTTTACTTATGCCTCGCTGCAGGTGGTTTTTTGGGGGGCATGTTGGTGACACTAATGGCCCCTATCGTTTTTATAAAGTTGACAGAATATCCCATCACTATGTTGCTTATCTATTTATTGGTAGGCATCAGCTATTTTGTTTCTCGGTCAATTCCAAATTTACCCAAATCTAAAATTTTTACTGCGTGGAGTATGGGATTAGTGGGATTGGTGGTTTCATATCTTGTCTTGGACAAAGCCTATACACGTTTTGATATCATCAGCGCTCGCAATTTTTATGGCTACTTAACTGTAAAAGACGTGCACATAGGTCAACATATCTCTCGCAGGTTAGTAGATGGAACCACCGTACATGGCTCCCAAAATTTGACTAAAGCACGCGAACCTATAAAAGGTTATTTTGGTTCTAATACTGGTATCTCAATCGCAATAAAATATGCTCAACGGCAAAGTATTATGAAAATGGCTGTAATTGGGCTAGGTGCTGGTGTACTTGCTGAGTATGGCAGAAATGCTGATCAGATTGATTTTTATGAGATTAACCCAAACGTCAACCGATTTGCTAATACCTACTTTGACTATCTCCCAAACTCAGTTGCTAAAACTGATGTGATATTAGGTGATGGGCGCTTATCTCTTGAATCAGAGTTACGTCAGTTGGGCAGTAAGCAACTTGACTTGCTAGTAATAGATGCATTTAGTAGTGATGCAATTCCCACTCACTTAATCACTCTTGAAGCTTTCCATCTGTACTGGCAACACCTACGAGAAAATGGCCTGTTGGTAATGCATATCACGAATAACCATATAGACCTAAAACCTGTGATTTCGGCCTTGGCAGATGACTTAAATAAACAAGTACAAATATTTAAATCATATTCAAACAATCTAGGTAATTATGCCTCAGAGTGGCTGGTAATATCTGACAATCTAGAATTTATCAATTTAATTGAAAGCAAAAGAAACAGTACTAAATTAGTAATAGCTGAAGGTGATAAAATATTATGGACAGACGATTTCAATAATTTGTTGTCTGTTATTAAAATATAAAAAAAGCCCGTTACACCTGAGTTGTAACGGGCTTTTAGCAAAATATTTAACAAGCCTATTTTTTAGTGGCTTTCTTTGCTTTAGCGGCTGGTTTTTCGGCGGGAGCAGCTTCAGCTGTAGCCGCTTCTGGTGCCTCTTCAGGCATAAGTTGAATACCTCTAACAGGGTTTTCACTACCTTGAGTTAATTGAACCAAGCGGTTTATTTGGCCTAAAGATAACATTACCGCATAAATCGCACCTAAATAACCTAATTTATGTAAGTCGAGAATAGTATCAGTGTCTAATTCTTGAAGACGCTTTTCGCTGATCGTTTTCATGCCATTGATATTACGTTGTTGACCGTTAACATATTGTGCACGCATAACAATTGAATCAAATAAACCCAATTCTTCAATTTTTGCAATGAAATCGCGCGTCGCCAATTCACTGTTAGCTAACTCAGACAATAATTTTTGGCGATTTTCAAGATACGGACTAGGTGCATCGTCCTTAAACAGTGGCTCACCTTCTTTACCTACCAAAGGAGAGTTTTCATCAATAAATACACCCAACTTGTCGCCATCAGGGCGAACATCAAATGGATAACGTTGAATATTCAAAGGTACTACATGTCCAGACCATTTTTCGTCTTTTAAGAACAAGTTAACACCTTGATCAATACCTAACATAGCAACACTATGAGTAGTCTGACTTTGAGGATCTGTGATAAAGATGATTGGCATACAGCTGGCTATTTGAGCGTATTCACGTAAAGAGGCCGCAGCTAAATGCGTATCCTTTGTATGAGCAAAATCACTGCTATGATTTACGTGTAAATCTTTATGTTTGTTTTTATCTAGGGGGATGTAATTCATTGTCATTAAAATGTTCTCTAATTATTTTTTAAAAAGCGGCTTTACGAGCCGTCTAGTTTATTCGGACATACGTGAATATTTGGGGATCATTACTTTTTTTACAAGCTAAAAAAGATAGAAGTGTAATATATTTGTAAATAACCTGAATTCAACTAAACAATTTGGCAAGAGAAAATAACTCTTGCCAACGTGAATAACATTATCTAAATAGCGGCCTAAATTAGATCTGTATGTTCGTGAATAACAGCAAAACAATCCTTAAAAGAATGCGCAGTGACGTTAATTTCAACAGGTCTATCCAAAGCCCTGCTTATATCCATTGCAGATACCAAGCCGCAAAAACATCTATTTTCATCGACAATTTTAATATGTGCTTCACCCAGTTTCTGCATCGTAAATAGAAGGTCTCCTACTCGACTTTGTTTAACATTGTCTTTTCTTAAAACAGGCATTGTTACAGCTAGGTTCATGATATCTGCCACTGTGAGTTCTTTGCGTAATATACCTTTTCTATTCGCAATCATTAAAACGTTGCGGCTGACTAAAGTAAAATGGTCGATTACACCTAGTAACTCAGTGTTTGTTCCCACATATAATTTAGACTTATTGTTACTTCGTTGCATAATGATTAAAGCTTCATCGATGCTAGTGTCAGGCAAAATCATTTGCGCAAAGTTATATTGAAGGTCATTCACCACAATCTCAGCGGGACTATTGATATCAATCTGAATAGCCGTTAAATCAAAAGCGTTAGTTTGAGAAATGTCGTTATTCACTGTAGGAATTGCTTTAAAAGTATTCATTTTTTTACCACCAAAAAGTATGTATTTATTTTCTGCAAATGGGCTTTGCAGGGTTATGGAATTTAAATAAATACTTTCGGCGGAGCTCGGGAATGTGGTCTAAAGTGGTGGCGATTAGGTAAACGCTCAAAATTGACATGCTCAACATCAGACTTAACGAACAGATTGAAGCACTGCGAGACTTCGTTAATTATGCCATCGCTATCAGTGCCTGAATCATATTCATTGGCACTATCAGCAGGATGTTCGTCACAATAGTCAGCTGTATAACTAACAATATCTTTGGCTGTTAGACTTTCAGTTTGAGCCAAATTTAAACAGGTAAAAAGTACTACCACAAAGAATAGAAAGGAAAAATTAACCTCCATATGCTTTTTGTATGACGGTACTGTTATTTTAAGATTTGTGTTCATTTCTAAAAAGTGGGGACTCGCAAGAAAATAACAATAGCTGCCTTGGCAGGGAGTTACCTGAGATTCAAAGCAAATGCTTAAATCTCAGATATTTGTAAAGTGAAAACGTTTGGATAGCAACCTAAGCCTAATCCGTATAATTAAGCCACAGACTCAATATATTCTTGTAATTTGGCATCGGCCTCATCACCAAACAATATCTCACAGGCTTCTCTTAACCCCGGAGCAGACAGGATGTCTTCTCGTCTAACAACCAGTGATATTTTTGAGCGGCGGCGTAAAAAATCATCTAATTTAGTCACCATCTCGCGCTCTGCCGCATGTTCAATTTCTACCCGTAGATATTCGGAGTTTTCGATTAACAATTCTGCTTTTTCCGGATTTTCGCGAATTTTTTCTAACATATTAATCGCATTACGCCCATACCTTCGCCAAAACCGTTTGGTCAATGGTTCCGATGAAGTAGCGGGTGTTAGCGCATCAAAGTCCATTAATTGAGCACGATGAAAAAACTCATCACGTACAGTATTGTCTGGCTCGCCGTACCATTTAAAATCTTCGTAAGGCAGAGTGATACCTAGTTCTTTGATCAACCCCGCAACCTCGTCGCCGACGTTGATACAATCAGTAAGCTTGCCACCAAAAATGGAAAGGTATTTATCGACTTTATTTGTATCAATAGCATGTTTGCGCGATAACTGTACCCAATCGGCTTTACCGCCAGTTCCCTTAATCGCGAGAGGGCGTACACCGCAACGTTCTGCAATGATATCGGCTTGCGTTAACGCTTTGGGTAAGTCTAAAAGTTTATTCACGTTGTCTAATACAAATTGTCGGTCTTCATCTGTGACTTTTGCATGTGGATCTTCGACTTGCGTGTCAGTAGTGCCAATGCACGTTTTAGGTCCCATAGGGATAACAAAAAACAACCGACCATCATCAGCAAAGAATGTAAGCACTTTATTGCTATCAGTAATTTTATCAACAATCAGATGAATGCCCTTAGAAAACAAATGATGGTGTTCGGTTGTCTGTTGATTAATTTGATTTATCGGGTCAACAAAAGGTCCTGCTGAGTTGATGATAACTTTTGAGCGAATCTCAAACTCTTCACCACTGATCACGTCTTTGGCTTGGGTTTTCCATTCACCCGCTACTTTTTCAGAACCATTGGCTTGTACATAGTTAGCAGCAATACAACCATAACTCATACTCGAACGAATAAAATTGAAAACAAAACGCGCATCATTATCATGCAAAAATGCATCGGAATATTCGAAGCCACCGTTAACTTTTTTAGTGTTAACCACGTTTTCAAGAGATTTGATTTTACTGGCTGATAAATAATGCGGACGTTGCGTGAAAAAACGCCCCATCAACCAATAAACAATAGTCCCCATAAAGACAAACAAAGGCGGAAAACGAAACCCTTTTTGGATGCTGGTGAAAAAACGAATTTCCTTGACGGTGGACGGGTAACTCCGCATCAAATGATTACGGCTTTTACACAACTTATTAACCAATCCATACTCATGGCTTTCGAGGTATTTAATTCCACCCCAAGCCAAATTTGACGAGTTAGAACTGGTAAAACCGGCAAAGTCACCTTTATCAATCAAAGCTACTTTTGCGCCTTTTGCCGCAAGCGCGGCTGCCGACACTGCACCGTTAATGCCGCCCCCGATGATCAATACATCGAAGACTTTCTCTGGCAATTTTCGAATATTACTTTTTCTAAGGTTATTCACGCTATTTCCAATCATTTTTAAAAAGTCTTCGCCTTAAGATTCATTAGCCTGAATCAAACCATCGTCACTGCCCCAAGCCAACTGAGCATTTTTGCCATAGAACAATTTGTTGATAAGTAGAGCAACCGATACACATGAAATAAGTGTCACAAACATTAAGTGAATATAGTGCAGACCAAAAGGAGCATGAAATGGTGAGAATTCAAATGACAATGCACCATACAAAAACACCCCAAATATTACCGCAATAATACCGGCATTTGCTTCTACGTTTTTAAACACTAAACCGACTATAAATATTGATAAAATCGGCATACTGAACAAGCCCCAAAGCTGCTGCAATAGATTGATAATGCTCTCAGCTTGAGCATAAACAGGTACCAATAACAAAGCGATAATAGTTAACCCTGCCGTAATAAAAGCACTTAACTTGGCAACATTTTTTGGATGACCAACGTAGGGTTCGTGAAGGTCACATACATAAAGTGCAGTGGCTGAATTTAAGTTACTGTTAAAGGTTGATAATACTGCTGCAGCCATCGCAGCAGCAAATATACCCGAAAGCCAAGAAGGTAGAAGATCGCCCACTATCTTTCCATAGGCTGCGTCACCAATATCTCCATATAGTTGAAAAGATACAATGCCTGGTATAACCACAATAGCTGGAACAATTAACAGACGGATGCCCACTGCAGCAAACACCCCTTTTTGAGCTTCTTTTAAGCTCGGGGCGGCCATGGCGCGCTGGGTGATAACCTGATTGGTTCCCCAGTAAAACATTTGAATAAATATCATACCTGTTAATAAGGTATGCCAAGGAATAGGTGATTCGTCATCACCAATCAAAGTGAGTCTGTCTGCAGGAATAGTAGAAAAATCATAATCAATGGCATTAAGTGCCAAAAATACTATGGCAATCGCCATGGTTAACAGCAACACACCTGAATAAGTGTCGGATACAGCTACAGCCCGCAAACCACCAAAAATGGCATACATTGCCCCAAGAGTGGCAAATGCTACCGCTATGTACATCAATGGAATATCCAAATCAAACATAGTTTTCATAAACAAAGAACCTGAATAAATCACCGCTGGGCAAAATATCAAAGCACTACTCAAGAAAAATAACGCTCCTATCACTGCGCGTATATTTTTATTTTGGTAACGTTTTTCCAATAATTCTGTGGTCGTAGTGCACTGATATTTATAATATAAAGGCAAAAACACTTTGGCCAAAATCATCAAACCAGCTAAGGCTGCAAACTCCCACCATGCAAGCAAAGCCATTTGTGTACCATTAGTGCCAACCAGTTGATCTGTACTTAAATTGGTTAAGGTTATTGAACCTGCAATGAAATACCATTTCAGCCCACCTCCTGCCAAAAATAGTTCTTTATTTTGTTGGCCTTCGGTAGCATTTTGTAACCGACCTTTGCCTCTACATTGTAGATAGGTTAATAAACCAATAAGTGCGGTAACAAATGCAAATATCGACACCTGGATCATGGTTTCGGACATATTATGGCTCCTTTGCCAATTTGCCTTTTTTGGGTCAAAGGCAAATTAATTATTAAATGTATAATGTTGTTTTTATTCTCTAACAAAAACCAAGGTAATCACTTGTTGTTTAACCGGCAGCCCGGTCTTTGGCCACTTCAATTTTCAATTGAGCCACTTTAGGTAAGTCACTGCGACTATTTTGTTTTTGTATGATTAAGTTCAATTGATAGATTGAAATCAACATGGCATGAATTTGCACGAGATAACCTTGTTGATTTAAACCATGTAATTGCTCTGGAGATAGAACGTTCATCTTGTCTTCGTCAATCGTGATTAAACCAGTAATGTTTTGGTTGGTGCCATCCTGATATTGCACTACCAAATCGATACTTTTTAACAGCGCTAATTTTTCCAGCTCTTTGCCAAATGCAAAGGTATGAATGTCATTCTGAATATCGGCTTCGAGTAACACTTTTGCACGGCTCAGTTGCATCGAGGCTTTGCCGTTTTCTTCAAATATTAATTCGCCATTTTGTTTAGAAAATACTGGGCTTTTTTCATCGATACCAATGGTATAACTGTTTTCATCGGATGCAGAGCGCATTAAGAAAAAAGGAAAGGTCTGTATGGCGCTAGGTTGATAAGTAGACTGCCATTGGCCATCCTTAACAAACATATTTTGTCTATTTTCGAAGCTAGTCAAGGCCGATAACACTAAGCCACCGTCCTGCGCATTTCGAGTGAAAAATATCGGAAAACTACCTGCAGCCCGTCCCACTTCATTCACTCTTAACTTTACTATCTGCTGGGTTGCGGCGACTTCAACACCACAATTAACTCTAACTTTAAGACCTTTATGTTGAGTACTACTTAATTCAACTAGTTCTGACATCTGTTGTTATCTCTCATTCGCTGTGGCAAGCCACTTTTCAATATAATCTCGATGCGGTGGCAATGTTTGCAACATCTGTTGAGTCAATTGTTGGTTACGTTTAATAATCTGTTCGGCTTGTGGTTGCTGGCGGTATAAGTGACTTTGTTTACTAAAATCAGGCTTAAAGCCCATTCCATACAACACATATTGGTAACTAGCTGCTGGGAAAAGCTCAATTGCACTATCAAAGTCTTGGCTAGTTGGCCCTCGATAGGACCAAATTGCCAAATCTTCTTTTAAACTTTGAGGAATTGAAGCTTGGTTACAATGGGCTTGCCAATAAGGCTCGGGGCGTTTAGTTAACATGTAGTGCAACTTAAGAAAGTCGATAATACGCTGCCAACGATAGTCCATTTGTTGATTAAAACGTTTCTCTGTGATCGGTAACAACGAATCATCAGCCGGCAAGTTTTCAGCTATATACCGAGCCGACAACTCCACCAACATAATAGCGGTGGCTTCTAGAGGTTCAACAAAACCAGCTGCCATACCCACAGCTACACAATTTTTCTTCCAAAACTGTTTTCGGTGTCCCGATTTAAAACTAATTTTTCGAGTCTCAATTCCTTCAGCTGCAGCGCCAAGATACTTGCGTAAGTTAGCTTCAGCTTCATCGTCGCTCAAGTAATCTGACGAATAAACATGCCCGACACCACGCCTATGGGTCAAACCGATATCCCAAATCCAACCTGCATTTTGTGCTGTTGCTATGGTATGACAGGCAATGGGGCTATTTACATCTTCGTAGGGGACTTGCATGGCCAACGCAGTGTCATTGAACAATACATCGTGAACGGGTACAAAAGGTACGTCTAACGCTTTGCCTAAAAGCAACGAGGCAAAACCGGTGCAATCAACAAATAAATCGGCACTTATCTCGCCCACGCCGGACGCCACAATATGTTGGATTGCGCCGTCACTAGACAAAACCGTATCATCAACCGTAGCCACTATATGTTCTACACCTAATTTGCTTTTACAATGGTCTTTTAAAAGCTCAGCAAAAGCACCAGCATCCAGATGATATGCGTAATTACATTGCCCCTTATATTCTGTTTCGGCCATGGTTCTTGGGGCAAGACCCGCTTCACAAATATGGTGTTGAAAATTCGACTCTACTGCGTAGTTTTCAATATCAGTCACATATGGGGCCAAATCGATGCGACCGTAACCTAGCGGTACCGTAAAAGGATGGTAATAGAAATCGCCATTACCATGCACCCAGTCAACAAATTTGCCACCTTGTTTAAATACCGCATGGCATTTTTCAAATAAGTCACTTTCTTTAATACCAATTTGTTGCATGGTGTTTTTCATAGTGGGCCATGTACCTTCGCCCACTCCCACAGTGGGAATATCAGAAGATTCCACTAACACAACTTGCAACGCTGGTTGTTGACCATCATCGGTGTCGCTTTTGTGATGTGCCGCTATTACTGCGGCGGTCAACCATCCGGCTGTACCGCCACCTACTACTACTATTTTTTTAACTGCTTTTGACATTATAAGGAGACTGTCCGACTTAACATTTTTGATTCATTATTCTTATCTAAAACAACACTTAATAAAACCATACATTGATGATAAATAACGTTTTAGATAAAAACGGCCCGGGCAATATTGCCACAGGCCATTAGATACACTAAACATTATGCCATGTCAGATAAAATTCATCTGACATGGCAGTGTTACATACTAGAAATTAGCACGTACACCAATCGCATAACGCGTACCTGTATCTTGGATGGAGGTAATTTGAATAGGAAAACGACCATGTTTAACTGTTTCTTCACCCGTCAAGTTAATCCCCTCAACAAAAACTGTTAAGTTTTCATTGATATCGTAACTAGCACTAGCATCCCATTGGCCGTAAGTTTCTACGAAATTAGGCTCGCCCGTAGTCGCATTTCCTAGTTCTTGAAGGAAGGCTTCTCTGTTATTAAAAGCAATACGCGCTTGCCATTCATCTTGCTCATAAAAAACAATCAGGTTTTGTGAATCACCCAAACCTTCTAAGGCGAAAGTTTGTGACACAGTAGTGTCGATTTCTGCATCACTGTTAACAACTGTGGCATTAGCTGTAAAGCCAAAACCATTGTCCCAAACGTGAGTTACTGCTACTTCGAAACCATTAACTTCAGCGGTTTCACCATTTTGTGGACGACTTACAAAGAAGTCTTCTGACGCTCCTTGTAACTCATCAGAAACGATGGCTCCAGGGGGAAGTTGATCAGCTGCACAATTGCCACAAATATTCCCAGGTGTATTGGCACGGTCGCCAAGTATTATGCTTTCTGTACCACGTAATGTAGTAATAAAGTCATCCACTTCTTTATTAAAGTAAGCGAAGGTGAATGAACTTGCATCACCAAAATACCATTCGTAAGAAATATCCCAGTTTTCTGACTTAAAGGGTTTAAGTGCTGGGTTACCACCAGATGCAGTTAAGTTCTGCAATCGAGGTTCACCAATATTAGTCACCGATGATAATTGAGACAATGTAGGTCTGGTTAACGAGTCATAGACAGAGAAACGTAAGACCATATCGTCCTGAACATCCAGTTTGAAGTTTACACTGGGGAGTAGATTAGCATAACTGCTGCCTCTAGAGACTGGGACAGCATCACCTAACACATTCTGAAACAAGGTCGTATCACTAGTGGCGATAACATCCAGTAAAACTTGCTCAGCACCATCAACCGAGATACTGGTCTCACTATAACGCGCGCCTATGTTCACAGTCCAAGGCATATCACCTAAGTCACCTTGGAAAACGAAATCCATGTATAAGCTGGTAACTTCTTCGTTAATGATAGAATAATCACCTAGACGTTCAGGAGCCCAACCGTTGTTAGCCGCAATAATGGCAGCTGTAGTTCCATCAGGTACACCCAAGGTCGCATCATTGGCTAATTGCAATGAGGTATCAGTAGATAACACATCAAAGAAAGCCCCACCATCATAGGTATACCAAGTATCAGCTACGCCGTTGAAGAAGTTATTTGCAGTATACGGCTGCAAGGTCCCCGCAGGCACAGCACCACGATAACCTCCGAATAAACCAAACATACCGGCAATATTATTCGTATGACTAAAGTTTTGAATCGACTTCTCACGGTCTTGCATATAAGCACCAAACTTCATTTGCGTGAAAGTGTCGCTGTCAGGTGTATAAATGAAATCGGCTCTCAACTCAGTCACTTCATCTTCGTTATCTACACCACTTTTACCATAAACGTGGCTGCGGCCCAGACTAGCGTCTGGCAATGTATTACCAGAAAACCCATCATGCTGAGTAGTGAAATTACCGCCATCAAGTGAGGTTTGATAGTTATTGACTATGCCGATAACAGCGAAATAAGAGCTTCCGTCAGAGGTATCATTTTCAGCGCTTGAAGTCGAAAGATCAAAATTACCTTTTAGGTTGTCCTGAATATCCCACTCAACATTTAGGCCAAAAGCATTTATTGACACGTTGCGACTACCTTGCGTGTTCTCAACAAAATCTGTCGCCGCATTGCCACCAACCTGGTCGATAAAGGTCGCTGTACGCGTTTCAGGATCAACAGTAACGCTACCTACACGAGTCGGCTCATACCAAGCAGCCAGATCATGTTGTACTGAGTCCACTTCAAATTCAGACATAAATCCATCGAAGGTAATAGATATTTCGTCGCTTGGCGCATACTGCACTACTAAAGATGCGTTGGTTCTAGTGCGTTCTTGTACATCTGAGATATGATCGATATTCCGAGGAATGTATATATTACTTGCAAGTACATCGCCGGCCGTGTTTGAAACCGTAATACCTGGACGCCAACCGGCCGTGCCAATTGAATTAATATCAACATCACGCTGTTGATGTGATGCAGAAAATAAGACGCCTAACCTGTCATCGTTAAAAGTATTACTGATTAAAACTGATGCGCTAGGTGAAGTTTTTTCATTAAGATCTTCGTAGGTAGCTTTAGCCGAACCGGCCACTCTAAAACCATCAATATCAAATGGTCTGGCTGTAGACACATTAATCGTTGCCCCAATGCCACCTTCTTGTAGGTCAGCTCTGGTACTTTTGTAAACATCTGCTCCGCTGATCATTTCAGCTGCTAATATATCGAAACTAAATTCACGACCTGGGTTTTCAGTTGCGATTTGACGGCCATTCACTAATACATTGTTAAATTGTGGACCAAAACCACGTACTGTAACAAACTGCCCTTCGCCGCCACTCCGGTCGATAGAAACACCTGTAATACGTTGCAATGATTCGGCAACGTTTAAATCTGGAAATTTACCTAAGTCTTCGGCAGCAATACCGTCTGAAACAATCAAAGATTCCTTTTTATTCGACATTGCGCGTTTTAAGCTGCTAACAATACCTCTAACTTCGATGACTTCAACAGCATCATTTGCGGCTGCTTCTTGCGCGATAACTGAAGATATGCTTAACGTAGCAGCAGGTAAGATTAAGGCGGCTTTTACTGCCGTCCATAGATAATTTTTTTTCATGTGATGTGTCCTATTTTATCTAATTAATTATTATTTTGTGGATGTAATAAATTTTTGTATTTAAAGGCCTTATTATTCTTAAGATTATTTTTTGACCTAGTAAAACCAAGTTAGCAACCGCCAAACCTGCAACAACTCACCAACATTCTTACAACATAAAAAGATTGCACGTTGCATTCTTGTTAACAGCTACAAATAGAATTCTGCAATTAAACTATCAATGTCAACTGAACATAATACTAGCAGAGTCTCAGGTAACCGCTGTTTACAGCTATACAAATCTACACTTACATAAGACATATTTAAACTTATATAAGACAGAAGAATATTTCTTTCAGTGATATACATGATTTATTACTATTTATATTTTGTTAACAATTGAGCTGTTAACGAGATTTTTTTATCTATAACCAAGAAAAATTGGATGGTTTTAATTGCAAAAGACATGACTCTCACGCTATAACAGCCATCATTTTTTCTGTCAGCTTCCTCAGTGGCTTCGACAAGGTTATGGATCTAAACATGGCAAACTCCCTACAAAACTATATTTCTCTGACCGGGCGCAACAGTAGTTTAGTCATCGACTGCAATAATGAAGCGCCACAAATTATGTACTGGCGTGAAAAGCTCTCTGCACAAAGCACTGGACAGATGATGAGCATATTGCGGCTAAGACAAGAAGCCCCCGCTTCTCCTATGAGAGAAATACCTAGGTCTTTAACACCCACAACAGGTCAAGGTTATACCGGACACCCAGGCCTTAGTTTGCATGGGGAAACAGATCAATGGTCAGTGGCAACTGAAATATCAAACATTGAATGCCTCGGGCCCAACCACTACAAAATAACCAACACAGATATCAGTCGTCATCTACAAGTCATTCATACACTTATTATGGACGCAGATACCGATGTTCTGACGATTACGACAGAGTTGATTAATAAGGGCGAGAGTCCAATTAATTTAGACTGGTGCGCGGCCGCAACCTTCCCTATCCCAAGTTATTTTCAACATATTATGGGCTTTGAAGGGCGTTGGGCTGGAGAGTTTCAGGAGCACCATTTAGAACAAAACTTTGCGGCCTATGTGCGCGAAAACCGCAGAGGAAGAACATCTCACGATAGCTTCCCAGGTCTCATTATGCGAACCAATTCCACAGACCAATTACAAGGGGAAGCTTTCGGGTTTCACCTTGGTTGGAGTGGAAACCATAAAATTGTTGCAGAAAAAATGGGCGATGGACGTGCCTTTGTGCAAATGGGTGAGTTGCTATTACCCGGTGAAATTATTTTGCAAAAAGGTCAAACTTATAAATCCCCCACTCTTTACGCTAGTTATACCAGTAATGGTTTATCTGCGCTGTCTCAGCAATTCCACCAATATGTGCGTAAACACTTAATTAGGCCGTCAGTCAAAAACAAACCTCGACCTGTACATTACAATACCTGGGAAGGTATTTATTTTAATCATGATCTAGATACCCTAAAAGACTTGGCTTCCCGTGCTAGCACAATAGGAGCTGAACGGTTTGTATTAGATGACGGCTGGTTTATTGGCCGCAATGATGACACGGCTGGGTTAGGCGATTGGTTTGTAGACAAAACGTATTATCCACAAGGCTTAACTCCTCTTATCGAACATGTGAAATCAGAGGGTTTAGAATTTGGCCTTTGGTTTGAGCCTGAAATGGTTAACCCTAACAGTGACTTATTTCGTGCTCACCCAGACTGGGTGTTAGGCACGCCCCCCAATCCACAGGTCGGATTTCGCAACCAATTAGTATTAGATTTAAGCCGCAAAGAAGTGTTCGATTACCTATTTGAGCGCATCGATAGTTTATTGACTGAATACGATATTTCTTACATCAAATGGGACATGAACAGAGACATCAACCACCCGGGTGATGAACAGGGTAAACCCGCGGTCCACAATCAAACCCAGGCTTTTTATCAGTTAGTCGCCAAGTTAAAATCTGCTCACCCAAGCGTAGAAATTGAAAGTTGCGCATCAGGCGGTGGCCGCGCAGATTATGGTGTGCTGGCGCATACCGACCGAATTTGGACATCTGACTCAAACGATGCCTTAGAAAGACTTAAAATCCAAAAAGGCTTTTCATACTTCTTTCCCGCAGAATTAATGGGTACTCATGTGGGCCCAAGAGATTGTCATATCACCCATAGAAACATCAATATGGCGATGCGCGCATCGGTAGTGTTGTTTGGTCACATGGGCATGGAAATGGATTTGCGAGAATTAACCGACGATGAAATTGTTGAGTTAAAAGCCATGGTAGCGCTGTATAAAAAACACCGACACTTGGTGCACTCTGGCGATCTGTTCCGCCTTGAGTTACCCGAATATATGCACGGTTTAGGCATAGTTTCGCAAGACAAATCTGAAGCATTGTTTTCATACAGTCTAATTGCCTGTAGTCCTGCGTCTTTGCCTGACCAATTCCATTTTGCTGGATTAGACAAAAAAGCGGTTTATCAATTAGATATTATCTGGCCAATAAAATCAGGCGAACACTGGCCAAAAGCATCAATCTTTAATTTTAAAACTAATCTACAGGACATAGATGGCAAACAGTTTTCAGGTGAGTTATTGATGCAGCTAGGTATGCAATTACCCTTACTGACTCCACAAAGTAGCTTGATCTTCCATTTAACTAAGGTGAGTTAAGTTTACAGGTATTTATGAGTCTCTAATTTAAGGGGCTCTTTTACTTTATCTCTTCAACCTATAAACTGTCCTTAGGGGAATTCTCCTCAACAATCATCTTTAATCAATTAAAACTAAATCTATTTAAATAGATGGATCGGAAGATAATTAAATTACGGGAAACTATTATCGTGAATAGAATGCTTAAAATCAGTGCAATGTTCGCTATCAGCACATTTTATGTCAGTCATGTTTCGGCAATCACAGTCAGTGATAAAGCCAACAAGCTGGCGCAAGAAAACATCATAATTGACTCACATATCGATGTACCTTATCGCCTTGAAGAAAAGTGGGTAGATGTCACTAAGGCCACAAAAGAGGGTGATTTTGATTACCCGCGCGCTAAACAAGGTGGCCTAAACGCACCTTTTATGTCGATTTATATTCCTGCTAGCCTAGATAACTCGGCCAACTCAACCAAATTAGCAGACAAACTAATAGATTATGTTGAAGCCATTGTAGGCCGAGCTCCGAATAAATTTGCGATTGCCTCTAGCACCGCCGATGTAGAGCAACAATTTGCTGAAGGCCTTATTTCATTACCTTTGGGAATGGAAAACGGCTCACCTATCCAAGGTGATTTAGCTAATTTACAACATTTTTATGAACGCGGAATTCGTTACATCACTTTGGCTCATTCCCAAGCGAATCATATTTCTGATTCTTCCTATGATCTGCGCCGTAAATGGAAAGGCCTTAGCCCATTCGGTAAAGAACTGGTACAAAAGATGAATAAAGTAGGCGTGCTGATTGATATCTCCCACGTGTCTGATGCGGCTTTTTATCAAACCATTGAATTGTCAAAAACCCCCGTGATCGCCTCTCACTCTTCATTACGCGCTTTTACCCCCGGTTTCGAGCGTAATATGGATGATAAAATGATTAAAGCATTAGGTGAAAATGGTGGAGTTATCCAAATCAATTTTGGTTCAACCTTCGTCACAAAACGAGCCAATGCTTGGAGTAAAAGACGTAGTGCCGAACAAAAAGTAGTAGAAGATAAATTTGGTAAGGATAGCGATCAATACAAGAACTTTAGCGATGAGTTTGCTGCTAAAAACCCACTACCTTATGCCACATTAGACAGTGTATTAGATCATATTGACCATGTAGTTAAACTAATTGGTATTGACCATGTGGGCATTGGCTCTGATTATGACGGTGTAGGTGATTCTCTACCTACGGATCTTAAAGATGTGTCAACTTATCCCAACTTGATCCAAGGTTTATTAAATCGTGGGTACAGTGACAAAAATATAATCAAAATACTCAGTGGCAACTTTATGCGTGTATGGAAAACCAACGAAGAGTACGCCGCTAAACATTAAGTTAAATGTTCATAAACTTAACTAGTCATAACCTTTCATGCCTGTGCAGATAACTCAGGACTGAACTATGCTGTATATACAAACACACTGTATGGGCAGACATAGTCATG
>NZ_CAJWCF010000089.1 GCF_913020055.1 uncultured Paraglaciecola sp. | reverse complement strand
ACGGCTGAAGCTTTTTATTATTCGATGAATCATATAGAGCCTTTCTCCTTTGGTTTAAATTGCGCGTTAGGTCCTGATCTATTGCGTCAATATGTAGAGGAAATATCTCAAGTATCTGAATGTTTTGTGTCTGCTCACCCGAATGCAGGTTTGCCAAATGAATTTGGTGAATATGATATGGAGAGTGATGAGATGGCTTCGCACATTAAAGAGTGGGCAGAGTCTGGCTTATTAAACATAGTTGGTGGGTGTTGCGGCAGTACGCCAAAACACATTGCGGCCATCGCCGATGCGGTAAAAGATTACACGCCTCGTAAAATTGTAAAACGAGAGGTGAAAATGCGCCTGTCTGGTTTAGAACCTTTTGTCCATTAGGCGGTAGTGATGAGTATTAATGATTTAGATATTGAGCAAGCTATTCTCGTCGAAGCTAAGACCTCCGCAAATTTTATCAATGTAGGTGAACGGACCAACGTGACTGGTTCAGCCATGTTTAAGCGTTTGATCCTGAATGATGAGTACGAAAAAGCTTTAGACGTGGCCCGTCAACAGGTCGAAAACGGTGCGCAAATTATAGATATCAACATGGATGAAGCCATGTTGGACTCTGAAGCAGCCATGACCCGTTTTCTAAATTTGATTGCATCTGAACCTGATATTTCTCGCGTGCCTATCATGATTGATTCATCTAAATGGACTGTCATCGAAGCAGGTTTAAAATGTGTACAAGGTAAAGCTATTGTTAACTCTATTAGCTTGAAAGAAGGTGAAGAAAACTTTTTACACCAAGCTAAGTTGTTAAAACGTTATGGTGCAGCAACAGTTGTCATGGCATTTGACGAGAAAGGACAGGCAGATACCGAAGAGCGAAAATTTGAAATATGTGAACGTAGTTATAAATTACTCACTGAAAAAATTGGATTCCCTGCCCAAGATATTATTTTTGACCCAAATATCTTTGCTGTTGCAACGGGGATTGAAGAACATAACAATTATGCGGTAGATTTTATTAATGCGACTCGGCGTATTCGTCAAAATTTACCCCATGCTCATGTGTCCGGTGGTTTATCCAACGTCTCTTTTTCTTTTCGAGGTAACAATCCAGTACGCGAGGCTATGCATTCGGTGTTTTTGTATCATGCGATTAAAGCAGGTATGGATATGGCCATTGTTAATGCTGGGCAGCTGGAAGTGTATGACCAAATTCCAGCAGAGCTAAAAGAAGCGGTTGAGGACGTGATTTTAAATCGTCATGACCAAGCTACAGATAAACTTTTAGAGTTAGCCCCTAAATATCAAGGCGACGGCAAAGCCGTGGTTAAAGAAAACCTTGAATGGCGTGATTTACCAGTCAACAAACGTTTAGAGCACGCTCTAGTGCGCGGCATCATGGATTTCATAGAAGAAGACACTGAAGCTGCTCGCCTTGCAGCAGAAAAACCGCTACATGTTATCGAAGGGCCATTGATGGATGGCATGAACGTAGTTGGCGATTTGTTTGGTGAGGGTAAAATGTTTCTTCCTCAGGTGGTCAAATCTGCCCGAGTCATGAAAAAGGCCGTGTCTTATCTTAATCCTTATATTGAACTTGAAAAAGATAAGGGCAGCAGTAACGGCAAAATATTGTTGGCGACGGTAAAAGGTGATGTACATGACATTGGCAAAAATATTGTTGGCGTAGTACTGCAATGTAATAACTTTGAGATCATCGACCTTGGCGTGATGGTGCCTTGTGCAAAATTGTTGCAAGTGGCCAAAGATGAAAATGTCGACATGATTGGTCTGTCCGGATTGATTACGCCATCTCTTGATGAAATGGTGCATGTTGCAAAAGAAATGCAGCGCTTAAACTTCGATTTGCCTTTGTTAATTGGTGGAGCAACGACTTCAAAAGCCCATACTGCAGTAAAAATTGAGCACAATTATCAACATCCAGTCGTGTACGTGCCAAATGCCAGTCGTGCAGTAGGAGTGTGTCAAAAACTGATCACTGCTGAAAATCGTGCAATCTATGCAGAAGAACTAAAACTCGATTATGAAAAGGTGCGAGTGCAACATGCCAAGAAAAAGCCACGAACAAGACCCGTTACCTTAGAACAAGCCAGAGAAAATGGCTTTAAGTTTGATTGGGATAATTATCAGCCTCCGGTACCTAACAAATTAGGTGTGACCGCAGTGAGTGTTGGTTTAGCTGAGTTGGTGGATTATATTGATTGGACGCCGTTTTTCTTAACCTGGTCTTTAGCAGGCAAGTATCCACGCATTTTACAAGATGAAGTAGTAGGCAAAGAAGCGCAAAACCTATTTGATGATGCACAAGTTATGCTGAAAACCTTGTGTGACAATCCTAAGCTCAAAGCAAGTGGTGTTATGGGGATATTCCCAGCTAACCGCGTGCAAGATGATATTCAAATCTATGCCGACGAAAATCGGAATGAAGTGACTCATGTTGCTCACCATCTTCGCCAACAAACCGAAAAACCCAAAGGAGCAAATAATTGTCTTAGTGACTTTATTGCACCTAAGTCTTCTGGCAAAGCTGATTATCTTGGCGCATTTGCGGTGACTGCGGGAACTTGGGAGGATGGTTTAGCCAAAGAATACGAAGATGATGGCGATGATTATAATTCTATTATGGTTAAGTCTCTCGCTGACCGATTTGCAGAAGCCTTTGCTGAATATTTGCATGAAAAAGTGCGTAAAGAAATATGGGGCTTTGTACCAGATGAAAAATTATCTAACGAAGAACTGATCCGCGAAAAGTACCAAGGTATAAGACCAGCTCCTGGTTATGCAGCTTGTCCCGAACATACTGAAAAACAATTGATATGGGATCTGCTTGATACCGAGAAAAACACGGGCATGAAACTTACAGAAAGTTACGCCATGTGGCCTGGTGCTGCGGTATCTGGTTTTTACTTTTCGCATCCTGATTGTCGTTATTTTGCTGTGGCACAAATACAAGAAGATCAATTACTCGATTATGCAGCTCGCAAAAATTGGAGTAGATTAGAAGCTGAAAAATGGCTTGGGCCTAACCTTCAATAATTAATGGAACGTCATGTTTGATAAACCTTTTAGCCAAGCCTGTGAAAATAACAAACAACCTATCTTAGACGTATTGAATAGGGTACTTGCTAGCAGTAAAAAACTACTGGAAATTGGTTCTGGCACAGGTCAACATGCCGCTTTTTTTGCTCCTAGGCTCACACATTTACAATGGCATACTAGCGATATGCCACATAATCATGGTGGTATAAAGGCCTGGATTGAAGATGTTTCAGTTAATAATCTGTTTCAGCCTATGTCATTTACAATCGGCATTAACGATTGGCCCTTAGGTCACATTGATGCCGTGTATACAGCAAATACTACGCACATAATGCAACCCTCAGAAGCACAACTTATGATGAAATTAGTGGCTGATAACTTGCCTGCTGGTGGCATATTTTGCCAATACGGGCCGTATAACTTTCAAGGGCAATATACCAGTGAGTCAAATGCGGCCTTCGACGAACATCTAAATGAGCAAGGTTGTGGAGGAATTCGAGATATTGATGAGTTGATCCATTGGGCCAAACCTCTGACTCTTATCGAAAGAGTCTCAATGCCGGCAAACAATTTTATGCTGATTTGGCAAAAAACTAATTAACCTTCTGTTTGTCTAAAAGGTAAAAGTTTTTCAGCATTGTTTTTGTATTGTTCAATATGAGTATTGTCTTGTTCAACAAACCTCTCTACAGCTTCATGGAATGCTTGTTCTCTAAGTGAGTGATTTGAGTAACAGTATATGGGCTCAAATCCTCTTAGAATTTTATGTTCGCCCTGAGTGCCGGGATTAAAATGAGCGATATCTTGTTCAATACAGAACTCTATACCTTGGTAGTAACAACACTCAAAATGTAAATTTTGCACTTCCTCTAAAGCACCCCAATAACGTCCACATAGTTGCTTTTTATCAAATACAAATAATGCGCTTGCAACAGGTTGTTCGTTTTTTAAAGCGATGACTAACATTAAATTTTTATGTAAATCTTTAAAAATTTGTTGAAAAAAATTTTCGGTTAAATAACCACTATGACCACTGCGCTTTAAGTAGGTTTGTTTATAACAGTGATAAAAAAAGTCCATGATCTCTTCGGTTAAGCTGTCCCCATGTAAACGAACGACTTTTATACCTTCGGTGGTTATTTTTAGACGTTCTTTTTTTACATTTTTTCTTTTGCGAGAATTAAAACACGCCAAATAATCTTCAAAAGAAACATATTGACGATTAAACCACTCAAACTGAATTGCTTTGCGCTGCACTTGACCATGGGCTTGCAACAACTGGCTGAAATCTTGATCAACAAACAACCAGTGAATCGAAGACATGCCCTCTAATTTTAATTGCTCGGTTATTTCATCGCACAAATCGGGTAGTAGCTGTTGCCTATCGACTTTATCGTCGAGCATTAATCTAGCGCCAGTTACTGGTGTAAAAGGAATAGCTGCGATTAATTTGGGGTAATAGTTAACGCCATATTGTCGATAAGTGTTTGCCCAAGCGAAATCAAATACATATTCTCCGTAACTATGTGTTTTTTTATATAAAGGTAGGATGCCAACGGGCTGTGAATTTTGATAAATTACTAAATGAAAAGGTTGCCACCCCGATTTCCCACCCACGGAGCCAGAGGTTTCTAACGCGTGTAAAAAAGGGTATTGGCAAAATGGGCTACTACCTTCAGCTAAAGGAGCCCAAATTGATTGACCAATTTGCTCAATAGAGGTGCTAAATTTGAATGTATATTTCGAGCTTGATATCGACAATGTTAAGTTTAACCTTTTGCTAAATTTACTTACCTAATATGGCAGAGAATGATACGAAGATCATTAAATATACCATTACTCGATTGCTCGCTGGACGGGAACACAGTAAACACGAATTGTTCAAGAAGCTTTTGCAGCGGGATTTTGAGCGTCATTTATGCCTAGAATAGATTGCCAAATTTAGTCAACATAATTGACAAAGTAATGAAAGGTTTGCTGAATCTTTGATTCGAGGTCGCTCGAATAAAAGCATAGGAGAATCACGCATACGTAACCAGTTAAGAGAGTATAAAATTTAGGCTCAGATTACTGCGCAGCAATGAATGAACTTGATATCGACTGGTACGGATTGGCGGTAAAAGTGTTTAAAATAAATATGTTGGTAAATCAGCGAAATATTTTAAAGAGCAGCAAAAACAACAACGGTTTTTGTATTAT
Organism: uncultured Paraglaciecola sp.; assembly: GCF_913020055.1. Classification (GTDB taxonomy): domain Bacteria; phylum Pseudomonadota; class Gammaproteobacteria; order Enterobacterales; family Alteromonadaceae; genus Paraglaciecola. The sequence goes on along the minus strand of NZ_CAJWCF010000089.1, from coordinate 13,911 downwards.
CGTGGTTTTATCCATGAACAAATTCGTTATGTTATTGAATCAGTAAAAGATTAACGCTTTTGTACTCACACTATCCTTAACAATAGCCCACTAAACTGATATCTTTGGCGCCCAAACCACTATGTATAATGGTTTAGGCATATTCGAATTCCATTAATTATTAATATTTCAGGATTGTAAATGAGTAAAACAACCGCCGAGCTCCGGTGTGCATTTCTAGATTTTTTTGCCGCTAGGGGACATCAAAAAGTATCCAGTTCATCTTTAGTTCCTGCAAACGATCCTACACTTTTGTTTACAAATGCTGGGATGAACCAGTTTAAAGATGTGTTTTTAGGTACTGAATCACGTAGTTACGACAAAGCGACATCTTCGCAACGTTGTGTGCGAGCAGGCGGTAAACATAACGATCTAGAAAATGTGGGTTATACAGCACGTCATCATACTTTTTTCGAAATGTTAGGTAACTTCAGCTTCGGCGATTACTTTAAAACAGATGCCATTCAGTACGCTTGGGACTTTTTAACTAAAGAATTGGACCTGCCTAAAGATAAATTGTTGGTTACCATCTATCATTCAGACGAAGAAGCCTTCGATATATGGAAAAACAAGATTGGTTTGAGTGAAGATAAAATTATTAGAATTAGCACTTCAGATAATTTTTGGTCTATGGGTGATACCGGGCCTTGTGGTCCATGTTCAGAAATTTTTTATGATCACGGTGAGCATATCTGGGGCGGCCCTCCAGGCTCTCCAGAAGAAGATGGTGATAGGTTTATTGAAATCTGGAATTTGGTTTTTATGCAATTTAATCGTCAAAGTGATGGGACAATGCAGCCATTACCTAAACCTTCTATTGATACGGGTATGGGTTTAGAGCGGATCTCAGCCATTCTTCAAAATGTACATAGCAATTATGAGATCGATATTTTTCAATATTTGATTGAGGCCACAGCTAATATTGTCGGAGTTGAAGATAAACAAGATAAGTCCTTACGTGTTATTGCCGATCATATCCGTTCTTGTAGTTTCTTGATTTGTGACGGTATTATTCCGTCAAATGAGGGGCGAGGGTATGTATTAAGACGAATCATCCGCAGGGCTGTTCGACATGGTAATAAACTGGGTGCAAGTGACGTGTTTTTCTATCGTTTGGTAGAGGCTTTGGAAAATCAAATGGCCGATGCTTATCCCGAGTTAACAGCCAATCGTGAACTTATTGAAAAAGTATTAAAAACCGAAGAAGAACAGTTTATTCGTACTCTTGAGCGAGGAATGAATATCCTCAATGATGCTCTTAACGAACTCAATACTGATGTGGTGCCTGGTGAATTGGTCTTTAAACTTTACGATACATACGGATTCCCGGCAGATTTAACTAATGATGTAGCCCGTGAGAAAGAACTACGTATTGATGAAGAAGGTTTTAAGGCTGCTATGGCAGCGCAGCGTAAACGCGCCCAACAAGCTAGCAATTTTGATACAGATTATAACGAGCTACTAAAGTCTAATTGTACTTCTGAGTTTACCGGATATGATCAGTACAGTAGTCCGGCGAAAATTGTTGAATTGTTTGCCAATGGCCAACAAGTTAAACAATTGAGTGCGGGCGAAGAAGGCGTAGTTGTCTTAGACAATAGCCCTTTTTATGCTGAATCAGGTGGTCAAGTCGGAGACTCTGGCTTACTCAAAACTGCTAACGGTAGTTTTGTTGTAAGGGACACCGTTAAGTTGGGTAATGCAATTGCTCACAAGGGGATTGCCCATTCAGAGCTTAAATTACTTGATGTGGTACAAGCTGAATTTGATGTAGAGCGCCGTGAAGCAATAAAGCTAAATCACACTGCTACACACCTTATGCATGCTGCATTGAAGAAAGTTTTGGGCGAACATGTAAATCAGAAAGGTTCGTTGGTATCTGAAGACCGTTTTCGTTTTGATTTTTCACATTTTGAAGCGGTGACTAATACGGAACTTCAAAGTGTTGAGAAACTGGTTAACGAACAAATTCGTGTTAATCATGTTTTAAAAACACAATTGATGAATTTGGACGAAGCCAAAACTGCAGGCGCTATGGCTTTATTCGGTGAAAAATATGCCGAAGACGTACGTGTCGTTTCTATGGGGGATTTCTCTATGGAATTGTGTGGTGGGACGCATGTTGATAGGACCGGTAATATTGGTTTCTTTAAGATTATTTCTGAAGGTGGTATCGCAGCCGGTGTCAGAAGAATAGAAGCGGTTACTGGGGGAAAAGCGTTAGAGGTTGTGCAGGCTCAAGGTCAGAAAATGAACGAGGCGGCGGGTTTATTAAAAACCGATACGCAAAATTTATCTGTACGTATTAAGCAGGTGTTAGACCAAAACAAACTTGTAGAAAAAGAACTAGAGAAGTTAAAGCAGCAAATAGCCAGTAACGCCACGACAGATGTATTGTCTGATGTATATGAAACAAAAGGCGTGAAAGTGTTGTCTACAGTATTACAGGGCGTTGAAGCTAAAGCGCTGAGAAGTATGGTCGATGACTTTAAGAATCAGTTCGGCAGTGCGATCATTGTTTTGGGCATAGCTGAAGAAAGTAAAGTTAGCTTGATAGTAGGTGTGACAAAAGATCTAGTATCCAAGGTGAAAGCGGGTGAATTGGTTAATTTTGTTGCCCAACAGGTTGGTGGAAAGGGAGGAGGTCGTCCTGATATGGCTCAGGCTGGCGGAACTCAACCACAAAACTTAGACTCAGCCATTGCATCAGTGAAATCTTGGTTAGAAGAAAAATTATAATAGGATATGTATTTTTCGGTTGTTTTTTGTGGTGACAACAAAAATAGGGAAAAACCGATTGGGTAAGTTTTCTGGCTATGCTAGTAATTTACACTAACTTTAAGGAAGGGATCGTACTTTTAACGGATAAAGGAGCAATAGAATGCTAATTTTAACTCGTCGTGTTGGAGAAACCCTAATGGTTGGTGATGACGTCACCGTGACAGTATTAGGGGTAAAAGGTAATCAGGTAAGAATTGGTGTGAACGCGCCTAAAGAAATATCTGTGCATCGTGAAGAAATTTATATGCGAATCCAAGCTGAAAAGAACGTTCAACTTGCAGCCCACGAACAGGCAACAAGTACTGACGAAGACTAATTAGTGATTGGACTAAAAAGAGCTGGGTAACCAGCTTTTTTTATGTCTAATTTTTAGTCTTGGTTGATGTGTGTTTTTTGCCCAAAGCTGACAAATAATAAGCACTTAGTTAATAATCGTTTAAAATGCCAGCAAGCCGTCATTAACTTCATAAAAAGTGTTTGACTTACTCATGTGGATCGGTAAACTTCGGCTCCACATTTAGGAGAGGTTAACCCTGAGTTAGGGGGAGCTAAAGCTTACTAATTAGAAAGCAAATCTAAGCTAGTTAGCGGTAAAATATCCGACAATGGGTGCAAGATCTAAGTTCCGGAGAGGTGGGTGAGTGGCTGAAACCAGTTCCCTGCTAAGGAACCGTACGTTTATTCGTACCGAGGGTTCGAATCCCTCCCTCTCCGCCATAGATTTTGATGTGAAAAGTGTTAATGCGCGTGTAGCTCAGCTGGATAGAGTACCTGGCTACGAACCAGGTGGTCGGAGGTTCGAATCCTTCCACGCGCACCATATATTAAAGCCCTTAAAGATTTATCTTTAAGGGCTTTTTTGTTTTTAAATCGTTATTTTTTGATAAATAACTATTCAATACCAATTTGGCTACTTTTTAGTGTGATTTATTACTCCATATGTAAGCATCGTGTTAATGATTGAGGTAAGTTGGGTAAATATTCATATTATCCGAATATTTTCTTATTCTTTATGCACTTTTCCTCTTGGCGTTTTGTTGTGTTTTCTTAGGCTGCATGGTACTTATATCTTATAAAATGTTTAATGTTGAGATCTCGTTTTTATGCAACCTGAAGTCGCAAATGCTCTTGCAGAAGCCGCCAATTTATTATTAGTTGGAATGGTCGTGGTGTTTTTATTTTTATCAATGTTAATTGGTGCTATTTCTCTGATTGCTTGGATTAATAAGCTCATACCCGATGAGTCGCTAAACGCTACAGAAAACCAAACCAAGTTTACTAATAAAACCTTGGCTAATCATCAAGGCGTGTCTCCAAAAATTGTGGCAGCAATCAGCGCCGCTATTTTTCAACATAGACAGTCACACTAGTTTAACTTTTTTAAGGATGTATCCCCATGCGTAAACCACTAGCGATTACAGATGTTGTACTGCGTGACGCCCACCAATCAATTCTTGCCACCAGAATGCATCTGGAAGACATGTTGCCGATAGCAAGTCAATTAGACGATATAGGCTATTGGTCTCTTGAAACATGGGGTGGGGCGACTTTTGATTCCTGCATTCGCTATTTGGGTGAAGACCCGTGGGAGCGTATTCGTCAGCTTAAAAAAGCCATGCCTAAAACTAAACAGCAAATGTTGTTACGGGGGCAGAATCTTTTAGGTTATCGCCATTATGCAGATGACGTGGTTGAAAAGTTTGTTGAGCGAGCACACTCAAATGGTGTCGATGTATTCCGTATATTCGATGCGATGAATGATATTCGTAATTTACAAACAGCGGTTAAGGCAGCGATTAAACAAGGTGCACATGCTCAAGGCACCATGTCTTATACAGTGTCACCTGTGCATTCTTTGCAAACTTGGTTAGATATGGCCAATGAATTACAAGACATGGGCGTGCATTCGATTTGTATTAAGGATATGGCGGGATTGCTTAAACCTTACGAATGTGAGGAGTTGGTAACCAGATTAAAAGAATCTATTGAAGTACCTATTGCCATGCATTGCCATGCTACTACTGGATTGAGTACAGCGACTTATCAAAAAGCGATTGATGCGGGCATTGATATTTTAGATACCTCTATTTCGTCTATGAGTATGACTTATGGACACACAGCGACCGAAACCGTCGTGTCTATAGTTGAAGGGACAGAGCGAGATACAGGTTTAGCATTACCAGCCTTTACTGACATTGCGAGTTACTTCCGAGATGTGCGTAAAAAGTATGCACAGTTTGAAGGCAGCCTCAAAGGTGTTGATGCACGTATTTTAATCGCTCAAGTGCCTGGTGGCATGTTAACTAACATGGAAAGCCAACTTAAAGAGCAAGGTGCTGAAGACAAGATGGATGAAGTGCTTCTAGAAATACCTAAAGTGAGAGAGGATCTTGGTTTTATTCCTTTAGTGACTCCTACTTCACAGATTGTTGGTACTCAATCTGTTATTAATGTAATAACTGGCGAACGTTACAAAAGCATCAGTAAAGAAACGGCTGGCGTACTTAAAGGTGAATATGGTGCAACGGCTGCTCCAGTTAACGCTGAACTTCAATTACGTGTATTAGAAGGTAAAGAAGCGATTACTTGTCGTCCAGCCGATTTAATCGAAGACGAATTAGCTGCGCTTACCACTGAGCTGACCGACATAGCTCAAAAAGAATCCATCCAAATGGCAGATGATTTGGTCGATGATGTGTTGACCTATGCTTTGTTTCCGCAAATCGGTTTAAAGTTTCTTAAAAATAGAAACAATCCTGCTGCATTCGAGCCAGCACCCAGTCAAACATCTCAAGTCGCTGCAGCAAATACTTCTTCGCCTGAGTCAAAAAGCTCTGGTGCAGAAGCGTATTCGGTGCGCGTTGACGGTCAAGTGTTTAAGGTTGAAGTTTCCCAGAATGGTGAGTTAACAAGTGTACAGCCAACGTCAGATACCTCGCCTTCAACGCCAGCAGCTAGTGCACCTTCATCAACAGGACAAGCATTAAATTCACCATTGGCAGGCAATATTTTTAAAGTGTTGGTTAAAGAAGGTCAGTCAGTCAATTCCGGTGACGTAGTTATCATTATGGAAGCTATGAAAATGGAAACAGAAATTCGTGCATCTGTATCAGGCGTTATATCCAATATCTCAACCAAAGAAGGTGATGCCGTGCAAACGGGTCAACCTTTATTAGTCATAGGATAAGAAACCAAATGGAAAAGCTCGAATTATTATGGCAAAGCACCTCTCTGGCTCATTTTGAGTTAGGTCAGGTGATCATGATGAGCGTTGGCGCATTATTACTATATCTAGCTATTGTTAAGAAGTTTGAACCTTTATTGTTGTTACCAATTGGTTTTGGTGCTGTTTTAACCAACATTCCGTTGGCTGGGTTTAGTGATCCTGGAGGGTTACTTTACTTAGTTTATTACGTTGGTATAGAAACAGGTGTATTTCCTCTCCTAATTTTCATGGGGGTAGGGGCGATGACTGACTTTAGTGCATTGATTGCCAACCCTAGAATGCTGCTACTTGGTGCTGCTGCGCAATTTGGTATCTTTGGTACCTTATTTGGTGCTATTGCATTAAACATGGTACCTGGCTTCGAATTTTCATTACAAGACGCCGCCGCAATCGCCATAATTGGTGGTGCAGATGGACCTACAGCAATATTTCTGGCCTCCAAATTGGCCCCTGATCTGCTAGGTGCAATTGCCGTAGCTGCTTATTCTTATATGGCGTTAGTGCCAATTATTCAGCCTCCTATCATGCGTTTGTTTACGACTGAAGAAGAAAGAAAAATTGAAATGCCGCAACTTAGAGCTGTATCTAAGCGCGAAAAAGTTATCTTTCCTCTAGCGGTATTATTACTGTGTATTTTATTTTTGCCCACTGCCACACCTTTGGTAGGGATGTTCTGCTTAGGTAACTTGATGAAAGAGTCAGGTGTAGTTGATAGATTAAGTAATAGTGCTCAAAACGAGTTAATTAATGTTGTGACTATCTTTTTAGGATTAGCCGTTGGCTCAAAGTTATCAGCTGATAAATTTTTGACTGTTGAAACCTTAGGTATTTTGGCTCTTGGTGCGATTGCATTTTCCATTGGCACCGCTGCGGGCATATTGATGGCTAAATTGATGAGTAAACTGAGTAGCCAAACAATCAATCCGTTAATTGGTGCTGCTGGTGTATCTGCGGTGCCTATGGCTGCACGAGTGGTGAATAAGGTTGGACTTGAGGCTAACCATCATAACTTCCTACTTATGCATGCTATGGGGCCTAACGTGGCTGGTGTATTAGGTTCGGCCGTGGCTGCTGGGATATTGTTGGCGCTTGTAGGATAAAATTACAACATGCTGCTATGTATAACTGTTTCAGTTTGCATAGCAGTATCAAGTATCAATTGTGTTGTCTATTCACTAATGCTTGATGCGACTCCACTAATTTTTTAGTGTAGTCATCCTTTGGCCAATTGAATATGGCATCGGTTTTTCCGGATTCTACGACTTTTCCCTCTTTCATGATGATAACTTTGTCAGATATATGTCTAACTATGCCTAGATTATGGGAAATAAATATAAATCCTAAGCCTAAATCACGTTGTAATTTCATTAGCAGGTTTACTGCCTGAGAACGCACAGAAGGATCTAATGCAGCAAAGGGCTCATCTGCAACAATCACTTTAGGGTTGAGTATCAGGGCTCTAGCCAGCGCTATTCTTTGCCGTTGTCCATCTGACAACATATGCCGGTAAAAAAAACGATGTTCCGCCATTAAGCCGACTTGTCGCAGAGTCTGTTCGATTAATGCACTTCGTTGTTGCGCATTTAGTTTGGTGTTGAGGCGCAGTGGCTCTTCTAAAATGGTACCTAATGTCAGTCCTGGATTAAGGGATTCATTGCTGTTTTGAAAAATCATCCTAATATCGTGGCATCTGACACTAATATTCGATTTGTTTAATTGCACACCATTCATATGAATGGTGCCACTTTTAGGTGTTTCTAAACCTACAAGAAGTTTTGCCAATAATGACTTACCTGAGCTGTTATCGCCCACGATTGCCAAAGTTTCGCCTGCCTTTAAAGTAAAACTCACAGGCCCTAAATCAAAGATTACTTGGCTTTTTGACCACATATGTTTAGTGCAATTTTGAAACGTTAAGTCTTCAACATTAATTAAATCCATCACTTGGCTTCCCAATGTAGTGGGAAATGACAACTGTAAAAATGTGTATGAACCCGTCTAATTTGAGGTATCGCCACACACTCTTTGCGAGCTCTTGGGCACCTTGGACCTAATCTGCAACCTATGGGTAAATGATGCAAAGTAGGAATAGTGCCATCTAACGAGCTAAGCGGCGATTTAGGCGGTAGGTCTTTACGAAAACTAGGAGCGCTGTCTAATAATGCTTGAGTATAGGGGTGGAAGGCGCGTTTTCTGAGTTGATGTAATTCACCACTTTCAACCGTTTGCCCACAATATAAAACGGTCATATAACTAGCCATACTGGAAATAGCTAATAAGTCATGGCTGACGAACAAAACACTCATGTTTTTTACTTGGTTGACTCTACTGAGTAACTTCAATATTTGTGTTTTTGATGTGACCTCCATGCCTCTTGTAGGGTCATCGGCAATGATTAACCTAGGCTCAGATGCGAGTGCCATGGCAATCATAAACTTCTGCACTACATCACTGGCAATTTGGTGGGGGTAACTATCAAGACATAGTTGATGGTTTTTAATGCCTACTTTATGTAACAACTTTACCGCCAAAGCATGCTTTTCTTTTTTGCGCTGCCAAAACCAAAGTTTGCTCAACTTGTCAGTGGGTAACATTTCTTTTAACTGTTGGCCTAAGGTCAAGGTCGGATCGAGAGAATTAATCGGGTTTTGAAAAATAACTGATATATCTTTACGAATTATCTTACGCCTTGCGCTGACAGACATAGTTAATAGATTTTGTCCTTTCCAAGTCATTCGGTCGGCAGTAATTCGCCAGCGATAAGGTAGTGCCCCAACAATCGCTTTAACGATTAAACTTTTTCCTGAGCCTGACTCACCAACTAATGCATGAATTTGACCTTCATGAATTACCATGTTGATTTTATCAAGTGCCTTTACCCATCCTCCAGATATATCAATTTCTAAGGTTAGGTTTTTGATATCGAGCAAAACCATTAGTGTAGTAGCCTATTTCTAAGTGCAGAGCGCAGACCATCGCCAACTAAGTTGATTGATATCATCATGAGAAATAATGCTCCACCTGGCAAAGCAATAATCCATGGGGCAATGTAAGCAACTTCTATCCCTTCTAAAAGCATTGCGCCTAGTTCAGACGAAGGTGCTTGAGCACCTAGTTTCAAGAAGCCTAATGCACTGATATCCAATATAGAAACAGATAGTGCTAAAGTCGCTTGTACCACTAGCATTTCCCCCATATTTGGCAAAATGGAATGGAAAAAAATATGTGTATTGCTGGCTCCGTCTAGTTTGGCAGCCATAATATATTCTTTAGACAATTCATGTCTGACAAAGTCTCGAGTTTGGTGGACAAATTGAGGTATGAGTGCGAGTGCTATTGCCCACATGCTATTGACTAATCCTGGGCCTAAAATAGCGATGATAATGATGGCTATCAGTAGAGTAGGGATGGCTTGAATTGAGTCTAAAGTATGGTTAAGAAAACTCGAGCGGAACCCTCTGCTCATTCCCGCCACTCCTCCTAAACCCACACCCAGCAGCATTGCCACCAGAACTAAAAGTAAACTAATGCCAAAAGTCATTCTGCAGCCATAGATAATTCGAGATAATAAATCACGACCTAAGGCGTCAGTTCCAAATAAATGGCTAATGCCACCGTTAGGATCCCAAGCGGGTGGTATGAGCAAATCACCTATTTGTTGCACGTTCGGGTCAAATGGCGCCAATAATGGGCAAAAAATAGTGATGGTTAAAAAGAACACAAAACAAAACAATCCAGCGACAGCTATATGGTTGTTTTTGAATTCCAACCAAGTGTACTGTAGCGGTGAGGGATGATGCTCTTCTTGATATAAACTAGATTGCGGCACGTCCAACCCTCCTGCGTCTTGGATCGGTAAGACGAATCGTAAGATCAATCGACATGGTGAAAATAACAACCAAAACAGATACGGCTAACATTCCAGCTCTAATCGCGGGGTAATCTTGTTGATAAATAGCCTGAATTAACCAATTACCTATACCAGGCCAAGAAAAGATACTTTCTACTATCATCGCATTTGTTAATAAGGTGGGAAATTGCATAGCTAACAGTGGCCAAATAGGTATCAACGCATTTCTCACTCCATGACGCATCAAAACCTGTCTAGGCGTTAACCCTCTAGCGTAAGCGGCTAAGATAAATTCACTATTTAAGGTTTCAATTACCGAACGCCTTGTAATACGCAATATTAATGTTGTGGTGACAATAGCAATGGATAACGTGGGTAAAATAAGATGTCTTAATGCATCAATGAGAGCTGATTGTTTGTCGATAGAATCAGATAGTAAAATATCGACTAAAATGAATCCCGTGATACTAGGGATTTCAAATATTAAGCTAAGTCGCCCAGATAGCGGAAACCATCCTAGTTGCAGAGAAAATCCCAAAATCATGATCAAAGCCAGCCAGAATACTGGTATGGAGTAACCCAATAAGCTCACAGATAGTAGACCATAGTCGGTAAGTTTATGATGTTGTAACGCTGCTAAGAAACCTAAAGGTAAACCAATAAAAAAAGACAGGAATAGTGCATATGCACTGAGCTCTATACTAGCGGGAAGATAATGACCAATGTCTTCATATAGTGGTAAACCAGAACTAAAACTGACACCCCAGTTTCCGGCAAATAACTCACCCATGTAATACCAGTATTGGACAAAAACATTATCGTCTATAGCGTATTTCAATTGGTTATTTTGTAATGTGCTTAACTCATCCAACCTTAAACCGGTTAGATTTTCTACGGCTTGACCAGGAAATAAATAGGCCAAAAGAAAAGACAATAAGCTCAGAATAAAAAGGGTGACAACAACAAGATTTAAATAGCGCAGCAAGACATTAACCATTACAGTTTTTTCACTCCGCCAAAACGCACGCCGCCATAAGGGTTAATCACTAACCCGTCTAATTCTTTTCTATGGGCTTGGTATCTAGACGCATGGGCAATGGGGATCAAAGGCAGTTGTTCAGCCAGTAGCTCATTCGCCTTTCCATAAAAATAGGTCCGTTCGCCTATGTCTGTATACTGCAAAGCTTTATTAATTAATAAGTCATATTCTTCAGAACACCACATTGCCCTGTTAGTACCAGACTCTATGGCAGCACACGACAACAGCGGGCGGTAGAAATTATCAGGGTCGCCATTGTCAGCCGACCAGCCAATTAACACAGAGTCATGTAGCCCCTCGGTTAAACGCTCTCTAAATGTTGACCATTCGTAACTGATAATATTGACTTGAATACCGACTTCTAGCAAATAGGCTTTGATTAGTTCAGCCATTTTCATGGCATTGGGATTATAAGCTCGTTGCACTGGCATTGCCCAAACGGTCATTGAAAAGTCTTCGGGTACACCTTGTTCACGTAGTAAATTTTTTGCCGCGATTGGATTATAACTAAGTGATCTCACATCAGCTTGAAAAGCCCAAGATGTTGGAGGAACAATGTTCTTTGCTGCAATAGCACTATTAAAGTAAATCGCCTCAATCAAAGCATTTTTATCGATTGCCATGCCTAATGCTCGGCGTACCTCAGGATTATTAAATGGAGGTTTAGAAGTATTAAACGCCCAGAAACCTATATTCAGGCCAGGCTTTTCATCTAATACCAAGTCGTCTTGTTGTCGTATCACTTCTAGTTCACTGTGGGCTGGTAAAGCAATCGCATCACATTCGCCGGTAAGTAGTTTAGCCAGTCTAAGAGAGCTGGAAGAGGTGATATCAAATATGAGTTTGTCAGTTAACTCGATCTGGCGCCAATACTTGGGGTGTTTTGTATAACGAATATAACGGTCTTGGCGAAAGTTCGCCAATTGATAAGGCCCAGTGCCAATTGGCTGGTAATCTATTAGCTCTTTTTGGTTCCGTGAAATCAGTTTGTCGGCATACTCGGCGGATAATATTACTGCGAAATCTGTCGCCAAATTAGCTAGAAACGAACTTTCTGGTTTATTAAGGGTGATTTCTACTCGATAACCATTAATGCGCTCAACCTTTGTTATTAAACTACCAAGATTGAGACTGTCAGTATAAGGATATCTTCCGCCTGAAATGTCGTGATAAGGATGGTTAATCAGGCGCCAACGATCGATACTAAATAACACGTCGTCAGCATTAAAAAAACGTGAAGGTTTAAAGGTTTCAGTTTGGTGAAAAGGGACTTGTTGTCGAAGTTGAAATGTATAGGTTTTACCGTCATTACTGACCAGCCAACTGGTAGCTAAAGCGGGTACTACATCTCCAGTTACAGGATCAAAATCTATTAATCGATCATAAATTTGGTGTGAAGATGCATCCACAGTCGTACCTGATGTATCTAATTGTGGATTAAAGCTCGCAGGGCTTCCTTCCGAACAATATACAATGCCATTAGGATCTGTTTCCGATTGAAGAAGTACATCGCAAGCACACAATAATATACTTGCTAAGACAATTGAAATTGTCTTGAACCTAGCATTTTTGTTGTGCTTTTTGATTATATTCACAATATTAGCTTAATCCATATCTTCATTAGTTTGATCTAACAAATTGTACTTTTTTAGATAACCACGTAATTGATGATAAGTTAATCCGAGTTTCTCTGCGGTCTTCTTTTGATTAAATTGACTATCTGCTAATGCTTGGTTAATTAAATTAATCTCAAAGTCTTGGGAAAGTTCTTTTAAATCCACTGGGAAATCGAAACTTGGGTTTGTTCTTTGCTCAGAAACCAAAGGCACTTGTGGTATATGTTCTGCTATTGGAGGAGAAGAAACAACCTCTGGTTGAGCAACTCTGTCGAGCGTTTTGGTTCTTTTTTGGGGGCGGTAAATTGACTCGAAAGGGTCCAAAATAATATTATGCACTGGCAAATTGGGATTGTTGCTGCGATAGACTGCACGTTCGATCACATTTTTTAATTCACGAATATTACCCGGCCAGTGGTAGTCCATTAAAGTACGTTTGGCTTTTTCAGTAAATCCACTAAATAGCTCCATTTCAAGTTCTCTGGCCATGTTAATAGCAAAATTTTCAGCTAACATCATGATGTCTTCTCGGCGCTCACGCAGAGGGGGCAGGGTGATTACGTCAAATGCCAATCTATCTAATAAATCTGCTCGGAACTCACCTGAATCGGCTAGGGCAGGTAAATCTTCATTTGTTGCAGCTACCAGCCTCACATCAACTTTCACACTACGAGAACCACCCACACGTTCAAATTCGCCATATTCAATTACCCGCAATAGCTTTTCTTGCACCATTCCTGAGGTATTCGCCAGCTCATCTAAAAATAGGGTGCCATTATCTGCAGCTTCAAATCGTCCTTCTCGGCGTTTAGACGCACCAGTAAATGCACCCGCTTCGTAGCCAAACAATTCACTTTCTAATAAGCTTTCGTTTAATGCAGCACAATTTAGTTTTAAATAACTTTGTTCCCAACGTTTAGACAAAAAGTGCATACGGGCAGCTACAAGCTCTTTACCCGTGCCTCTTTCACCAATGATTAATACAGGTTTATTCAAAGGAGCGATTTGTGAAATTTGCTCTAACACTTCTAAAAAGTTATTGGAGTGACCTAGCAAATTATCTTGTTGGTTAAAGCGGCTCATCAATATCCTCAAAAAGTGGTCTAAACGACTAACTAATAGTCTGCTTACTAATTATTGTAGATCTCACTGCTCAGTGTGTAAATTAATATTTGTTTAAAATCAATAATTTAGTTAAGTCACCATGTTGGCCTATTAATTGAATAATAGTTGATAAGAAAAACCAATAATCCAGTTAAGTAACAGTATTTAACTAACATTTGATAAAAGAGGTAAAGACTATGGGTATCTTCTCGCGTTTCACAGACATAGTGAACTCAAATATTAATTCCATTTTAGA
>NZ_CAJWCF010000088.1 GCF_913020055.1 uncultured Paraglaciecola sp. | reverse complement strand
AAAACATTGCGCGCCCTGCGAACTTTAAATTGTTCTACAGCATCTATCATCCGATTTTGTTAATGACCAGCCGCCAGTGTTTCTTCCAACAAAGTGTAGGCTGTGAAAAACCGCGCATCGATAATGGTTGTATGTTGTCTTGTGATAAATCAACCAGCATTACTAATTTAAAAGGTGTGTCCTTTGCGATTGATAAACAAAAAGCCGGTTACCCGAGTATCTACAACAACGATCAGTTTTTGAATATGCAGGTCATTAATGATTTGTCTGATTTATTTGATGGGTTCATGATTGATTTAACCAACATTGGCGCCGGTGATAAACAGTCACCCGACAAAGTAGAATTGATCCGCCAATTCGAACAACTGTTAGCCGGTGAACAAGCAGTAGAAGCTACATTAAATACTATGGTCACAGACTCAACAGTGAGTCAGTACCATACTGGTTTATAAACAGAATTAGGCTACTTTTTGGGTAGCCTAGTCCTGTCTAGATAGCCGCTAACATAATGGTATAAGTATCTAAAAGCAGCTTTATCCGGCTTTTTGCACCCACCCAGCACACCAGCCTTTGGCATTCACAACTTTACCTGGGAAAAAGGCGCATGGACGCCATTCTTTGCCCTTTTCACCTTGTACATACTGGCAATTGTCGCAATTTTGACCATCCACCTCTGATGCATGTACATATTTAAGGGCTACGGCCGTTGGATTATCAAGGGCTACTTGCTCTTGAGCGTTAGCGCGCAATGCCACGCTACCAAAAGTTAAGCCGATAACAGACGAGCCGGTTAATTTTAAAAAATCACGGCGATTTACATTATTCATAATTGATATCCTAAGTTGTAAAATAAAAATGATTCTCTTTTACGTTATGCCTAAAATGCAAAAACTCGCCAGTAGGGCGAGTTTTTTGAGTCAACGATTTTGTTGCCACACCATTGAATACTTAAAACAGAGAAAATAGATCGACAACAAACTTATTAATCTTAATTTTTACTGTTCTAAACTAAATGACCGAACATAACGTAGGCATTGGTTAATCTGTGTATTATTACAATCAGGGCAAGGTACTTGCCCATAATCTTGAGTTAGTCACTGTTTATGCAACTTATATTTTTTGATTTAGATGGCACGTTATTAAACGATGCATCTGAAATATCGCCGTTTACCAAAGAAACACTGTTACTGTTAAATGACAAAGACATTGCCTACACATTGGCAACGGGCCGCACCATGCTGTCGGCTCAGCGTATTGTTGAGGGGCATGATTTTAGCTTGCCGCAAATTTTCAATAATGGGGTCACAGTTTGGGATCCTAAAACCGAAAAACTTACCCTAGATAATCTACTTAACAACGACGAACTTGCATTCATTATTGAATTGGCGTTTGCACATGGGATTACACCTTTTGTTAATGTTATCGATGGACATCAACATTACATTTATCATGCACCAACAAGGCATGATGTAGAAAAAGAACTGATCGACAAGTACTTTTCTAGTAGCAAAGCCAAGGTATTACCTATTGGCGCCCTACCCAGTCATAGCCAAGTGACAAACATCAGTATGATCAGTACTGAGCACGTGATTAAAGCTATGTGGGCAACGCTTAATTCTCATGACAATCTCATTGCCTACACGGGGCCTGCATTAGAAGGTAATAATTTTTGGTGGTTAGATGTGCATCATCGTAACGCCAATAAAGGCTCTGCTGTAACTAATTTGAAAGAGCAATTAGGCGCCAGTAAGGTTATCTGTTTTGGTGATGGTGACAACGATTTAAGTATGTTTGCCCTTGCCGATGAGTGTTATGCCCCAGAAAATGCAAAAGATGAAATTAAACAATCGGCTACTTCTGTTATTGGGCATAACCACAAAGATGGCATTGCGCATTTTCTGCGGGAGCGTTTTTCGTTATAACTCATGCCTGCTAACAAATATTCGACTTTTGAAACAACTATAAATAACAGTCTGTATGGGTTGAGATGTTAAAAACAGATGATAACAAAATGAGTAAAGTCACCTTACTTGATGGTGGTATGGGCCAAGAACTATTACGCAAAAGTTCACGTAAGGTCACGCCTTTATGGTCTGCCGACATTATGCTGAATGAACCATTGTTAGTCAGAGACTTACACAGTGAATTCATTAATAGTGGAGCTAGGGTTATTACACTCAATACCTATACAGCCACACCGCAACGTCTTAAACGAGACGGTGAACTGGATCAATTAACCCACCTTCATCAGCAAGCGATGAAGGCGGCCAAAGACGCAATTGAAATAGCCGAGTGTGATGATGTTGCCATTGCAGGTTGCCTGCCACCGTTGGTAGCGAGTTATCGCCCCGATGTTAGCCTTTCTTTTGAAGACTCACTCGACACCTACCGCCGCTTAGTCGAACTACAAGCGCTCGCCAGTGATATGTTTATCTGTGAAACCATGTCTTCTATTACTGAAGCGCGCGCTGCCTGCACGGCTGCAATTGAAAGCGGTAAACCTGTATGGCTAGCGTTAACGGTAAGTGATAAACACCAAACACAATTACGCAGTGGTGAATCATTAGAAAACGCCTTACTTGCACTTGACTCTTTTGATACCCAAGCAACCTTATTAAACTGTAGCCAACCTGAAGCCATCAGTGCCTGTTGGTCGCTGTTAAACAATAAACAACGAAAGATTGGTGCTTACGCTAATGGTTTTGTGTCAATCGACTCTTTATATCCAGGTGATACTGTAGAAGAACTCGAAATGCGCCAAGACTTAAGCCCCGAGCAATATGCTGAACATGCTATAAGCTGGGCCAGAAATGGTGCGACAATAATAGGTGGCTGCTGCGAAATTGGCCCGGCACATATCAAGGCTTTGTATAACAAACTTTGTAGTGAAGGCTATATATAGGCATTCTACCTAGCAGTTGAATGACAGTTGCATAAAAGGAAGTGGATAACGTGAGCATTAAAACCGTTCAAGTAGAGGTGTTAATTGTGGGTGCTGGCATCTCGGGTATAGGCGCGGCCTATCACCTGCAGAAACATTGTCCAGGCAAAAAATACGCTATTATTGAAGCGCGAAGCTCACTTGGCGGCACTTGGGATCTATTCCGTTATCCCGGTATTCGCTCTGATTCCGACATGTTTACCTTTGGTTTTAATTTCAAACCTTGGCGCACCCCAAAAGCCATCTCCCCTAGCGAAGATATCAAAACATACATTGCAGAAGCGGCAAGTGAAAACGGTATCGATAAACATATTTTATTCGAACATAAAGTCATTTCGGCCAACTGGGACAGTGCAAGTGCCAAGTGGTTAACTGAAATTGAAAATGTACAAACCGGTGAATGTTGCCAATACACGAGTCATTTCTTGTTTTCCGGTGCCGGTTATTACAATTATGAAAAAGGTTACACACCTGTATTTAAAGGAATTGAGCGCTTTACCGGTGATATTGTTCATCCCCAACATTGGCCGCAAGATTTAGATTATGCCGGGAAAAACATTATTGTGATTGGAAGTGGAGCCACCGCTGTCACCCTAGTACCAGCATTAGCCGCTACTGCTGGACATGTGACTATGCTGCAGCGTTCACCTACATATATTGCATCCAGACCAGAACAAGATGTGTTTGCTAATGTCATTCGTCGTTATCTACCGGTTAAACTAGCCTACAGTATTATTCGCTGGGTAAAAATTCTACAAGGCATGTTGTTATTTAACCTGTCGAGACGCCGCCCCGAGAAAGTTAAAAAAGCCATACGACAAGGCGTAATTGATGCCTTGGGAGAAGATTACCCGGTTGATACACACTTCAACCCCAGCTACCAACCTTGGGATCAACGAGCATGTTTGATACCAGATGGTGATTTATTTAGTGCAATTAAAAGTGGCACTGCAAGTGTGGTAACCGAACACATAGACACATTCACTGAGACTGGCGTGAAGTTGCAATCAGGTGAAGAGTTGGCGGCCGATATTATTGTGACCGCAACAGGTCTCAATCTAGAAATACTCAGTTCATATCAACTCAGCGTTGACCAAAAACCCTTTAGTGTTGCCGACAGTTATTGTTACAAAGGCATGATGTTGAATGGTTTACCTAACTTTGCATTTTCAATGGGTTATACCAATGCGTCGTGGACCCTTAAATCTGATTTAGTCGGCCAATATGTGTGCCGCTTGATTAACCATATGCACAAACATCACTATGACTACTGTGAGCCGGTGTTGCCTGCGAATGGCATTGAATCAGAACCTTTTATTGATTTCACGTCTGGCTACATTACTAGAGCATTAGACAAAATGCCAAAACAAGGGCGAGACAAACCTTGGAAACTCAATCAAAACTACATACTTGATAGTTTAAGCCTGCACTACTCGTCTGTGGTCGATGACAGTATTGTTTTTTCTACTATTCAACCTAATAACCCCCAACCTAAGAACAAATCAAAGTGACATTTGGCTCTGCAAAACATATGTGTGTTAAGCATTATTTTAATCATGAAACTTTATTTAAAAGATCTACGTATTAATCTCACAAAACAATCTCTACCTAATCTTCACCTTAGCAAAATTCCAGGCTAAGACTCAAATATTTGGGTAGTAAGTAATCTTAATCAAAGGATGTAATGTGAAATTATTATTGGTGATCTTGTCGTTTATGTTTGTCACTGGATGTTCGGTAGTGGGTCAGAGTGAAGTAGATACCGCGCCTTATACATCGATAATGTCAGACAAAGAGCAAAATATTGAAGTGCGGAACTATGAGTCAATGATATTGGTTTCAACCAGTATGGCGGGTGGCAGTGGGAATAACGCATTTAGGAAACTGTTCAAGTACATCAGTGGTGAAAACGAAGGGCGCGCTGAAATTGCGATGACGGCACCCGTTATTATGGACGAAAACAACACGGCTAAAAAAGGCGCCGAAATATCCATGACGTCACCGGTTTTCATGAATGAAAGTGCAGAAAATGCATTAATGTCATTCGTTATGCCGAAAGATTTCACATTAGCAACCACTCCAAAACCAACAAACCCTGAGGTTAAAGTAAGTGAGCTAACAGATTATAAAGTGGCTGCGATTCAGTTTAGTGGCACCTTGAGTGACAGTAATATTAAGAAATACACCAATATTCTTACAAACTGGATGGCTGAAAACGGCTACAATGCAATTAGCAAACCAGTAACAGCTGGCTACAATGGCCCACTTACCCTGCCAATGTGGCGCCGTAATGAGGTGTTAATTGAAGTTAAGTAGTGGCTTTCCAAACAAGTAAAAAATACACAATAGATCGATATTAAAAGAAACATGAGAAAGAAATTCCAATTAACCACACAAATAAGCCTGTATGCCTAGGTTACAGACAACGTGTTACGTTGCAGTTGCAAACCTTGTACACCCGTTATCCATTAATGCATCTGTACGTTTGAAGAATGTTCGATGTCTGTGAAACAACCGGATGCGAATAAATTAGCCAAACGCACTTTGTTGTTAGCCGCTGGCGCGATGGGATTTGCGCAAACAGTGTTATTTGCCATATTGGCGCCACTGGGTCGTGAAATTGGTTTGGTGGAAGTACAAATAGGTGCGATTATTTCTTCGTCATCCTTAACTATCTTTTTGGTCAGTCCTTTATGGGGGCGAGCCAGCGATTTAAGTGGCAGAAGAAAGATATTACTGATTGGTCTATTTGGCTACTCAATTGGCACAATGTTGTTTGCTGGCGTATTTCAAGCGGCATTGCTTGGTTACCTTATTCCCCTCACCGCCCTAGCACTGTTAATTGTTACCCGCGTAGCTAACGCAACTGTTATGGCTGCAGTAGCTCCATCAGCTAATGCCTACATGGCGGATATCACCACGGTTGCAGATCGTATTAAAGGCATGGGTGCAATAGGCGCTGCTGGTAATATTGGTTCTATTATGGGGCCAGCGATTGGTGGTTTGCTCGCCAGCATTAGTTTACTCACACCTTTGTATTTTTCGGTTTTCCTCACCCTAGCCGCCGCGGTGTTAACCCTATTTGCGTTACCAGAATTACCAAAAAAAGAAGTATTAAAGAAACCACTAAAACTTAAATATACCGATCCAAGGATATTTCCATTGGTCATCGCTGGTGTGTTTTTGTTTATGGGTTTTGCGATTGTGCATCAAACTATCGCGTTTCGCTTTCAAGATGTACTTGGTCTTGATGGAACCGAAACCGCTAAAATTGTTGGTTTTAGTATGATGTTCTCTGCTGCTGCCGCGTTATTTGTACAACTTTTAGTAATCCCTCGATTACATGTAAGGCCGTTTGTTCTGCTCAGAATATCCATGCCAATTATGATGTTAGCCTTTGCCATTATGGCCGTAAGTCAAACCGAGGCAATGTATATATTGTCGATGTGTATTCTAGGAGTAGGAATGGGACTTGCCGGGCCTGGGTTTATGGCTGGCGCTTCAGTGGCGGTTTCATCTGAAGAGCAAGGAGCAGTGGCTGGAATAGCCGGTGCCTGTGGACCATTAGGCTTTACCGTTGGACCATTATTGGGCACCTATTTATATTCAATAGACGGCGCGCTACCCTATTGGTTTGCGTTCGCTTGTTATTTTCTTTTGTTTTTATTCACTCTTAAATTTAGTGATAAAAAGAAAACAGCTAAACATTAAAGTGCAGCGTATTGGACGTTTTCTAACGCTTTTATGCCACTCATTTTGTTGGCTTCACTGGCCAGTAATAACTCTTCTTTTGACGCATATTTTTGATCCCATTCAAGCACCTTTGGAACCATAAGTTTATTCCAAAGTGGCGGGATCAACGCAATCACATAGGTCGTTAAATATCCACCTATCATCATGGGTGCTTCACTAAATGGTTTGAGTTGATGAAAAGGTACTTCACCCTGAGCATGATGATGAGAATGTCGGGTTAAATTAAACATAGCCCAAGAACTAACCCGCTTATTGGTATTCCAAGAATGTCTTGGCTGCACAGGTAATTCAGGATGACGAACCATACCGTAATGCTCAATAAAATTAATGATTTCTAAATTAAATTTACCTAGAATCGCGATAACAATAAAAAACACTGCGCCTTCCCATCCCGCTATAAAAAACACTGAAAAAACTAAAAAAGCACTCATCAAAACACCTCTAATAGCGACGTTTCGAAATGAAAAAACGGCTTGATGTTTCTTCAACAATCGGAATTTTTCCAATTTCCAAGCACTTATATAACCCTTAATTGTAGAGATAAACATATGAGCATACACACTTCGACCTCGTGGTGCCGTTGCTGGGTCTGCTTTGGTGCAAACATAACGATGGTGACCGTAAACATGTTCAATAGAAAAATTTGCATCAAAAGTAAAAGCCAATAACCAACGACCAATTAGCATAGAAACGGGATCCCAGGTTCTATGGGTCAATTCATGCCCTGTTAATGTACCCAAAATACTTAAGTTTATGCCTACAAAACTCGCAAGTACAAGATAATGACCGATAGACGTGGCCTCTTTTGTGGCATTAATATCCACTCCGGTAAGGCTAGCAATAGTCAGCCCGAAATGAAAAACATCCACAGATGCAACTTGCCAAACGCTGACAAACACCAGCATACATATTAGTGGTAACGCTAACCAAAGCTGCCATGTAAGTAATTTGGGATATTTATATTCAGGCTCAGTAATATCGTCTCCTAACAACCAGTCGCCACCAATATAAACAACAAAAAACACTACAAAGCCGATTGAAATATACCAACCACCTAAACTAATCATAACGATTGTTATCAATGCCGATAGGTGAAAAGAAGAAAATTTTAAGTAATCGAACATAACTTTTACTCTCTTTATATTTTATTAAGCAGCTACAAGATCTGCTTTGCTTATGAATTTATCGAAATGAATATTTGCAGACTGCACACAATGTGTTTTAAGGACTTCAATTGCTGCATCTATCATATTAGGAGGGCCACACAAGTAAGCATGCTCTGCCCCCGTTAAGCCTTGACTCAGAGCGTCGGTGACCAGCCCTCTTTGACCAGACCATGGTGAATCGTCTGGTTCTTGAGATAACACTGGAATGTAAGTAAACCTTCCTTGCCACTGTTTTGCTAATGCCAAGATAGTGTCAGTGCAATAAAGATCTTGTTGGGTGCGTGCACCAAAGTAAAAAACAACATCACGAGTAACGCCCTCTTTTAAAGCTTGTTGTAACAAGGCTTTTATTGGCGCCAAACCACTGCCACCAGCGACACAAACTATTGGAGCGTCTGACTCTCGTAAATAAAAGTCACCAAAAGGGCCATGCATTTCAACAGGGGTGATTAACAAATTTCGCGAATGAACGAGAGGTGACAATTCTCCTCCGCTGACCTCTCGGATAAAAAATTCGACTTGATTTCCACCGCTAGGTGCTGCGAAAGAATAGGCCCTAAAAGCTGAGGACAAGGCAGGAATTCTGAGCTCGGCGTATTGACCAGAGGTGTAATTCATCGATTCATTTAACGATATAGTTAAGTGGGTAATATCATGAGTCAATTTCTGCTGGGCTGTTATCACTCCCGAACATTCTTTAACTGCTAATTGCGCAGTAACTTCACCTAATATGACGTCTATTTCTACGTCACTCTTGGGCACACTTTGACAAGCAAGGATATAACCTTGTTCTAGTTCTTCTTGACTTAACACGTAAGCACTATCTGTCAGCTCTTTGACTTCGCCTTTAATCAGTTTGCATTTGCAACTTGCACAACTGCCAACTCGACAGCTATGAGAGATAGCAATATCGCAGCGAAGCGCAGCCGACAACAGGGTTTCTTCTGGCTCGCATGTGGCTATATGCCGTCCACCGTTTACGGTTAACTTATTGGCTGGTTTAGCACAAAAAAATGAAAACATCATCAACTCCTTCGTATTATCTGATGTAATTGTAAGCCTGAGAAGGAATGGACAGAGAGGGGGGAAAATGACAATTAAGGGGTCATTTATGGACAATGTGTTACAGTAATAGAAAAAAGAAGAACCTGCCTAATGCATAACCAACCTCTAAAATTGCCCATTTATTACATGGCACAAATTAAAGAACAGCTAGATTTTTGGCAAAAAGACAGTAACGTTTGGCTACAACAAAACCATTTAACCGCCAATCAACTGGCAAACTCTGAAGAAACAATTAACTTTGCGACTTACGAATCGTTAATTCTTTCTGCTATCACAATGGCCGAAAATGACGCATTAGGACTTTATATTGGCGAGCGAATTGGCATAACTTCACATGGCATGTTGGGATTTGCTTTGCTCAATTGCAGCTCGATTCGAGAAGCCATGGCCATGGTCCAGGAGTACATCAATACACGCACACCTTTTATTTCCATTGAGATAGCAGAAACGACAGAAGATTTTAAAATAATTTTCAAAGAAATCATGCCGTTTGAAACCATTAAGCGCACATTTTTAGAGGCAATGTTTGTTACATTTCACAATATACTTTCGCAGTTAACTTTTTCTGCTCTTAAAATTAGCTCAGTACACTTCAATTATGCCAGCCCCCACTATGCTGACCAATATTCTAATTTCTTTGATTGCCCCATAGAGTTTAATCAAACAAAAAATGAAATGCATTTTGCCGCTAAAATGCTAAATATTCCCTTACGGTTAGCCGACCCTATATCGCTCAAACAAGCGCGCCAATTGTGTGATGCCGAACTAGCCAAAATGGCTAATAACTTTTCCCCTAAGCTCAGCCACAGAGTAAGAGAAATGCTATTGAATTCAGTTGGCCACTTTCCTACTTTAGAAAAAACCGCATTTCGATTTCACGTGGGTCCTAGAACACTACATCGACATTTAAAAAGCGAAGGCACATCTTACCGACAGATACTGGAAAACGTTTCACACACTATCGCCAGCCAACAACTTACCAATACTAGTA
Source organism: uncultured Paraglaciecola sp. (assembly GCF_913020055.1). GTDB lineage: Bacteria > Pseudomonadota > Gammaproteobacteria > Enterobacterales > Alteromonadaceae > Paraglaciecola. Next base: position 9,355 of record NZ_CAJWCF010000088.1, on the reverse strand, counting down.
TTACGGTAGAGGAAATATCACTTTTGCTTGGTTACATAGATGTGGCAAATTTTCGCAGAGCATTCAAACGCTGGACAGGAATGACGCCTAGTGATTATCGAACAAATAATCGTAACTAGACGCGGTCAGTGCTTCTGTTAAAGATAGAAAAGAATGGACTGTTGATCTTGCTTAACCATCAAGCTTTACAGTATTCCAATGCGGATTGGTATAAGCTAATTACCCGCCAAAAACACTTCATGTTTAAGTTTAGAAAACTGACTTAAGTCTAAGCTTGATTTGCCTAATCCTGTGGCATTGAGTAGGGATTTCACTAAATACTTGTTGAATATACTGTTACTTTTATCAGTCAAAAAGTCTTCAGGCAAAACCCATTTAGCGTCATCAATTTCGTGGGTATCCTGAATATTGATTTGTGTCGATAGCGGGGCTAATTTACAGACTATGTAGATATTAGATTTACCAAATCGATAGGGATGAGTACTGGCCATGCCTAAAACTGAATCAAAGGCTGTCTCGATACCTGTTTCTTCTAGTACTTCTCGGATCACCGCATCTTCGATTTTTTCTCCTAATTCTATGTGACCACCGGGTAACTTATAGGTTGTGGCATCGCGCTCGCGGATGACTAAAATCTCGCCCAATTCATTTTGCACTAATCCCCCTGCCCCCAATGAATGGGTAGGCACAAAAGGCACATAATTTTCTTCTTGGGATTTAAAAATCAAGGTCACTTCAGTGGGCAAACAATTGTGAAAGGTAAAACCTTGGGTGGTGGCAATGGTTATTAGGTGAGCTAAATCAATCGGTAATGTCAGCCAGATAACCGCTTTTTTATGTAAATTGGCATGATCCAATAAGGCACTTAAGTGTTGTAAAAACACCTCTTGGTCATCTGGAATTTCGGCGCTGTCGATAATAATGCCGTTAAATTTATTGTACTCAAATGCTAACAAGTTCTCTCACTCATATATAAAGTTATCAACTTAAGGATAGGAAGTATAAAGCATAAGTTGATTGGCTCCAGTGCCAATATTTACAATTTACATCCTATTTATTTGCGTTTAATTGACTGCTAGAGTCTGAACCAGAAGGCCTCCACAACAGACATTATTCAGAGTCCGCGTTGTTAAACAGCAATGCCAGTCTAAAGTATTCATCTAAGCATTATTCGTGTGTTGGAAATAGCTTTATCTAGAAATGACTTACTAGTACTATCCAAAGTTCAATAGGCAACTTTTAATGAAAATTATTAGGCGCAAAGCTACTTACCTAAGTGCATCGCATAGGGTAGAAGGGTTGCATTGATACGGACATTTACACAACTCTATATTGTCGTTTGTGGACGACATTCATTTTTTAAGGTTATAAATGTTTAGATCAAATCTATTTATTTTCATTTTTATCATTATGTTTATGTCATTTTTAAACGCCTGCGGTGGAGGTGGTGGAAATGAATCAGTCACCACTTCTCCAAGCTCTTCAGTTCCCACTGCGACTTCCTGTGTTAATCCACATTCATCTGATTACCCTGATGAATATTTAGGGCAATTTGAACTACCTTCACCTAGAGGTGAATTAGCCAGCCATATTGTTAGAGGCATCAGTTTTAAAGATTACTCCCCTAGTTGGATCTACGAAGGTCTACTTCCACCCTATCGAGGCGATTGCTCTAAAGACGAGTATATAAAGTTAATGTATGTTGAAGCACTCAAAGCCATGCAAGCTAGTGGTGTGCAAAGGGCTTGGGTTTATAATTTTGGTGATTGGAATAATAACCAAGAACCATGGGTTGTTAGGCTAGCTGATTACCATATCCCTCAGAAATATGTGGAATATATTGTCGAGCAAGCAGGATTGTTAGGTATCGATATATATTTTGCTTGGCAGTTTACGCAAACTAATATAAATCGTCAGGTCATTGTTGAACTTGGTGAGCAAGTCACAATGGCTAAACTTAAGAGTATTTTAGATGCACATCATAACAATATGCTCACTCAAGCCACATACGCACAAGAAATCGGCATAAAAGGCATTGCTGCTGATTGGAATGCAATGAATATCAATTTATCTACCGATCAATTAAAGGATTACTACATAGAGCGTTTTGCCGAAATTATTGACGATATCAGAGCTAATTTTGACGGTGAGATTGTTTGGGGGCAAATAGGTTATGTGTTTAACGACGAGCGTATTTTTTCTCGTGTAGACAGTATATTGGTCAATGCGATGAATGCAGGTGGTAGCACCCAGTTTACCCAAGAAGAAAATGCTAATTTAACACCCGAGCTTATAAAAGAAAAAACCCTTACCTCGCTGGAAAATATGAGAACTCAAATCTACTGTTTGGATATTCATCAACCTTGCTGGCATGGAAAATCTGATATCGAGCTTCCTGTAATATTAAATATTCAGGTCCAAAGTCGAGAGGATTTTTTCTTAACTGGTTGGAAAGAAGATGGCTTTTGCACTAACGCTACATTAGAGAATGGAACTGTTGATCCTTGTATTCAAGAGTCTTTTGTAACCGATTTTTCAGTACAAGCTATTGGTATCGAAGGCATTATGCAAGCCTTAGCCGATCAAGATTCGTTTGAGATTGGCAGCGTTGATATTAATACTGGATATTGGCTATCAGACACCTTGACGCCCAGTTCAGAAGGTTTTCCTAATATTTCACAGTCTGTTCGCGGCAAACCTGCTGAAAGTGTCGTGAAATATTGGTATACGGGAAACAACTAGCTTCTAAGTAACCTGAACTCTGTATAAGGCGCGATAATAGCGGCACTGGACTGTATCGCTTATCCAGAGTTCAGGTTAAGTAAATCAAGTATGAAGCAAGATAGACTGTTGATCGGCCTTGGTCATGTTACCCACCACTAAATTAAACGAATTATCCATCATCCGTTGAATTTCCCCTACGGGGACCGAGCCGTCAAGTTTGACGGTATTCCAATGGACTTTGCTCATATGATAACCGGGGATCACCGATGGAAAGATATCCCGCAGCATAATGGCTTCTTGGGGATCAGATTTTAGGTTCATCCAATAGATATCTTCGCTTTCATTGTCACTTTTACCCATTTTCCCTCTGGCTAAAGTGGCGAACATTTTATGTTTAACTTTAAACACTGAGACGTCTTCACCAAAAGGAAAGGTTTCTACCGAAAAAGGTTTGTTGAGTAAGTACTCTCTGGCTTGTTGCTGATCCATCCACTTTTTCCTTAGGCAATAAAAAGGGTAGTCACCTACCCTAATCTAAAATTCAGGTTAATTCTAATAGACAATTAATCTTGGGTTAACAAATGCATCACATTTTTTAGGTCAGTTTTACCCTGAATAATTTCGTCCGGTGTTAGCCCAGAAATTTCGTGGGGGAAGACCAACCATTCGTCACTTTCATGTACATAATAATCAGGCACTATGTCAGTTTTGTTATTTTTTGGTTTGTAATAAGGACAAGCTATACGTACGTCTTTAGGCATATTCGCCCGAGATAACTTTTTAATTTGTTTCATTAAGGCTTCAACACTGCGCCCTGAATCAAATACATCATCAACAATCAGTAGGCTGTCTTCGGCATTGGCGTTTTCAATTAAATAATGTAAACCGTGCACTTTGATGGTTTTTGATTGTTGATCAATTCCATAATAAGAAGAAGTACGTACTGCAATATGATCTGTCTCTACTTTTTTGAAATCGAAATATTCTTGCACTGCAATACCAATTGGCGCCCCGCCTCTCCATATACCGATGATAAAATGTGGACGAAAGCCACTTTCAAAAACTTGGGCGGCTACTCGAAATGAATCTTCAAGCAACTGTTGTGCAGTGATAAACGTTTTTTCCATTAGATAAACCTTAAAAATTTAGAGCGCGGTGGCTAACGTTTTTACCGCAAAATAAAACTACTAGCCTGCTATTGTATACCGAAGCTCACTTTATTCATATTTTAAAGCGTCTGCGGGATTCACTCTGACCGCACGGTAAGCAGGATAAAGGCTCGCCAGAAAACATAAGATAAGTGAGGTAATGATTAGAAATACCACTTGCTGCCATTGCAAGTCGGTAGGTAGGCCTTGCCCATCTGGGCTAAGAAATATAGGTAAATTGAATAACCTAACTAAATTATTAATTTGAGTGACCAACAATACACCCGCTACAACCCCAATTACTGTGCCTTTAATGCCGTTGTAGATACCATTAAATAAGAATATGCCCATAATATTATTACGAGTCATGCCTTGGGTGAGAAGTATGGCAATGTCGCCTTGTTTTTCGGTCACCACCATCACTAAAGCCGAGACTATGTTAAACGCAGCCACTGATATGATCAGTAACAACATTAACGACATCATATTTTTTTCCATCTTCACCGCATCAAATAACACGCCCTGTTGGTCGCGCCAATTTGTAGAACTATATCCTTCTGCTGTTAATGCTTGCACTACACTTTTATAATCAAAAGCATCGGCTAAAAACAAGCGTGTTTGGGCTAATTTTTCGGTTTTACTTCTTAATAATCTAGCCGCATCATCGATGTGCATTAATATCGCTTTATCGTCTAATGCGGAGCCCATGTCAAAGATACCCACAACACGAAACACCCTTTGGCTGTACATTCGTCCAAACGGCCCAAAATAACTATTTTCAGAGGCCATCAAACGGGCTTTTTCACCGATTCGTAAATTTAATTTAATAGACAATGCTCGGCCAATAACAATGCCATACTCGCCTTTGACTAAATCAGTCAACTCACCAATTAACATGTTTTGCGCAATAACCGATGATTGCTGCATCACTTCAGGTTGAATTCCCTGAAACATCACACCGGTTAAGCCTTTTGATGATTGCACTATGCCTTCTGAATCTATCTGTTGGGCACTGGCAATGACCCCTTTTAGATGTTTGAACGTATCAGGATTACTGTCAGCATCAGATTTGTTTGTAACCAAAATATGCGGGGTGATCCCTAAATTACGAAGTTTAAGTTCGCCTTCAAACCCGTTCATCACCGACAACACAGTAATTAAGGCCATTAACCCAAGGGCAATGCCTGCAACCGAGAAAAAATTGATAAACGCAATAAAGTGACTGCCTTTAGATGCTTTGGCGTACCGTAGTCCAATAAAGGCTGAGAGTGGGTAAAACATTAAAAATGAAACTCTTATGACAACAAACTAGTTAAAAAATAAAGGTTTAACTGTTGGTATACTGATGAATGATGTTGAATAATACGTGCTAGAGATAAATCTCACAAGCAAAGCAAAAACTGGGAGAGAGTATGCAGCATCTATCGCTTGAACAAAAACATGAACAATTCAATGAATTTTTCATGATTAAGCATGCTATCCCGTTGAATATGCGCTTATTAGAAGAAGAGTTTGTTTTACCTGATATAGACGATATACATCAACACATGCCTTATGTTTTTCAAGTGGCAAGCGAACTCTCAACTATCGATAGCAAGGCCCTTAGACCTTTACGGAGTATGGGTGAGCATGCTGCGGAGCTTGCCGAGTTTCTTAATCATCAATCACGAAAAATTGATTTGATGATGTCATTGATTTTACAGCAACATTCAGACCATGAACAAACCTTTCAATCCGTACAATTCGGTGGTGGAGGCATAATGGTTGAAAGTGAGAATGAATGGGCAATTGGTGGTGTAATCGAATTAAAATTATTTTTAAAAGAAGAAGCCTCAGCAATTTTTTGTTTTGCCGAAGTTATTGCTTGTAAGCCAGTGGATGATACGTACCATGTATCTCTCATTTTTACCTGTATCCGTGAAGAAGACCAAGACTTGTTGGTTAGAGCTAGCTTACATTTACAAGCAGCCAATTTACGTAAACGCAAAACCCTGAAAAAGAACCAAAACGAAAGCAATTAATGACTCACAGTATTTTTTCACCGCCTTTACCAAACAATACTCTTAAAACTAAAAATGATATTCGTCATTGGGGCAATCTCCAAGGCAGCAGCACGGCACTTCTTTTAGCCAATGCGGCAAAACAGGCCACAGGCCCAATTTTATTGGTGACCGCCGACACGCCTAGTGCCATCAAGCTTGAAAAAGAGCTCGATTATTTTTTGCAGGACCAATCTATTGATGTGCAGCTTTTCCCCGATTGGGAAACCTTACCCTACGACAACTTTTCGCCTCATCAAGATATTGTTTCCCAGCGTTTAGAAACCCTTTATCAACTCACCCAAAACGAACGCCGTGTATTTATAGTACCTATTAATACGCTAATGATGCGAATGGCACCGGTGGATTATATTGGTAAATATTTATTGATATTAGAGACCTGCCAAAAACTAGATATTGACAGTTTTCGTTCTGGATTAGAGCGCGCGGGTTATTTACATGTAAACCAAGTGATGGGGCACAGTGAGTTTTCTATCCGTGGCAGTATCATTGATTTATTTCCAATGGGTAGCCAACACCCCTATCGCATTGACTTATTTGATGATGAAGTGGATACCATTAGGCACTTTGATCCAGAGACTCAACGCTCTGGAGATAAAGTAGATGAAATCAAGCTGTTACCGGCAAGAGAGTTCCCTACTGATAAAGATGCAAGTTTGTTATTTAGGCAGCAATATCTTAGCAAGTTCGACGCAAATAACAGCAAAGAATCCATTTATTACCAAGTAGGCAAAGGATTGATGCCCGGCGGTATAGAGTATTACTTACCGCTGTTTTTTGAAAAAACTGCCACTTTATTTGATTACCTCAATCAAGATACCACTGTATTAATGCATGGCGATTTGCAAACAGCCCATGAAAGCTATTGGAAAGATGTTAGCCACCGATACGAACAAATGCGTTACAACCTTGCTAGGCCTTTGTTGCATCCCTCCGACATTTTTATGCGTTCTGAAGAGTTGTTCGGCGCCTTAAAAGAATGGCCAAGGGTACAAATACAAAACCAAGCCTTAGAAGAAAAGAATGGTAGCTACAATTTTGCCACGGGTCCCTTAGGCGACGTAGCCCTAAAACCACAAAACAAAGTGCCCTGGACATCACTTCAACAACATGTAGCCGACTGGCAAAAACAAAAAGTGAAAGTGTTGTTTAGCGCTGAATCTGCGGGTCGCCGTGAAGGCCTTTTAGAAATTCTGACCAAAGCAGAGATTAAACCCAAGGTTTTTGAACAATTTGAAGACTTTATTACCAGCGATGAACCTATTGGTATCACTGTCGGCGCTGCTGAGTTTAGCTTTTTACTCGAAGAGCCAAAAAATAAAATTGCGTTTATTACTGAAACTGAATTACTTGGGCATAAAATTAGCCACAGACGTAAACGCGATAAGCGCCAAGGCACAGACGAAAATGCCATCATTCGTAATTTGGCGGAATTACAAGTAGGCCAACCAGTTGTGCATTTTGAACATGGCGTAGGCCGTTACCTAGGTCTACAAACTTTAGATGCCGGCGGTATTACCACTGAATACCTGACAATTGAATATGCCAAACAAGCCAAGTTGTATGTGCCAGTCGCTTCGTTACATTTAATTAGCCGATACAGTGGTGGTGATATTGATCATGCACCTTTACATCATCTAGGCACAGATACCTGGTCTAAAGCTAAGAAAAAAGCCGCTGAAAAAGTCCGTGATGTAGCAGCTCAATTGTTAGATGTTTACGCCAGACGTGCAGCAAAACCAGGTTATGCATTTAAAATTGCTTGGGATGAATATCAATCCTTTAATGATAGTTTTCCGTTTGAAGAAACCATAGATCAACAAAAAGCTATCAATGCCGTGATCCAAGATATGGGTTCAGCCAACGCAATGGACAGATTAGTCTGTGGCGATGTAGGTTTTGGTAAGACAGAAGTTGCTATGCGCGCCGCCTTTATTGCCGCTAATCAAGGTAAACAAGTAGCCATATTGGTACCTACTACGCTACTTGCTAGTCAACATTTTGAGAATTTTAAAGACCGTTTTGTTAACTGCCCTTTCAGAATTGAAGTGTTGTCGCGTTTTGTCAGTGCTAAAGATTCAAAACAAACTGTGACAGCCATTGCTGAAGGCAAAGTAGATATAGTAGTCGGCACCCATACTTTGTTGCAAGACAGCCTGAAATTTAACGATTTAGGTTTGGTTATCATCGATGAAGAACATAGATTTGGGGTGCGCCAGAAAGAAAAGTTCAAAGCGCTACGCTCAGATGTAGATATTTTAACCTTAACTGCCACACCTATTCCAAGAACCTTGAATATGGCGTTAAGTGGTATGCGCGACTTGTCTATTATCGCTACTCCTCCGGCTAAACGTTTGCCGATCAAAACCTTTGTGCAGCAAAGAAACAAAGGATTAATCCGCGAAGCCATCATGCGCGAGATTCTGCGTGGTGGTCAGGTTTATTTCTTACATAATGAAGTAGACAGCATTGAAAAGACTGCTGAAGAAATAGCTGAAATTGTGCCTGAAGCGCGCATAGCCATAGGCCATGGTCAAATGCGTGAGCGTGAACTTGAAAAAGTTATGGCTGATTTTTATCATCAGCGATTTAATGTACTTTTATGTACCACTATTATTGAAACCGGCATCGATGTGCCATCAGCCAACACCATAGTCATGGACAGAGCGGATCATTTAGGTTTAGCGCAACTGCACCAATTACGTGGTCGTGTGGGTCGTTCTCATCATCAAGCCTATGCTTACTTACTCACCCCGCACCGAAGACGCTTAAGTAAAGATGCGGCTAAACGCCTCGACGCTATTTCATCTTTAGAAGAGTTAGGTGCTGGTTTTGCACTAGCCACTCACGATCTTGAAATTCGTGGTGCTGGTGAATTACTCGGTGATGGGCAATCAGGGCAGATTTCGAGTATCGGTTTTACTTTATATATGGATATGTTGGACCAAGCAGTTGAAGCACTAAAAGAAGGCAAAGAACCTTCGCTAGAAGCCGCACTTGCTGAGCAAACTGATATCGATCTACGTTTACCCGCTTTGTTTCCAGATGATTATATTCCAGACGTGAATCTACGTTTGTCTTTGTATAAAAAACTGGCTGGCTGTAAAGATGAAAGAGCTGTGAATGAACTACAAATAGAGTTGATTGATAGATTTGGTTTATTGCCACAAAGTGCTAAAAACCTGTTAGACATGACCATGCTCAAACTAAAAGCCAAAATAATCGGCATCTCTAAAATGGAAGGCACCAACAAAGGTGGATTCGTAGAGTTCTCGCAGAAAACACAAATAGACCCTGGCTTTATTATTAAGTTAATTCAGTCGCAACCAAGAATTTACAAATTGGATGGGCCACAAAAACTTAAATTTAACGTGCCTACTGAATCAGCCAAAGATAGACTTGAACTGTTTAACAATATGCTAA
>NZ_CAJWCF010000087.1 GCF_913020055.1 uncultured Paraglaciecola sp. | reverse complement strand
CAACGACGTCAAGTTGGAGGCCAGCAAGAATGGTCCATGCTAGAGCGGTGACTCAAAAAATGCTGATCACCTTCTTATGCATTGCTTGCTATTCAAAGTCCGCAAGGTCCGCAGAGCTGCCTATCAACTTATCAAATTGATGGTCTTTGCGCGAGCGTCCGCTTTCGGGAATATTCAAGCTGATCGCCATTGGTAGGCGAAGGTCGGCTAAGGGCCGTTCTAGACGTAGACCATACCGGCATCAAAGGTCTGCTTTGTCTCGATAGTAGGCCGTAAAACACATCTCGGTAATTATAAGGTGCCCTTAAATTCTTGCGGTTGATGATATTGAAAGGTTTCTTTTGATCATAAGGAGATATCCAAATTTAGATTTCGATTTGTTCCGCAATTCTCCATGCATCATCTTATGCCCTTTTGACGATTAATGCAGCTTGGAAACAAGTATATGCCATAAGATATGCGCCACCCATGATGATGAGGGGAAAAATTACAACAAAACGCCTACTGCTGAATTAGAATGTCAATATAATCCTGAGGCTTGCTGCCAAAAACAGACGGTTTCAAAATTAGTACATATGGCATATAAAGGAGTTCAACCTAGAATGGATGGCGCCGATAAATCATGGCTCAAAATAAGAATCTCGATGAGATCGAGAACTCAATCAAAAATCGCCATCGGCGTGCAGAGGGATTTGCCCATCTAGGACATTGGCAGTATTCTATCGAAAGTAAGGTTCTAAATTCTTCAGACGAAATGAATAGAATTTATGGCTATGATCCCATTATTTATCAGTTGACGATGGAAACGAAAATGTTTTACAGCGGCCATAATAAACTTTCCTGACGTCATACACGCCTGATTTGAATGACTCAAGACGATGACATGGAGGCTCAATTATTAATAAAATAAGGTGGAGTATGTTTAATGACGAATTGACATAAACTCATTATTGCAAAGTGTCGATATCTATGTATCATACCTACTCATACTTATACATAATTATTCAATATTAGCTAAACATATAATCAATATGGAGTATATAAAGTGGATCTAAAATCAGAGAAAGCAAGATCTCAGGTAGTAGGGATAGTTAAAAAAGCTCGTGATGCGCAAAGTAAAATTAATAACTACACTCAAGAGCAGGTTAATGAACTAGTAACGTCAATCTGCTGGTCTGTAGTGAAACAAGAGCGTGCGGAAGAATTGGCAAAATTAGCGGTTGATGAAGGTGAATTTGGTAATTATGACGACAAAGTTACTAAAATCAAGAATCGCTGCATAGGCACTCTGGCAGATATGGAAGAAGTTAGAACGGTTGGTATTGTTGAAGAAATTCCGGAAAAAGGCTTGATAAAAATTGCTAAGCCCGTTGGGGTTATAGCCGCGTTAATTCCAACGACAGGGCCAGATGCTACTCCACCACTCAAAACGCTATTAGCGATTAAAGGCCGTAATGCTATCATTGTAGCAGCGCATCCTCGAACACAAAAAACAACTGAACTAGCGGTTAAGTTTATGCGTGAGGCATGTGAAAAAGTAGGAGCCCCGGCAGACTTAGTTCAGGTCATCGAAAAACCTTCATTAGCAAAAACTCAACATTTAATGCAACAGGCGGATCTTGTGGTTGCCACAGGTGGCGCCGCTATGGTAAATGCAGCATATAGTTCTGGCACACCTGCTTATGGTGTTGGCGTCGGTAATGCTGTGCACATAGTTGATGAAACGGCTGATTTGGAAGATGCGGCCAATATGATCTCGTTTGCACAAAAGTTCGACTTTAAAACAAGTTGTTTAGCTGATAATGCCGTCATAACACATTTATCTGTTTATTCTGAAATGAAAGAACGCTTAAATAATCTTGGTGGTTATTTTTGTAATAATGACGAAAAAGCGGCATTACAAAAAGTGATGTGGCCAGATCCTGAAAGTCATATTCCTGCTTTAAATGTAATTGCAAAACCAGCTACTCATATTGCTCAATTAGCAAACATAAATGCACCTCTAGATTGTACGTTTTTGGTTATAGAAGAAACAGGTACTGGGCCAGATTACCCTTTTTCTGGTGAAAAATTATCATCCGTTTTAGCACTTTATAGTTATGAAGATAATATTGAAAATGCTATCCAACTGGTAAATGCCATAACTGACTACCAGGGGCAAGGACATACCTGTGGTATTCATACCAAAAATGATGCACATGCTATGAAGCTTGCTATGGAAACTAAAACTGGCAGAGTCATGATCAACCAAAATTTGAATGAAGGGGCCGGTAGCCCACGTAATGGCTTACCCTATACTCTTAGCCTAAGTTGTGGAACATGGGGAAAGAACATCACGACTGAAAATGTGAATGCCCGCCATATGGTTAACCTAACTTGGGTATCCAAGACAATTAAACCCAGCTCAATTAATAATGACTTATTATTTGGATCGCATTGGGAAAAATATGGCCAGTAACTAACACCTTACCGATAGGTTATACGTTGAAATTACTTCCACTTCTATTATAATTAAGCATATTAATGGATATTTTGGGCGCCATGTCAAATTTGAAAAAATTTCTTACCATCACGGAAGCAGCGGGTTATTTGAAGGTTAGTAAAACATCGCTAAGGCGATGGACTAATAATGGTGGCTTGCCCTGTTATCGTGTTGGTCTCAGGAATGAGCGACGATTTCTATTAAGTGATCTAGTTGTCTTCATGTCAGACTCTAGCAAGTCCATTTCGCAGGATGACAGTTCTTCTATCGTGGCGTTATCTAAATATAATCAACCGCGTAAACATGTATGTACTTATTACAAAAGTTCACGAGACCAATGGCAAAAATTTCGAACATTTTTTCTTGAGCATGTTAATAATCCAAAGTCGAAAGTTGTTTATATTTTCGCGGGAGAAGAGGCAGACGTCAAAAACTTGATAAAATTTGAGGGTCTTAACCCTGATGATTTGATCGAAAGAGGATTATTAACGCTTTGTTCTACAAATGAATCATATTTGTTAGGCAGAGAATTTGATATTGATCGGATGCTCAATTTTTGGAAGGAAATTATTAAAGATGCCACAAAAGGAGGAATCAAAAAACTTCTTCTGACTGGTGAAATGGGGTGGGCAAGTAGTGGTGCTAAGGGGTGTGAGCTCCTTATTCCTTATGAAGAGGCACTAGATAATTTTTTGCAGGGTCACGCTTGGGTGACGGTGGTGTGTCAGTACCCAGTCCACCAATTCTCTGGTTCTATTGTGTATGATAACCTTTGCATTCACACTCAGATTCAATAACCAGAGAAACTTCAAATGTATGCGGAATCTAGTTATGTCGACCAGATATTTCGTTTTCTCCATAGAATTTGGATACTATATCTAGTGGCTATTTGCATTAAGTGCATAGCCCGTTAAAATAATTAATAAAATTGTTTGCTATTGCATATTTAATTTTCAACGGAATATCCTTAAGTACTTGTTTAATCAAATAGATAGCCGAAAGCCCATCATTTCAGATGGCCTGTATACTAGTATATTGTGATTATAGTTAGAGCAATTTATTTCTTCAACATACTGCTCAATGCACCTGCAGCAACAATCATAGGTGACAACACGGGGCTGAAGGGAGGGGAATAGGCCAAATCAGCATTTTCCATATCATAACAAGTTAATGCTCCGAGTAATGCAGTTGCAGCGATGTCAATCATTTTATCTGATGCACCTTGGCCTATAACTTGCCCGCCTAATAATTGACCATTTTTTTTATCGGCAATCAATTTGACGATTACCTCTTTGCCGCCAGGATAATAACGCGCCTTATCATTCTTTTTGACCGTAACTGATTTTGGTGTAAACCCTAATTTTTTTGCGGCTGTTTCTGAAAGCCCTGTTATCGCGACATTTAAATCGAATGTTTTAAATATTGATGTGCCTAATGTACCTGGAAAATGGGCATTACCTCCTGCGGCATTATCACCAGCAACCCTACCTTGTAAATTTGCAATATCACCTAAGGGTACCCAGGTGATTTCACCAGAAACCCTATCGATGGTTTCGCAGCAATCACCAGCGGCATAGATATGTTCTAAATTTGTTTCCATTTTAGTATTTACTTTAATAGCGCCTGTTTCACCAATTGTAATACCACCTTTTTTAGCCAATTCAATATTTGGTTTAATACCAATTGCTAGCACAATAAGGTCAGTTTCAACTAGACGGCCAGATTCTATTTCAATAGAGCACGCCCTACCATTTATTCCATTAATATTTACAAGCCCATCATTTAATATGATTTCAACGTTATTCTCAATTAGATGATCATGAACCAGTTGCGCCATCTCTGGATCAAAGCGCGGTAAAATGCGATCCAGTTTTTCGACCAATGTTGTTGCTATACCCAACTCATGGAATGCTTCAGAAAGTTCTAAACCAATGTAACCTGCACCAATTATTATCACTTTTTTAGGCTTAGTCGAATCTATAGTGTATTTAAGTCGATCAAGTTCTTCAATAGACCTTAATGTAACCACACCTTGCAAATTGACTCCTTTTACAGGTGGGACAATTGCTCGCGCACCAGTCGCCAAAATGAGCCGATCATAACTAATTGTTTTTCTCGTATCCGTTTTCAGGTCTTTAACGGTTAACTGCATAGATTTGTAATCAATACTCTCTACATAGTGTTGTGTTTCAACGTTAATACCATCTCTTTTAAATTCTTCTGGCTTACGTATTACTATTTCATCTCGATTTGGAATTATTCCACTAAGTATATAAGGTAAACCGCAGGCTGAATAAGAAACTTCGGCCTCATCTTGATAAAGAATAATCTCAAGATCTGGGTTAGTTCGATGAGCCTTTGCTGCCGCCTTTGTACCCGCAGCAACGCCTCCAATAATAATTAATCGCATAATTTCTCATTTTAGTTATTGTAACCAGTGGCCATCACCCGCAAAAAAAGCAGGCTCACCACCGGTATGAATGAAAATGACTTTGCTATAGTCTTTGAATTCATCACGTTTGACACCGTCCAGATACCCGGCCATCGCTTTACCGGTATAAGTGGGATCTAATAATATTCCTTCCGTTCTAGCAAGCAATTCAATCGCTTGTTTACCCTCAATACTAGGCAATCCATACCCATCACCAATAAACCCACCCTGTACAAGGACATCTTCCATCTTGAATTTTAAATCATAACCCAGTAATTCTGCTGCTTCGGTTGCTAGCTTAGCCACTTGATAGCTAACTTCCTTAGGTTCACGGCTAACACTGTAGGCCTCCAACTTCCAAGGTAATTCTAGTAGTTTGATACCGAGCAACCAACCTGCGTAGGTTCCTCCGGAACCTAGCGCGAGAACAATCGCATCCGGTTCGCAACCTAATTTATTACATTGTTTATTCATTTCAATCACAGCGAGTACATGTCCTAGCACCCCCATTGCACAAGCTCCACCTCTAGGGATTTGATAGGTTCTACGGCCTTGGCCGTTCAACTTATTTGCGATGTTAACGATAAATGTATCTACTGAAGCGCGATCATTATCTCGGGTAAATTCACATTCAGCACCTAGCATCTGGGTTACACGATAGTTTCCATCATTGTTTAATGGCGGTTCGCCCCAGTAAACCGCTGTACAATGCATTCCCGCATAAACTGCTGCTGCTGCAGTTGCACGAACGTGGTTGGATTGGATTCCCGCGCCAGTCACTAAAGTATCTGCCCCCTTTGCTAAAGCGTCTGCAAGCATAACTTCCAAGCCACGAACTTTATTTCCACCTAGTCCGAAACTAATCAGATCGTCTCTTTTGAGCCAAATTTCAGGTCCACCAATCTTCTTCTGAAGTTTATTGGCTACAATTAAGGATGTGGGGAACTCTCCTAATGCAACCCGGGGGATTCTTTGAATTATATCTGCACTTATTGACGCTTGGGCTCGCCTGGTTTTTTTTGACATTTAAATTAATCAGAGTAATTAATACTATTAATAATAAGATCAGTCATCTCTGCGCAGACGCCAGTACTCTTTTCAAGTTTAAAAAAACCTTCTATCTCATTCGTTGTAAATCTTTTAGAAATAATTTGGTGAGCAAAGATGACTTCCTTAAAGCTTAGTTCTTGTTCACTTGCCGACATAGATGCCTTGTAAACTATCTCATGAGCGCTTTGTTTGCCTATTTTTTGCGCTAAAGCAAGCATAATTGTTTCAGCGTGAATAAAACCTTTCGTAGCATGGATGTTTTCAAGCATTTTTTTAGAATTAACCTGTAAAGACTCTAGTAGATTGGTCAGTAAATAAAGAGATTTTCCTGCAAACATAGTGGCCTCTGGAATTATTAGCCACTCACTTTTCCATGACCGACCATCACGTTCATGATCGTGTACTAAATTTTCGAGCATATGAGCGGCATGGTGACGTACTGTTTTAGATAATGTACCCAGGTGCTCGGATATTTCAGGGTTCTTTTTTTGCGGCATAGTAATGCTACCGATCGTGCCATCAACAAAGCCTTCGTTAAGTTCCCCAATTTCAGGGCGTTGTAGGTTGTAAATTTCCTGACCAATACGATCACCTGTAGAAGTAATCATGGCTAGAATATTTAACCACTCAGATAGCCTGTCGCGAGTCGATGTCCAAGAAATTAGCGGTGAATTTAAATTCAGCCTTTTCGAAAAAGTTTTTCTTACCTCTAATGCTTCTGGACCCAATGAAGAAAGACTTCCAATACCGCCCGCTAGTTGTACTACTTCCAGGCGATGTTCAATTTCTAGAAGTCGCTGACGGTGTCGATCAAATTCATCCAACCAGGTAGCTACTTTATAACCGAAAGTAATTGGAATGCCTGGTTGGCCATGGGTCCGGCCACACATTATTGTATTTCGGTGCTCTTTAGCTAGTTGAATAAGTAATTTTTCTATTTCTATTATATCGACGATATACGAACGTCTAACTTTGGATAGTACACACGACATATAAGTATCTGTAACATCTTGCACCGTAACCCCATAACATAACCATTCCCCCTCATTTTGTCCGCAACGATGTTTAATGGCATTAATCAGACCAATAAAGGAATGATTGGTTTTTTTGAAATCAGCCGCCACTTCTAATAATAGCTTTTCATCTACAGTCAATGAGTCATAAGTTCTTCTAATATCTATAGCAGCTTTTTTTGGAATTAATTTAAATTCCGCCTGAACTTCTGCAAGAATAACCATTATTTCTATCCAACCACGAATACGATTAGTTTCAGAAAAATGAGTACGTATTTTAGGCGTATTCCATGAACCGCCAAAAATAATTGAATCGGTTATATGTATTGATTCCATCATATGTGAATTTTTATTTAACCTGTTCTATCAAACTAATTTCAATCTCTACAAAATATTCTTGTTGTTTCATATTTTTTTTATGTGTATCGCTGAAGATTTGATTACATTCATTAATCATATTATTAATTGATTTAATTGATGCACTACCACGTGCTTTTTTAGACTGAATTGAATTGTCTGGGTTTAAAACTTGCTTTAGAAAATCATCAGTGATATTAATCGGCACCCCGAAAACTTCTATACTCGCCTTATGTACTTTCTGGGCGTCTAAACTTAAAATTCCTTCATCGTTATATTTTTCCGCAAGGTATCCTACTAATTTATGTGCCGCTCTAAAATCAAGACCATACTCCTGCGCTAAAGACTCCGCCAGATCTGTAGATAATGACCATCCAGACAGAACCAATTGTTTACCTCTTTTATGATTGAAATGCAGGTGTTCTAATACTTCAGTCATTAACTGCATACAATCATTTACCAACCTTATTGCATCAGGTAGTTGCGAATAAATAGAAAGCCGGTTATCTGGTTGGCCCGTTGGAGTTCTTGCTGTTGCACTTATAGATGCCAAGCTACCAATTAATTCGTTTGCAATGCTTCTAATATAAGTTAGCGCAAAGGGGTTCTTTTTCTGCGGCATGATCTTGCTCGCGCGCGCGTGCGTATCATCTAATTCAACGAGGTCGAATTCCTGAGTACAATATATCTGAAGGTCTTCTGAAAGCCTGCTTAAATTGGTAATGCTTGATGACAAGACAGCCGACAATTCAATCATTACATCAAATTGCCACATCGCATCGCGCGCATGAGTAGCAATGCCCGAAAACCCTAGTAACAACGCCATATATTCTCTGTCGTTAGTTAATATAGACCCGTTCGTACTCCCGCACCCCATTGGGCTTTTATTGACCCTGTGGAATAATTGTTCCATTCTTTCTAAATCCCTAACTAGGGGATATGCAAACGATAATAAGTAATGACCAAAAGTAGTAGGCTGGGCGGCCTGTAAATATGTATAGTCAGGCATGATCGACTTTTTGTACAGGTTTGTTAACTGTGTGATCATCTTGCCCAATTCTATTGTACTACCAGTTAACTTCAAAATTAAATTTCTAAGTACAATCAAAAATGCAGTAGTAGTAACTTCACGCCGTGCTCGTCCAGGACCTAACCAGCCAACCGACGTAGTTTGTTCAGAAAGCCAGGCTTCCCTGTTGGTATATAGATCACCTCGACTTGGTTCTAGAACAAAATTAGTTGGGCGTTTCTGTAATTTGATCAATTGAGATAAAAGCTCAGCACCTTCCTTATGCGGTATTAAACCTGTTTTTATTCCAGTGAGTGTGTAAGCTATATCGACTAGCCCCATAGCTTCAAAAAGGTGAGCTTGCTGACCTAATTCTCTTGCAAATACAATATTAACCATTGCATCTGATGGGGGTTTTTTTATGCGTGAACCAATTTCTAGGACTTGCGTCTGCGTATCTAAATCATCTTTTTTTTTTGACATTTTATTCTTTAGCTAATTATTAATTTTGCAAGATCATCTTCGGTTTGATTAGGATCCCATCGACCACTTTTGAGTAAATAATTAGTTACTTCATGCAATGTTTCAAAGCGCAAGCCATTTCGCAAAGACTCTATTGCTAAAATTTGATCCGGTGGAATATTACCCAAGCCTACGTTAGTGCCAAATTTTTTAATTAATACAGCTTGCTGATTTTTTTGTGGGGCTTCCCAAATTAATCGATCAACTTTATCGCCCATTATTTTAGAAATACGTTCAACTTGATCCTCTTCAACCTGTCCATGCATATCAAATACGCCAATACCGGTGCCAAATTCTCTACCCTCGATAACAACCCATTTTGCACCCCACTCCAGATCTTCTAATGCTTCTTCTGCCAACTGATCTGGTGCGGGTTGGTTGTTAGGGTCTTTTTTTCCAACTTCTGTAACAGGGATTAAATTCTCACTTATCGCACAATCAATTATTTTTTTACGACGAAACCTAGGGATTGGAATGGTACCATCAGATATTTCGACAGCTGTAAATCCTAATTCTCTCGCCCGTTTCATAAAAACTTTGCAGTGATGATCAACTAGCGCGACTTCTAGCAGAGTTCCTCCTGGATAAGTTAACACGTCATGATCTGCCAGTAATTGTAATTTTTCCTTTATGGCATCGGTTTGCATAAATACAGATGTTCCAAAACTGAGCTTCCAATGATCAATGAAGCTGCCGCAAAGGTTCAATATATCTTCTGTTTCATATAAGCCTTTTCCAGCATCTAGCACCATAGTTATGCCTGTTTCGTGAGGTTTTGCGGAACGTCCACTACGAGGGCACTTTATAATGTCACCCCATGCGAGTTCAGACATAAACCACCCCCGCCGAAATCTTCTTCAATGCCGATTCTACCATCGTCAAGTCTACACCCCAAGGCACGGTTACAATATTGTCGACCTGCTCAATATCAAATTCTAATAAGCAACATTTAAGAATGGTCGCAATTCCATTATCGTTTGCGATCTTTCTCGGGCATATTTCAACTCGTGGCGGCTCATCTCCATAATAATGACGGTGGAATTGTAAACTACGTTCACAGCCTATTAGAGTCCAATTTTGACGTTCAGCGGGCCGTTCATCTAGAAAAAAAACTGGTGCATCTAGATCATCCAATCCACCTGAGCGACATGGAACAAGATAAGCTTTTGGTTTAACGGTTTTACATAGATCAAGTAAATCAATTCTCTCCAGCTCAATAATGATAGGTGGTAGATCTGCATAACTTAGGACGTGCTCAATCATACTATAAAGTTTAGGCGGCTCGGGTGGTGCGACTTCAACAACTCTAAGAACCAGGGGCTCGGGGTGATGAATCATATTTATATGATCAAATTTACCTGTAACAACCAAGGTTTGATCTGAAGAAATATTATTATCGAAGGCTAATTTTGCTAAAGACGATCTATTAGCGGGGTCAACATTAGCATCCACAATAAATACACACGTATCTGGCAAAGCGAGAACTTCTAATTCATCAATCGAGCCGAATAATGTATCTGACGAAGCGCGTTGCACTGCTACCACAGAGTATTCATTCTTTCTATTATGTAAAATGATGATATCTGTTCTTCTATACACTTCTTTTGATAACAAATAAGCCCTTATACTTTCTTCTGTCATCACACCTTCGTATGGTTGATAGCTAACGCATCGATATGGAAGAGGAACAAAGTTTTTAGCTTGTTTAAGTTCACCAACTTTAAGTATTTTTCCATTCATTACATTCAACCTTTAAGTGCAAAATTTCGATTACGATCATTATTACTAAGCTCTCTTTCATGAATTTTCATTGGATCCAATTTACGAATAAACTCAATCATGGCCGCGTCAGGCAATTCACAAACTGAAAGGTTTTCATCAATTGGGAATTTAAATCCAGTGGACTCTTTCACATCTGCAATTGATGTATCTGGATATAAATTAATCAATCGCGCATGCCCGTCATCGTCAAAATCAAATAGGGCAAGATCGGTTACAATGTTGTCGGGTCCTTTCCCTAGATAAGACATTTGTTTTCTAGGTGTGTTGTCAGATGTCAGATGACCGACGTTGGTAATATAATCACACGACTCAGTCAGGCGATACCTTCTTCTACCTTTTGCATTAGGCAAAGCTCTATGAGCCGCTGTCCATATTGTTATATTCTCGACATCACACGATAAATTGCAACCACCACCACCGCCCGGTAGTTTCATATTCAATTTTTTATCGTCTCCGAGGCGTGTTACATTCATGTTGCCCCATTTATCTATTTGTAATCCGGACAAAAACATCCTACCCATGCGGCCGCTTGCAGCAACATCAAACAACTCATCAATTTCAATGCTACATTCTGCACCCCAACCCATAGCCAAGTCATTCGATGTTGGGGTCAGAAAAGGGGGCTTAGGATTTATACCGTACGTAGCGCCTGCGACCAAAATCAGATTCGGCGCATGATTGTTTTTTGCTAGATGCAGTGCAAGTTGAACTAAAGGTGAACCGAAGCCATGGAAAGCAAGAATTCCATCCTCAATAGTTTTGGATATTTGATAGATCATCAATTCACCCAATGTACAGGTAGTCGGTTTTGTTTTGCTAAGCATAAAGTTCCATCCAAGCTTCGGTACTGGTATCCCATGCTTCTAATTTTTTCAACGTCTCTTCTCCACCAACCGCCTTAAGATAGTCTTCATTTAAAGCTGCGGTGAATACATATTTATTCAAGTACTCATCATTAAAAATTTCAGTGCCTTTTTTGGCGGCGTCATAATACAGTGCAGTGTGTTCTCTATCGTAACCATACATGGGATAGCACGATGTTGGATGCGCACCATAATCGACTTCAGAAATTCCTGTTATATAAAAATAAGGGATAGTGACGCCTTTTTTTACAAGCTCATCGTTTTCAATAATTTTCTCGACCGTCACAATGACTTTTTTAGATGCCTTTGCGAATAAAATATCAGCAACTGGTGGCCCCTCAATGTGGATATTTCCATGGCTATCAGCGTATTGGGCGTGGATGATTGCAATATCTGGTGCCAATGCAGGAACAAGCACTAATTCGTCACCAGTAAATGGGCATACCATGCTTTTATATTCGGGGTGAAGTTCTATAAACCCCGTGCCTAGTATTGATCGAATCGGCATAAAAGGGAGGCCACTAATTGCAGCACGTAATTGTTGTACTAATGTATAACAACAACTATCTTCAACTTTGATTTCACCAGATTCACAAGCTCTACGATAATTTGGCGCCATTCCAAAGTCCTGCTCAAAACCTACGTATGATTCGCAGCTTATAGCAACCAGACCAGCACCTGCGAGTAAGTCAATGTCGATTCCGTGTGCCGAGCCTACTAATTTCAACGTTTTTTTATCCTGACGAACCAATTCTCGTAAAGCCGCCATGGGTTCACGGCAGGAAAGCCCACCACCAACGGCAACACAATCCCCATTTTTAATTTCAGCAATGAGTTCCGATAATTCGCAACGTTTATCTTTATTTACATACATGGTTTAAACGGCCTTCATTATTATGAAATCTAGATAGTCGTCATTCCGCCGTCAATATACAACGAGGACCCACAAACAAAACTTGACTCATCCGATGCCAAGAATAAATAACCATTCGCAATTTCTTTTGGTTCACCAAAACGGCCAATGGGGTATTTTGACAAGCGTTTCTTTTGAGTTGCTGCTGACGTATCGCTGCCGAGCAACTGCTGTCCCATCGCAGTCGTTGCAACGGTGCCTGGGCAAACACAATTTACTCGAATACCTTTGCCTGAATAATCTGCAGACATCTGTTTGGTAAGCCCCATTATGGCTGCTTTAGCAGCGCAATATGCCGCCATTCCAGGGATGCCGACTGTACCTGCAACAGAACCACAGTTGATTATCGTGCCACTCCCTTGTTCAAGCATGGTAGGTAAAACGACTTTTGAGCAAAAATAAGTCCCATCAATATTAACTGCCATCACTCGTTGCCAAAGGTTTGGCTCGGTATTATCAACACTACCAAAATCGGCAATGCCGGCATTATTGACTAAAATATCGATCTTTCCCTGATAATGCTCAATCGCTTGTTTAAACTGTGTCTGAACGGCATTATAATCAGTCACATCTAATGCGTAAGCTTTGGCAATAATACCTTCCTTAATTAATTTTTCTGCCGCTTTATTTGCAGCCTCTTCACTGATATCCATAATGGTTACATTTGCCCCTTCTTGCCCGAACAATTTGGCTGTTTCAAAGCCAATTCCAGCAGCTGATCCCGTAATAATCGCATTTTTATTTTTTAATCTGTTTGTCATATTTATTCCTCAATAACTATAATTTTTTAATTAATAAGCCGTACACCCACTACCCACTGGTAGGGGGGTGCTCCGTTAAAATAATTTGATTGATCACTTACCAAATAAAATACAACATCTGCAACTTGTTCAGGTTTCCTAATCTCATTTTGTAGTATTTATGATAATACTAATTGTCGTAAATCTGGCTGATCCAACCGCCATTCAACCATTGGTGTCTCAATCATACCGGGGCACAACGCATTAAAACGAACCCCTTGGCTTGCATAATCAAGCGTTAGTGATTTTGTTAATTGAATCACAGCGCCTTTAGATGCAACATATGCCGCCCTGTCTTTAAATGCGACCATTTCGGCTTCAGCATTTCCTGTCCTACCTACGGTATTTATCAAAATGTCAATGATGCCAAATTTGCTAACTCCTCCACTTATAAAAATAACATCAAAATCACGCTCATCATTCTCATTGATATTAATAATGGGATCGACTTTTTCGCCCTCCATTTACTCATTAATTTTGCTTGACCAATTATCAATGGTAAGTAATTCGTTTGAAACTTTCATCACTAATAAATCTTCGTGTTGGTATGTTTTTTAACGTAATATTTGTTTGTGTTTAAAGAATATTTAAATCTTAATATAAGAAATGTATTATGTAACTATCCGCAGCACGGACACCCACTTCCATGAGCTTTTTCTAGTGGATGCTCAACGTGCTCATCAGGCTTCATATTTTGAGCTTTATAGCTACCACATTTCGAGCACACCCATTCTTTTGGTTCTTGGGTTCCTTCTAGCACTAAACCCTTAAATATGTGCTGACAGTCTGGACATTGGAGTGAATACACAGGCATAGTCATACCTCAAGTCTATTTGTTAATAAATTCCAAGTGAATTTAATTCAATTTACTTGGAATTACACCAGAATTATTACATCGATATACCGCTATTTTTAGCAAGTTCTGCGCGCACAATTTTCGCACCTTCGACCATGGCATGAAGTTTATCCTTAGCGATATAACGCTGCAACAGAATAAGTCCGCAATCAGTTGTTACCCCAAGCTGTTCAGCGCTCACAACCGTTAGCAACTGACGAATTTTTGCAGCTACTTGTTCTGCTGTTTCAGTTACTGTGCTTTTAACATCGATAACACCGGCCCAGAACATCATAGTTTTAGGTATTGGGTGATCTTTAAGCATTTGCAAACCTGCTTCATCAAAAGACAATCTTCCTATACCTTCTATATTGAGCACATCCATATTAGCCTCGAACGATTTAGGAACAACAGAAGCTGTAGGGTTAGGCGCTTTTGCATCAACAGCCCGTTTAGTCAAATCAAAAATTTCACCTGCTTCTACCGTATCATCAGGGTAGTAGGCAGGAGTCCCCCCCCAGTTACCCCAACATACGTGGCAAATTATTTTAGCTTTTGTAACACCTTGCACGCATCGATTAAACGCTTCAATGGCCCAATCTTCATAAAAATAGGGCCAGGTAAATTCATCTATTTGTATATATTCAACACCAAGCTTTTCAACTGCTAAAATATCTTCATTGATTGCAACAGCGATTGCCATTGCCCTGTCTCGGCTATTACTATAAAAAAGATCATTAGTACACTGGGCAAGAACCTGAACACCGGTGTATTGGACCTTAATAGGCTTATCAGTAACGCTTCGAAGAGCACGAGCTTGTTCAACCATCATTTGCCCACAACGTTTAATTTCGTTGATTACCGTACCAGCGTGTAATCTACTGTAAATAGGGAATCCCAAAAAACCTCCTGACACGTCATATCCCATTCGTTTCATATAATAATAAACCGCAACATCTGCATAGTTATCGCCTTGCAATCTACCATCAGAAATAATATCTAAGCCTGCATTGACTTGGTCTTTTACAATTGCAGCCATAGCATCTTCTAAGGCTTCACGCGACATCGAATCAGGTGGATTTTGGTCTCCATTGAAATGTACCGCATAGTTCGCGTCCCACCAACGGGGATTTGGATAGTTACCTACCATGCTCGTAGGAATCAATACTTTATTATTATCAGCCATAATATCCTCCATCTTTATCAAGTTTACTTCTTAAAGAAACTGAATGAGCAATTAGAATAAAATAGCTATACATTATTGTCTATACTTATTCATACTTATTCATTATTGTTTTAAAAACACTCCAGTATTTTTAGAAAGATATTTTTTGTGTGCACTTGTGGTTCCGTGATGTATCATTTTCTAAAGTTATTCGTCAAAATTCTCTAATGCCAAATTTTTTATATAACGCATGCCCAATCACGGTTTTTTAAAAAGTGAACCTGGGCCCCTAAGTTCCCACTAACTGCCGATTCATACAAAGCATTTGATACGGTAGCCACACCCACTGCCCGACCTTTATCGATTGCATTTTGTATATCAGGATTTTTTTCCGGTGCGATGCCAACATTTTAAAATTAATACCTTAAAAACTGAGCTGTCAACAGCCTAAACATGCGTATAAACGTGCCGCACAAGAACATGTGGCAATACCTAATCATCTTAAAAGACAGTTTAATGTAACTCAGCCCAACCAAGTTTGGTGTGGCGATGTCACTTATATCTGGACCGGTAAACGTTGGTCTTATCTAGCCATAGTCATGGACTTATTTTCAAGAAAACCCATTGGTTGGGCGCTGTCATTTTCACCGAATAGCCAACTAACCGGCGATGCGTTGAAGATGGCTTTCGAATCCAGAGGCAAACCCAAAGGGGTTATGTTCCACTCTGATCAAGGGTGTCATTATACCAGTCAACAGTTCAGGCAATACTTGTGGCGCTTTCAAATCAAACAAAGCATGAGTAGAAGAGGTAATTGTTGGGATAATGCTCCAATGGAACGATTCTTTAGAAGCTTAAAAACTGAATGGATACCGACAATAGGTTATCAATCATTTAGCCAGGCTAAAACAAATATTATTGATTATATAATCGGGTATTACAGTCAAGTCAGGCCTCATCAACATAATAATGGCTTTGCGCCAAATGTTGCTGAGAAAAACTACTGGGCTGAATATAAAACTGTGCCCAAAATTACTTGACCACTACACTCAGTATCAACTGCGACATAGTTATCGTTAAACTCAATAAGCCCGTAACAATTACCGCTTATTACTTTTTTGTGGGACCATTCATCTCCATTCACAGCAAGTTGATATATCCCGCCTCCATGTTGTGGACTGTACGATGTAGGCGACCCATTGATAAACAGCATCTTTTTTGAAATAGTTTCTAATTCATCTATAATCCTAAGATCATTCAAAATAGGGCTCACACAAAAATCGACGCCATGCTTTAAACCATATCCATAGTTGCTTTGAAACCTCAGCGAAAGAAGTTGTACAGACTATTACAAAGACATTCTTAATAGCTAATATAGAATCTGGCGACAGAATTTCTAAATTAAGCTGAACTGTTCCCCATAAGTTAGATGCATCATCTACGATAGAATGTAGTTTTTTCTCTGCCAAAATGTGAGCAGTCTTTGCCGCAATATGACCCGCCCCAAAAAGTACCACCGGCTTATTTTCGCAGCCTCTGTTACGGTAGAAAAGGCTATATTTCTTTTACTGACCATACTTGTCATCACTCAAATTCTTTTCTGTTTTTTTAAAGTCTTTAAGCTGTTCATCTGTTAAATGGACATCACCATAACTCGCCGGCTCTCCCCAAATATTATCTTTCCACCATTTCCCATTCTCAATCCACCAAACTCTTGGGTCTCTAAAAGAGTCTGCGATCTCCCAAAATTCTTGCTCGGTCATACCCACATAATCAAGCCAATAAAACAAATCTGATGAGACAACAGCATCATACTTTCTCACCATCTCAATTCCTTCTTCTCTCGTCATATCTCCCGTTTTAATATCCTTAGATGCATGATCCGAAGCTCTTCCGTAACCGAATTTGACAAATTTTAACAAATCGTGGATGCCATTTTCATATCGATCATCTAAATTTGAAATTCTGCGATACGTTCTCTCAAATGGTTTTTCTGCTTGTATCCAATCATAATTTTTCATCACCAACTCAGTTTGTCGAATCGGATCCCACTTGAAAAAATTACCTATATATAAACCTCGAACACCAACTTCGAGTATCTCTTCATCAGAAGGATATTTTGCCCAGAGCATATCTTTTTCTTTGATTCCATATTCGAGCATGTCATACCATTCATAGCCTCTAAGATCGTGTTCATGCCTTGATCTAGCACTAAACTCAACAAAGTCATCAGGGGCATACATTCCAGAAATATCCCAACTTATTTCACCCCAAATTATAAGGGGAATTTCGAATTTGACTGCAATTTGGATCGGAGAAGAGGTAATGCCGCAATGATTTTGCCAATTCATATCTCCCATTATTTTAAAGGTTAACTTGTTCAATTTTTTGAGCGTATCAACACTGGGGCCCCATACAATATGATCTGCATCAAAAACGTGACGCATTAAGTCTCTATTATGGTCAGCCTCAGGCAAAAAGTTATTACCATGATAAGTCATGAGAAGAGGTTTTAAACCGTATTCTTTGCACATCAAGTGTGCTTGATAAAAGCTATCTTTCCCGCCACTCACCGGTATCAGACAGTCGTAGTTCGACTTATTATTCTTTGTATATGGGGCTATAATTTTCTCAAAACGTTCTTTACGTTGAGCCCAAAACTCTGCATTTAAATCTTGAAAGGCTTTACCTGTTCTACAACTGCTACAAACCCCTTCGTCATCTACTTGAAGATTGACTGTACTCGTAGGATAAACACAACTCTTACAATATTGCATCTTAATCATTGTTTAGGTCACCACGTTTTAAAGTTTAATTAGGTCTGGCTTTCTGACGTTAATGCCAGCGTCAAATAGATGTTTCTTGGCCAAAAATACACTCTGATCCACATAATGGAAAATATTTGCCGCTGCTACCGCATCGACATTAGTCTGTTCGAAAACCTCAGAGAAATGATCCCACTCGCCTGCTCCACCACATGCGATTACAGGTATTGAGACACTATCAGCTACCTTTCGAATAAGTGGTATATCATAGCCGTTACCTTTCCCATCTTGATCTATTGAATTTATTAGGATTTCACCAGCACCATTATTTTGTGCACTTAACGCTAAATCATGAGGAGTAAATTTTGTTTCATTTTTCCCACCGTTTGAATATACTTTGTGTCCATCTAATGTTTCTTTTGCATCTATAGACACAATTATGCATTGAGAGCCAAACTCTCGAGCTGCTGCATCAACAAATTTGACATCGTTTATTACCATTGTATTTAGACACACTTTATCGGCCCCCGACGACAACCTGGCTTCAATATCAGATAAAGTTCGTATTTTGCCTCCAACAGTAATTGGCATAAAAGCAACATCAGAAACATCTCTGATGATATCTAAAAAATTATCCCTGTTTTTATACCCCTGATCATCTCTTCTTAAATCATAATTATCATCACTGGATATGTCTAAGTATATGATCTCATCTGATGCCCATTCACTTAATCGTTTCACACTCATTACAGGGTTCCCCAAATTTTGATATCTAGAAAAACCTTTACTCTGAACGATCCAGCCATTCCTCAATAGCAAAATAGGTATTAGTCTCTTTTTCTTCATGATGTCATCACAAAGTTATTCAGTAACAATTGTCCAGCTCTTTGACTTTTTTCAGGATGAAATTGAAATCCATAGATATTATCTTTGCACACGACAGCACTAAACTTTTCTCCATAGTCCGTATAAGCTAAAACATTCCCTTCATCGTGAGCATCAAAGCAGTAGCTGTGAACATAGTAGAAATCACGATATTCTTTTAGCTTATTAAAAATAGAGTGGGGATTTTCTATTAAAATATTATTCCAGCCGACATGTGGCAATGATAAGTTTTCAGTGCTTAATTTCCTAACTGAACCAGAAATCCAACCAAAACCTTCACATTGTTCAAACTCATATCCTTTCTTGGCCAAAACTTGCATTCCTACACAAATCCCTAAAAATGGCTTTCCTTTACTAATAACCTCATTTTCTAAGCAATCAAATGGAAGGTTTTCTCTAATTTTTTTCATGGTGGACGAAAAAGAGCCTACCCCTGGCAATAGGAGATGAGACGAATTTTTAATTTTTTGCTCTTCATTCGATATCAAAACGTTATGTCCAAGATGCCGCATAACATTGTATATAGATCTAACATTGCCAGACCCATAATCAAGAATACAAATTGATTTATTAGTCATGATTTAAGAATCTTTGAGTATCTTCATATGTTAATGATTGTCATGTGAACATATTTTTACTGACCGCGTCTAGCTCATGAAAAACATTTGCTATCTTATAGTGCGCTTCGGCGTAATCAGGCTTGAGGGCGAGCGCCTTGCGGTAACTGGCAATGGCATCTTCCGACTTGCCAAGGTCCTGGAGCGCATTGCCAAGATTGTTATGCGCGTAGGCAAAATCGGGCTTGAGCGTAAGTGCCTTTTGGTAGCTGTCTACGGCGTCCTCCAGTTTGCCAAGGTCGTAGAGTGTAAGGCCAAGGTTGCTGTGCGCTTCTGCGTAATCGGGCTTGATGGCGAGAGCCTTGTGGTAGCTGGCGACGGCCTCATCCAGCTTCCCCATGGCCTCAAGCGTAATTCCCATGTTGTTGTGAGCTTCCGCGTAATCCGGCTTGATTGCAAGGGCCCGTAGATGGCTGGCTATGGCCTCATTCAAACGCCCCTGCTCCTTCAACACACTCCCAAGGTTGTAATGCGCCTCGGCAAAACCGGGTTTGATGGCAAGAGCCTCATGGAAGCTGGCTGC
>NZ_CAJWCF010000086.1 GCF_913020055.1 uncultured Paraglaciecola sp. | reverse complement strand
GTTCATGACTATGTCTGCCCATACAGTGTGTTTGTATATACAGCATAGTTCAGTCCTGAGTTATCTGCACAGGCATGAAACCTAATGACAATTGTTGAAACTAAGGGGGTACCTTGGAATGATGGAACATTATTCGGCAAAGAGAAATACGAGCAACTCGACCCCTTTTGGTTAATCTCTGCCTTAAATTATGCTTTAAACCTAATGTCGCCAAGCGACATTGTTGAATTTCCCAATAATGTTGCTTACTCAGGCCAGTTAAGTCCTAAACCCAACCACGTTGGCAGCGATCCTGTCATTGGTATTGTTGGTGATTGGGGGACTGGGTTGTATACAGACAAGAATGGCGTTAATTCATCAATTAGCCCATCCGAACGTGTGATGAATGATATTAAGAAAAATCATAAACTTGATTATTTATTGCATCTAGGCGATGTCTATTATGCAGGAACAGAATACCGTCCTTTTTCCTTTGAAGAGTGGTTGAATTTTAAAGTGCTTTGGCCGGATCAAGGAAAGGATCGTAATTTTACCCTTAACTCTAATCATGAAATGTATGGCGATGCGAGTGGTTACTTCAAAGTAGCGCTTGAATCTGATGGACCCTTCGGACATCAAAATGGCATGAGCTACTTTTCAGTTAACTATGGAAAATGGCTGTTAATTGGGCTGGACTCTGGTTATTACTCTGATTCAGCAAATGGCACTAAATTCTATATGGATGGTGCTATAGGTACCGACTTATTCAACCAACAAATAAAGTGGTTAGAGAGTTTTAAAGAGCATGATGGTCCTATTATGATCATGAGCCATCACAACCCCTGTGATTTTACGGGTGATGTACTAGACAATACTTTATGGAAGCAAGTTACTGACGCAATTGGTACGCCTGCCGTTTGGTATTATGGGCATGTTCACAATGGTGTGGTGTATACCCAATTAAAGGATGGCGCCGCCATACCTTACATTCCAACTAAAGCTAGATGTTGTGGGCATGGCGCTATTCCCTTTGGTAACGCGTGGGAAACACAAAGTAATATTGATTATTATGCCCATACTCCCGATACCGTGATGGGCGCCCCTCGGGTGCTAAATGGTTATGCAACAATCACTTTACATGCTGACGGTAGTTACGATGAATCTTTCTACGAAAGTGGAAATGCCGTCGCTGTTTATACTCGTCACTGGGCAGTAAATGAATTGCAGACAAACTAAAAAAGAAACTGGATTAAAGGTAAGTTTAATTCGAGCTTACCTTTGTTTGTTCAATTTATATGGGCTGGTTACATTTGGATGTAACGAAAGGAGGCATCATGCAAGGACGAATAATACGTTGGAATGACGAACGTGGATTTGGGTTCATCTCTTCTAAGGAGTGTAATGGCGATGTGTTTGCTCATATTTCTCAGTTTAAAAAAGGTTACCGTAGACCAAGAATTGGTGACCTTGTCATATTTCAAGTCGTATTAGAAAAGGGTAAACAAAACGCTAAATCAATTTCACTTGTTGGAGTGCAGCCTGAATCAACAGGTATGAATACGCTCACCTCACGATTACTTGGTGGCATCGTACTAACTGGAATTGTTTTTGGTGTTTATTCGTTTTTGATGGAGCCTACATCACCCCCTGTAATTCAACCTACAATAAAGCCTGGAGTGCAATTGGCTATCCAGCCAGCGTACGAAAAAATGGGGTTTAGCTGCAAAGGTAAAACTCATTGTAGCCAAATGATTTCTTGTGCCGAAGCAAAGTATTATTTAGCCCATTGCCCAAAAGTTGAAATAGATGGGGATGCAGATAACGTGCCCTGTGAAAGACAACATTGTAATCGTTTTTAGAAATAACCAATAAATAAATTAGTAAACTTGTGGGTTCAGTTAACTCTTTTTAATTTTGACCTTAGAAGTGGGTAATTTAAGAGCATAACCAAACCCAGCTCGCCACACATCTAGGTACACATTATTTTCAAAACCAGGCATATCATCGATACTCACATTTTGCAGACAATCTTCATAACCAAGATGGAAAACCCTATAAATCACTGACATAGCTTGCCCGGCATTGGCCAGTGTAATGCCTTTTAGTTGTGCATAAAGCTGGGTCGCGTAATCCCGCTCCTTTGCTAAAATGGCCCCGTAAATCTCATCTAGAACAATATGAGCGGGTTCTGAAATGCTGATACTAGACATTTGATACCTCTTTTTGCATGGATTGTATGATTCCGGTAACTGTAATTATATACAGTATTTGTGTTTAATCAATCAGCTTCAGTATTTTACCTTTAGGGTATGAATTGGTTATGGCTTCTCTGCTGTTCTTGAACATTGGTTTTTAACGGGGTACTTGGTGTGGGTAATAAAACTTAACTGTTTAGGGATGGATACCCTATGTTTTATGGAGTTTTCGCACTGAAGAATGTGTCAGGTAAATAGGGTATGAGCCTAAGCACACTGCTATGTTTTCAAGAGCTGATATATACGACCAAACAACTAGTGAAACAATACACAGACATTATCGAGTGTTTACATTTATGCCCTTTTAGTTCTCAAACTCCGTTTGCAAGCGACCTTGATGAATATCTCTGGTGTTCTCTTTTTCCAATACTTTTAACTGCGATGGCGTCAATTTATTTCGCTCAATATCTTTTTGTCCAAGCCACCTATTAAGGCTGTTTTGGCTAAATGGGTTTAGCGTTTGAGGCGAAATGTCTAAATTTTCAAACCAGCCTTGATTTGGCGTCATCATGAATGGATCTGGCAGTGAGCGCAGAGTCCCGCGTATATCATTAAGTTCAGGGTAGACCCTGCTTACGGCGTATACAATTCTGTCTTCTAGGCTGTCTTCACGAATACGATTTCGCTGCCCCCATACCACTAAAGGTTCATCATTCGATGTACGCCCGTCAATGATTGCGACATCTGCCTCAGCATCTAACCTATATAACATCATATAATGTCCCACTAGAGTGGCGAAGTCTTCAGGAGCGGTTAAGTACGAATAAAAGTCTGCTGCTATGTCTGGTGTAAAGAAGGTTTCTATATCTGTCCCTCTATAGTCACGTTGAGTACTTGTGGGTGTGGTATCTCTAAATCTGACTTGTGCAAGTTCATGCATCTCACTGGATCTTAATGGGTAAGTTGCACTTAATATGTCAGAACTTGTGCCGTTATCACGAAAATATTTTAGTGGTGTCGTGTCCTGACTAATAGAAGACCACATATCAGGCGGGAAAAAGTCATTTGCATGTGCAAGTTCATGATACATAAGCCAAGAAATAGAGGCTTCCACATCAGAAAAATCTCTTGCTACTCGGTTTTGTTTAGCTATGCGGATCTTCGGGTAATTATCATTTTCTTTTGTGTATCGCCAAAAGACACTAAATTGCAAGTCACTACCAAAATCTGAACGATAGTCAGGTTGGTCGTTTAAGGTGTCTCTTTCGGTTGGTGATTGCCAAAAATTATTGGCATCTAAATATATTGCACCTGTGGCCGCCCAATAAAAAGAAGGACGAACGTCATATGAAATAACCACCGCAGTGACGCCTCTTAACAAATTAATCATATCTGGACCTGCCGCGGAATTTTGTAAATAGTCTGCGAATCGGTCACCCATCCATTCATGCGATACTAGGGTTCTATTCAACACGTCTTGCACTGACGGCTGCCTAGTTTGCATGCCGATTAAAGGTAAATCACGAAAAGTGCATACCGGTGGATAAGGTATGTAATTGTTGTAAACACAACGTTCAAGTGAGTCTTTAAATGGGCTGTTTGCACGATACGCGTACATATCTTCACTAACGATTGTGTTGTTTCCATAAAAAAGTCCGCTGCTATCAAAGTCTACGTTTTTAACGACGACTAAGACTTCGTCTGTATCGCTGGTACCATCGGTATAACTAACGTTAGCACTATATGCGAGTATTGAGTCTGCGGTAACTGAAGGCGCGTCGAAAAATATAAATTCGTCTTGGGTTTCAATATTTTGCGCTTCTGGGCCTCCTATTTGTGTCCACACTATGTTTCTTATGGTTTTGTCATCGGGTACACCCACATGAAGAGATACTTTCGCGAGCTCTGAAGCCGTATGGTCAAGTCTTATCGCAGCTTTTTGTTGGGCTGTGTCTGCAGAAAAATCAACGATGTAAGTGTTAGGCTGCGTTTCTCCTACCAGTTTAACCGTCACGTTCAAGCTATAATTACCGCTTTCAGGTACATCAAAGCCTAGGGTTTGGCTATTATCTGCCAAGAATGTCAGCGCTGGCCCCGCGGTTTGTTGCCAGCTAATAACGTCTATTTGCTGAGCTCCCTTGGGTATAAGAGCAAACCCTATTGCACTGCCGGCTTGTGTTTGTGAGTCACCAAATATTTGAATGTTTGCTTCATCTATTAACGGAGTTAAGTTGCCCGTTGTGGGTGCTATGGTAGTCGGGGGGAGGCTAGGGCGGTTAGTCGTCGTATTGCCAGAATCAGACCCACCACAAGCACTTAGACCTATACCTAAGACAAACAAACTCATTAGCTTAATTTTCATTATTTAACAGACCTTTGAACCAGTTTTTTGTTGGTTGTGGATGTGCACAAACATTGTGTTGCCTACACAAATTACAATCACAAACAGCGTCTAGATAACTGTGTGAAAAAGCTTATAGCAAGAATAAACACTATCCCAACTAGAAGCAATATTTAGGCAATAAGTAGGATTTGAGGTGCCCAGATAAGGGAATATTTTGAAAGTAATACATTGCCTGCTTGAGATATATAATCTAGGTAGCTTACCTCACATTTTACTTTTTCAGAGTATTTTGATTCATTATTGCTTAGGTTGTCGTAGTAATTTAGCCACTGAACTTGCGGTAGCGGTAAGTTCATTATCTGCGTTATAGAGGCGACCTTCCATAAAGGCTGTTTTGTAGCTTTGTTTTATCACCCAACCTTCAACACGCAG
Organism: uncultured Paraglaciecola sp.; assembly: GCF_913020055.1. Classification (GTDB taxonomy): domain Bacteria; phylum Pseudomonadota; class Gammaproteobacteria; order Enterobacterales; family Alteromonadaceae; genus Paraglaciecola. The sequence continues at coordinate 15,154 of NZ_CAJWCF010000086.1, read as the reverse complement.
CTTTCCTGCCCGAGTTGCTTCAAGGTAAGAGGTTTTTATTTCAAGAGATGAGACATTTTTAATGTCTTCATCGCTGATAAAAATAGCATGGCTCATAGCGGCATCAAGCATGGCTGTAACAAACCCTCCTTGTACAATATCAATAGAATGGCAGTAGTCTTTACTGATATTGAATTCAAAGGTACAAGCAGTTTTTTCTGTATCGAAATCTATTAGCTGGCCGCCGAGTAAACCAATGAGTTTTGGCCCTTGCTTGTTTATTTGTTGAATGGCTTTTTGTTTGTTGTTCATAAATACCTAGGTTTTTGCCTTTTGTTAAAATTATATGGCAAGTAAATCTGATGCCAGCTGAATGTAACTGAGTCGATTGGACTGAGTTACACAGAATAAATGCTGGTCGTAATTAAACGATGTTTCAAATGATTTGGCTAAACTAGCACACCACGGAGCATCGCAATATAACCGGAGGGTAAAGGGGTGCCCTTATACGCGTCTTCGGCCATTAACCAATGATGCATTTTTTTCAAATTGTAGGGGGGCACTGAGGGTAATAAATGGTGTTCAATATGATAATTCACGTATACCGGGCAAACCAATAACCTTTCCCACCAACTTGAGAGTGTGGTGCGGGTATTTTCAAACATGTCTTTACTTGTGGGGTTGGGCACTGCGGCATGTTCACCCACATGGCGAATGCGTAGAAATAGAAAATAAGTCGTGTTGTAGGCTAATAACCACACCAGATATACCCAAGCCACATTAAGCAAGTAACAGACTAAAAACAAAGCCAGATTGACTGCCAGTCCTCTAGATAAGGCGGTGTTTGTCACCATGCTGTTTTGTGAATTCGTCCGTGTTTTCAGTATGTAAAACCAAAACTTAAAGGCGGTTAAGCCACATAGATCGCGCAATACTTTACGCAGTAACGATTGCTTAGTTATGGGATATCCAGCGTAGTTAGCTAAATCAGGATCTTTAGCGGTACCAACATCTTTGTGGTGGATTGAATGCTGACGTGAGTAGGTTTGCATATCAGAGAAAACGGGCGCTGCTGTCAGCCAGGTACCTACAAATTGATTGAGTTTAGTCGACTTGAAAAGACTGTTATGCCCGCAATCGTGCATTAAAATCGCAAAACTTAGCTGCCGGCCACCCAGAACCAATAAGGCAATGATGACAGTCAGGACGTTTGGCCAAATCGCTACAAGGGCTAAAGCTGCAAATACCCATGCCCAGCAGCTAACTAATAGCATTGTGGCGCGCACGTTGTTTTTGCTCATTAGTTGAATAATTTGTTGTCTGGTGAGTATGTCGTGAGCTTTCATTTATTTTTCTCGTCTTGATAAATGTTAAACACAATGGAGTCGCCCATAAACCGAGTCCAAATTTTATGACCACAGGCATCGTAGTCGCACATCGCATGGCGTAACTCTTCGCGTTTTGGTGTGCAGAACATTTCATCCGGTAACAAAGGATCTCTAACCAGTAAGTTAATGGTCTCTCCGCCAATCATAAAGCTTTCACGCAGAGCGTTATTAACCTTGAGTTCATCGAGGCGAGCTTTGCTTTTGGCGAGTTTCATAAGTTGCTGTTCATAGGTGAATTGCAGGTCTTCCGTGTGCCACAACGTGCTTTCCCAAATAAACTGTTCAGGGTAAGGAATATCATCCGCTTTAAATAATAAGGCTTCTTTCTCAAGCCCCACTAACTGATACAAGGCGCGTAAATCAATCAAGGAAGGGAGTAAATTATTTGGACGAACCCAGACTTTGTTTCTAGCCTTACGAAAACCAAAAAATTGTAAAGTCGTTTGGCTTAGTGTGCGGATTGCGCGGTCAGGGTTGCTGGGTAACAACACCATCAACCATCCGTCGGTTTGCCATTCCCCTCGACGTAAATCGCCAAGTCTCCACTGTTCAATGTAGTCACTGAGCAAATCTGTATTTGAACTCATTCGATAGCCACCACTGCCGTCGGCCTCTATTTTTCCAGTAGTCAGAAGGCGGGTTAGTGCCACTCTTATGGTGCTTGCTTTAAAATCAAATAATTCGCCTACCGAGATCAATTTGGCTGATTGACAAAAATTACCACGGGTTAATCGCAGCACATCAAGAATGATAGTTTTAGGCGTAATTTGACGTTTTTTAAGCATAGGGCAAGCCAGAATGAGAATAAGTGCAAGTATTATTACCATAAATTACATAAAGTGCAAATATGTGTAATGTCTGTGCGGAGATTTCAGAAGTAGCGCTGATGTAATCTATAGTTGATTGATTTTTATGGGGAATTGTATTTTTAGGCTGGGACTTGGTTGAGTTGCTCAATGATAGCGATTTTGGGAGGGGTGGCTTATACCGAATTAAGGTTAAGTTAAAAGCCTTATTTAATAATAGTTTTTCGCTGACGCTTAAGCCGCTATTAAATAAGACTCTTGTCTTATATTTTTTGCCTTACGTTGATATGAGCCTTTACCTTTTTTGGCTTGCACTACCTGCATCTTATAAAGCTTTGATGTGACTAACGCCGCTAAAAAATTATCTTTAATTATTCCTCGGCCCATTTCTGTTTCATTGGTATTGGCTTTCGCCAATGCTTTTTTCTGTTTACTCATTATTTTTCCTTTAAGTGTATGTATTACTTTAGCGTAATACCTAGTGATTATATCGCTTAATGCCTAGAGTTTAATAGGGCTGACATATAATATTTATTTGTCATTCTGCGGGGCAGAGTGATTCTTTATATTGATTGGTATAACACTTAGCTCAAGTTACTAATGACCCTACTCAGAGTTAAGTAGGTCATTAGGTTTGAGCTAAATAGACTAATAACATGGCACTGACTAACGAGAGGCTACATTTGCCACGTTTGTGTCGTTGTTATATTTGCCGCTGGTTAAATAGTTATTCATCTTTTCAACATTGGTACCGTATTGCTCAATAAAAGCAACGATGTCTAGCTCATTACATTTAACGTTTGCTGCAACATAGTTTTTACTTAAACCGGTCTTTTTAATCGCTTTTGATAACTTGGTTTTATTTCCTTCACTTGCAACAACACACAGTTTTGAAGTGACATAATTATCAGCGGGAACCATTACATTTGATGCACTTGCTATGCCGATTGAGCTAAGAGTTAAAGTGGTAATTGCGATTGCTTTAGTTAATGTTTTCATTGTTGCTTCCTGTTTTTGTTGGTTAAATTGATTAGTCATTGTGACTTGATATAGGTATTGCAATGACGGTGCCAATAATTAAAAGTCAATAAAAACAATTGCTTAGGTGTTTGCTGGTGTTGTGGGTTTCAAAATAAAAATCAAATTGACGAATGATTTTGTGTTTTTGACTATATTCTGGTTTATTTCACATGCTTGCGCGATGGGTTTAAAGGTTATTCTAGACAGCTACGGCTTTGTGAAAGTTTTAGCCAATAAAAAACAAGTTGTTGATCCACAATTAGTCTCTTTGGGTTAAAAACAGGTAGAATTCGTAGCATACAAAATTTGCAATAGAATCGAGGAAGCAGAACATCATGAAATATGAACTATTAGAGGGCGGTATCGCTAACATTTCATTAGACAATGGCAAAGCCAACGCTGTGTCTTTCGAACTAGCACAAGAATTTATCGCCAACCTTGATCGCGCCAAAAGTGAAGGTAAAGGTGTATTAATCACTGGCCATGTTGGTATTTTCTCGGCAGGGTTTGATTTAAAAGTGATGGCCAGTGGTCCAGAAGCTGCGCAAAAGATGGTTTCTGAGGGTATGTTATTGCTCGAAAAAATCTATTCACATCCACAACCTGTTGTTGTGGCTTGTGAAGGCCATGCAATTGGAATGGGAGTGTTTCTTTTACTGGCTTCTGATTACCGTATTGGGGCACTGGGCGAATTTGTCCTTAAACTTCCTGAAACTGCCATTGATATGCCTTTCAATCCAACCTTGAGGATATTGGCTAAAACTCACGTAGATGCGCTACATCACACTAGAGCGATTATTCAGTCGCAGGGATACTCACCTTTGGAGGCGGCTACTATAGGCATGTTGGACGAAGCAGTTGATGCAGGCCAAGTTCAAGAAAAAGCTTTGGCGAAGTTAACCGAGCTGTGTGAGCTGCCCAGCAGTCGTTATGCAGAAAACAAATTGTTTGTTCGTGAACAAGAAATTCAAGGGATTCACCAGTCATTGCACGGTGTTAAATAAACGCTTTGAAGACTAAGGCGTAATCTTTTGAGTACGCGTCATATCAATTTGGGGAAGTTTAACTTGGTTATTTGATACATTGAGGTTCGAAGGTTCGAACCTCAATTGTTGTTTTAATGTTTAAAAGTGAACTGGCTTTTACTCACCAATATTTTTGTCTAAAAATTCAAGTACACCTTTGTATAGGGTATCTCTTCCTTCTTCGTCATACACACCATGGCCACTTTTACTGAAGTTTAAGTAAGGTACTTTTTTGCCAATAGTTTTAAATCGTTGCAACATGGTTTCAGCATTGATAACAGGCACCCTTGAATCTCTTTCACCATGAATTAACATCACGTTCGCTTTTATTTTGTCTACATGATTAACCGGTGAATATTCGTTAAGTTGCTGCTTATTTGTGCCTATCACTTTATTAAGATAAGCCTCGCCACCCATGGCTTTCATCGTATCGCTGTAAGCATATGCGTAGTTTAAGTCGTAAATACCTACATAGCCGATGGTGCATTTGTAAGTGTCGGGCGCGCGCACTGCAGCCATTAAGGCAGCATAACCACCGTAACTTGCTCCGTACAAACACATTTTGTTTTTATCAACCGCGTAGTTCTTAACAGCATATTGAGTACCGTCAATAATGTCTTGGATCATCTTTCCGCCCCACTGTAAGTAACCACTTTTTTCGAATTTTTCACCGTAGCCACCACTACCGCGATAATTAATTTGTAACACCGCATACCCTCGATTAGCGAATAGCTGTACTTCACTATCAAACGACCAATAGTCTCTAACATAGTGTGGGCCACCATGGATCATGACCACCATAGGGGCTTTTTTGTTTGCCGCTAAATTGGTGGGCAAAGTAATGTAACCGTTTATTTCTAAGCCATCCTCAGTGGTAAATTTAAGCGGTTGTGTATTTATCATTTCTGTAGGGTCAAGCCACGAACGGTTAGCCCATAAAAAGTCAGCATTATTGGTCACAGTATCAAACAAATAATATTCACCAGGATTAACGTCACTGGAAACGTGGACTAAGGCAAGACCTTCACTTTGACTGGTAATGACTACTTGCTGGCCAGAGAAAGCGCCAGCTAATTGTTTATGCAGGTCAGCTATTTTACTTGTGCCTGGGGCATAGGTATAAGCCACTTTGTCAGGAAAGGTAAAGCCTATTACGGGCTTGTCGAGTGCTTCATCCCAAGTGTAACGCTGTACATCTGCTTTTAAGTCGCTAAACAGTTGGGTGTAACTACCGGTTTTTAAATCTAACTCAAATAAGGTGCTGAATTCAGCTTCACCCACATTGCCTCTAAAATAGACTTTTTCACCATTTTTATTTATCCCAATTGGCACATGGTTTTTTACTTGTTTGTTATCAAGACTTGTCCACTGAGCTTCATCATTTTCGCGGTAGGCAAATTCAATATCAAAATTTTCGTTTCTCCATCGAACAAATCTGACTTGTCCATCTTCATTGGCAAAAGGCTCTGCACCGGGGAAGGGCAGTGTTTCTATTTTTCTTTTTATTCCTGAATAAATGTTTAAACGACTAATAATAGAATTTTTTTGCCGATTATCGTAATAGGTGCCTTCGTTTATCGTCCAAGGATATTCAACAATTAGAATTTGCCTGTCATCATTCACAAGTGTACTAATAATTTCAGGTGTGGCGCTGGTGGCTTTGCGTTTAGCAATCCTAGACCCAAGCTCGCTTTCACCAGCTCTATAACCATATAACATGTCTGATTTTGAACCATCGATGTTACTAGCAAACAGTTCGCCAGTGGCCAGTGGAGAATCAGAGTAATAAACGGCCTCTCTAAATTGATAGACAAAACGTTCATTATTAATCCAAGTAGCCGAATGAATTTCATCACCGCTTCGTGGTGAAATGCCGCCTACTACTTTCATCGTTTTGGTATCTAATATAACCAAATAAATACGCCCTTCAACACGCACTCTCGCGGATATATGTTTGCCATCAGGTGACAACTTCATATTGAGGTAGTCACCATGTTTAACAAAGTTTGCAACGGGTATTTCGGTAGATAGTGCAGCGCAAGAAACGAAGAAAAATAAAAAAGTGATGATCCTAATCATTACTAGAACTCCCTGTATTATGACGACTATAAATTTAATTAGAGTAAATGGTCGAGTTGTTAAGTCTATGTTTACTCTATCAAATTTATTTCTATAACTCTATTTTTAGGTGAAATTTTTCTCCCATGTTCATACATAGCGCGATACCATATTTATCATGCTTACGTTCTATAGCTAGATCATGTCTTTAAAACGGTTTGTCATCTTTAAGTCGATAGGGTTAGTAAACCCAGGAATGCGAATTTCTTCATCTGTCATCTGGATTTCGTTTTCGTCAATTAGATCCTGTCCAAAATGATAAATGGTATCAAAGTTACCTTGAATGGCTTTCTGGTCATAAGAGTTAGCTTTTTTACGCACCAACTCACGACGAGTCTCATAAGCGGCAATGTCTTCAGCGCTGTATCGCTTGGCTAACATCTTAGTGACTACTTGTGGTGACAACACAGTGGCGGTTGCATTGTTGCCGCCAAACCCTTTGGAGTTGAGAAATGCTACATCGACATTTCCCGCGCCTTTATTTATGTCGGTGGTTGAAATGTTTAGGCGTTCGGCAAATACATCGTCTGCTACTTTGTCGATGGTTTTAATACCTGGGATCAATCCGTGTTTGAATACACCAAGACTCACCATAAGTTGCTCACCACTGGCTGGGGCTAACGAATGGCCCACATAGGCTTTGGCCGCAGTGACTGGCCAATCTGTAATATTATAAATCTTTGCCACTTCATCAAAAATACGTGATTCGGTAATGCGGTTGGCTGGGGTACTAGAGCCATGGGCTTGAATAAAAGAGCGTGCGCGAACCGACTCGTCACCTACAATAGCACGTGCTGCTGATACTGCTTTTGCCATAGTGATGTAGTTACCTGGGCCGGGTGCTGAAATCGATTTTTTGTAGCCATCTGCATTAATAAATACATCACTCACTGCACCGTGAATATCTGCACCTAACTCTAAGGCTAATGCATCGTCCATTAACACCACGTACTGAGTTGATTCGGCAATGGTAAAACCACAATTTTCGCCAAAAGGTCGACTGGCGCGGCGATGGTTAACTGTGTCAGTTTTGTCTAAACGTTTTAAATTGTCTTCACTGGCCAGTGCGCCCATGGTGGCGTAACCATCAATGACTTCTGGCAAAATAGGGGCTTCGGCGTTGCCAACTATTGCCACTCGGCGTTTGCCATTTTCAATATCTTCAATCGCGGCTTTGAGGTTATACAAAAACGTGGCACAGGCCCCTACAATTGCACTCGTATGACCCACGCTACCTAATACATAGGCATTCACAAAGTCAGCAGGCATAGTATTTAAACCTAAAGGGCACTGCTTAGTACTCACTCGGCCACCTTTAAGGCGCGACTTCAACATGCCACCAAAACCGTTTTCATCCAATTGTGACATGGCATTACTGGCGTATACGCCTATTTCGTCTGGTTTGACTGCATCTACTACCGTTTTCCATTCCATGCCTAATGAACGAATGGCATCTGACGCACCCATAATCGCCATTTGTAAGGCGCGAGGATGAAAGCGAGCATTGTAGTGATTTTCGGGTTTAAATCCGCTTGGTAATTGCCCTGCTGCTTTTACTGGGCATTCTCGATAACTATCAGCTTTGAAATCAACCTCGCCGATAATGTCAATTTTAACTCGGTCTTTATCGATATCACTTAACTGCCAATTGTCAGGCATAGGATCAGGCAATTGTTTTCGGTTTAACTCAAAACAAATACCTTGTTTATCAACAGAACGCATAGTGATGTTTTTCTGCCAATGCACGGCATTTACGTCGAAGTGACTTTTTTCAATTTTACGGATCAGCGTAGAATTTAAAATTTGCTCAGAAAAACGCTCAACCACTTCTTCTGGGGTTAAGGTTTGTTCGCTATTTTCAATAGAATTATCAATAAAAATTCCGTTTTCGCAACGAACTAACTTCATCATTGTGGCCAAACCCAACATGGTTTCTTGGCGTTCGCTAGCAGGCAAACTCTCTATCACCATACGTTTGTAAGCGTGGTGAAACGAACTTCGACCAGCGGCATTAAAACCACCAAATCCAACAATTACGGGTAATGAAGACATACGTAAAATACCAAAAGCTTGAATGATCAGCAGTGTAATCTCTTGGTTTGTGTTCTGGCAGTGTTATATTGGCCATAAGTTATGGTGTTTTAGCCAGTGTTTCGGTATCTTCGGTCAATATTCAGAAAAACCACAAAATTGACTTGTGCATAAAATTACCTTTTTACTCTGCGACAATATGCTGGCAACTAGCGCTACCTTGCCTTTTGAAATGTTACGCGCCGCCGAAAGTGCCGCTCGGGGTAAAAAGGGCAGTCATGTTGAACCGGTAATGATCCAAACCACTGCGATAAATAAACTACCAATAAAGACCAGCATTGGTTTTTCATTGTTTCCTGATACCGATTTGGAAGAGGCGGGTCACAGCGATATTATTTACTTGCCAGCACTGTGGCGCAACCCTCGGCCTATTGTGAAAAAACACCCAGAAATTTTAGAGTGGTTGCGCAAAGCTTATGAAAATGGCGCAATGATTTCTGCTGTGGGCACTGGGTGCTGTTTTTTAGCCGAGGCTGGTTTACTCAATGATAAACCTACCACCACCCATTGGCATTATTTTGACCAGTTTCAACGGGACTATCCGAGAGTGAAATTGAAACGCCAATATTTCATTACTCAGGCCTCCAATCTTTACTGTTCGGCAAGTGTGAATGCCATGGCCGATCTTACAGTGCATTTTGTTAAACGACTATATGGCGAAGCCATCGCCAGTTTTGTCGAACGAAATTTTTCTCATGAAATTCGCCGACCATATGAAAACACCAGTTATTTTGAAGGCAGCACAAAACAGCACCCCGATGAAGACATTGTGCAGGTGCAAATTTGGTTGCAGGACAATTACAATCGGCAAATTAACCTAAGTGAAGTGGCAAGTCGTTTTGATATGAGTGTACGCACCCTCAACCGGCGTTTTAAAAATGCCACCGAACAAACACCCTTGCAGTATTTACAACGAACTCGTATAGAAATCGCTAAGGATTTATTACAAACCAGTAACCTAAACGTAAGTGAAGTGGCCGACAAAATCGGTTATCAAGATGTAGGCTATTTTACGGCTTTGTTTGTGAAACTACTGGCTACCTCACCTAGAGAATATCGAGCAACAGTGCGGGCTAAATTGTTTACTGCGGATTGAGTCAATTCAAGAGGGAAAATTCTCGGCAGTACATATTCGTATACTATAGCTACAAGCAGAAATTAAAGGACTGGCGCGCAGACAAATTTCACCAAACTAGGACCACGCGTTTGTCCAGTCGAAAACCACAATGGAGTAAGACCTAAAAGCTAATTTCACTTGACTACCAACACTGGACAATCAGCTTTATTGGCAATCGCCTCGGCAACGCTATCATGCAAAAAATGAGACAATCCGGTTCTTTTATGACTGGCAATAACAACCATTCCAATGACACCGCTGTTGGCCTCAGACAAAATTTCATTAATAGCATCACCGCGTCGAATAACCGTTTCAATCTTTAAATTAGTATTCAGCTGGGCTAATAATTCGTGCATTTTACTCGCCGCAGTGTCTTCCATATCTTTAGCTAACTCTTCGGGGGTTATCGAAAGAATCATATAATTCTCAACACCCAAAGGCTGGCCTACAACGTTTAGAATACGAATGCCCCCTTGATACAAATTTGCCATCTCAATGGCATAACGTAATGCACTAGACGCAGTATCAGAAAAATCTGTAGGCCATAAAATATTACCTGTTCGCATATTTTTTTACCCAATGTAAGTAAAGTGTGTTCTGCAATGACATTATTCGCCAACTAGAGCGAACTTAGCTCAATCTCGATAGGTTGAGTCTAGCCAGTATCAGAATGCAATTTAGTGATCGTAATCAACTAAATAACAATTTATGTACCCAAAGAAACATTGAAGTTTCCAGACTTTTAGCTTTTCACTCAAAGTTGTATTGCAGGGTAGAAATAGAAACTCCTTTAATCACACCCACCCTGATAAAGAGTCCAACTACCTTTTACTAGTTGGTTGTTAACGCGTATCTGGGTTAAATGAAGTTGTTGGTGAGTCACTTGGTATTTTGCTCGCAAACTAGCAATGGTTTCACCTTGTAATGTATTCGCTAAATGTTGGGCTAAACGTAAATCAATGTCTCGTGGAAACAACCTGATTGCCGTTTCTGTTAGGGCATATGCATTTAACCAGTGTTGTTCTTTTTTCGACAAATTACCTTGGGCAATACGTATCCAGTCACTGTAATCACTTAATCTCAGTTGATTAACCTTGGTGATCTCGTTGTTGTTTAACACCGCAAACTGCATACCTGCACACTGGTACATAAAGTCTAAAGCGGCTTGTTGTTGAGCTGTGTTTTGTGGCCAAGCAATTTGTATGTCTACACCTTGATCACTGAGTTGTTGATAGACCTGTTGTACTTGTTGTTTGGTGGCGGATGATGATTGTTTTGTTTGGTTGATTTCGGGAGTGAGTGACGGATTAACAGGTTTTGAAACTGTTGTGCTTTGTGACGTCAATTTTGGTTGAGGCACAGGTGGTAGCGTTAGCTGTTCGATGACAATATTACTAGCAGCTGGTTTATCCTTAATTTGTTTGTTTTCATGTTCGTTATCGTCATATTGTGACATCACACTTGCCAGCCAGAAGATAAAAATAATGGTCAGCAAAGCGCGTAATATTGTGTTTGCCGACCAATTATTGTTTTGCAAAAGGTACATCTGAGTTAATTAACCAAAGCTTGCAACGAAGACATTTCCATTTTTTGGGCAATGTCCTGCAATTTCGCCTGACGATTACGTCGCATTTGGTTATGTGAGGTGGCTGCCAGTGTTTCTGCTGCTTGTGTATCTAGAGCAAAATCTTGTTCAGGGGGTAGTGTGATAACTTGTTCGTCTTGCTGTTTGTATGGATGCAGAGTGACCACACCACTAGCAACACTCTGTTGTTGCTTTTCAGCGATTCGGCTCATGATGAGTTCATTCTCTAATTCAGCAATACGCGATTCTAGTTGGTCGATTTGTGCCTGTTGTTTTTGATTGTGATGTTGAATTATTTCAGTCACTTTGTTTTCGACAGTTCGTACATCCTCTAAGCTAACTTGTTGTGGAGTATCCAGTGGCAATTCCAACTCAGGCTCGCTTGTTTCTAACCAAGCCTTGCCTGCAGGTGTTTGCATCACTAGAAATACAGCCGCCGCAAGTGCCGCAATAAAAAATAGGGTTTTCATAGGTTATTCCTTGTCGATTTTTGTATAACGCAAGCTTACCCAAGCACGTAAAATAGCTGAGCTAGGTAGGCCCACTACTGTGGTCATAAACGCCATCGAAAATTGTTTAGTTAACTCGCCAATAATGCCGTTTACTGACTCTGGGGTAAGTGGCTGTTCAGACAATGTGCCTATGCCTAAGCTGATACCTAACAAGGTAAACGTTAAGGCCAAGGTGGAAATGCCATTGGCGGCTTGCATGCCAGCGTCGTATAAAAATGCGTTGTTTTTACCTGCTTTAATAGACAGACCAGCTACTACCGCCATTGAGAACAAAGCGCTGAAGACAATTACAAAGCTCCAGCTAAAGACATTTTGTAACCATGTCACTAAGTCTATTACTGGCATTTGGGTGAGATAACTGGCGACCGCTAACAAAATAATGCCAGTGCCAAAAAACACACCAATAGCATTACTGGTTAAGGGCAACGCCTTAAGAGACAACATTATCTGTGACCAGTTTTAGCTGATAAAATGGAGTCTGTTGTTAAATGCACTTCAGACATCCAATGGGACAAAGGTGGCAGGCTTTTTTCGGCACTTGAGTGAACTAAAAAAGTCAGTTCGTATTTATTAAAGGCGTTTTGTGCCAGCGAACTGCTGCTAGAAGTGACTCTGTCATCACGCAATACCATGCGCTCAATATCCACTAAACGGCGATAAATGTTTTGTACTTTCTTCTGGCGCTGATTTAAGTCGAGCGAACTATCCAATTGTGCACTTAACAAAGCAGCTCGTTCTCTTTCTAAATTTTCTAAGCTAAACAGGCTGTTAGCAAAAGATGGCGCGCTAAGTAAGCTGGCGATTGTGGCAATAATTAATGTGATTTTCATGATTGTTTCCTCTTAAAAAAGCGCTTATAAAAACATGTCGGCAACGTCTGCCGGTTTTGTGCGGTTACGCTGAGTTAACTGCGTATCTTCGTCGCCATAGCTGATTTCATATTCAAGTGCTTGGGCATCGAGTGCGACCAATTTGGCCATGTAGCTAAACATCAGGGATTCTTGATCAAGCAGTGATTGCTCGGTTGAAGCTTCCATCAGCAACTGGCGAACATATTCCTCACTGGTGACTTCAACGTCACCCAAAGTGGGTGAAGCATTGGCTTTATGTTGTGATATGGCATTTTTCAGGTCTTCTACTTTAGCCAGGTTTAAAGCAAATTCGTCGGCATAAGGAGAGCGTTGATCTAAGCCTAAATGTATTAAACCATTGTCTACTTGGGCCAATACCTTTTGCATTCTTTGTCTTGCTTCGGCTTGTTTTTGTTTCAGTTGGTACACTTCGCCCTGAGACACTCGGCCATTTTTATTGCGTAGCTTGCCTAGTACGGTTTCATATAAACCTTGTTTTTTGGCTAGGGCGTTTTGGCGTAAACCTTGTGTTTCTTGCATTAAATCCAAGTATTCAGACTTTTGCTGAACCAACTCAAAACGTTGATTAATTAACGCCTCGCCTTCGCTATCCGTCATCAATTCTTGTAAAGACTTAAGCTGCGAAAGCTTGTCTTGCATTTGTTGCTCAAGTCCGACTATATGCAAAGCCATAGGCGAGGCTTCGAAGTCTTGTTGAATACGCTTTTCAATAATATTGGCGGGTAATTTGATTAACTTGTCACTGGCCACGGGATCCCAATTTCGGCCCTCACTGGCCAACACTAGATCTGTGCAACCAAGGCTGATAGTTAAAATAAGTGATGATAAAATTATACGAGTGTTCATTTCATATGCTCCTGTTAGTGGCTTAACCAATATTGATGACGTTCAATTTCAGCCCGTAAATCGGCACTGATATTCAAAGCAGCCAGCTGGTGGCGAGATAACTTTTGTTGTTCGAGTAACGCGGTAGCGGTATCAAAAAATGAGCTGTAATCGGCAAAATATAGATCTTTATTTGGGAATTTTGTTTGGGTTTTTCTCAAGGCTACATGGGCCGCGTCTATATCGCCGCCTTTAACAAGATTGAGCACCGACAACGCCATTAAACGTAAAGCCTTGTCAGAATCTGGATGACCTTTAGGAAATTGAATGCCATTAACACAACGCAGCATTGCATTAGCTGATGCTAAATATTGTGCGGGCTGCCCAGAGCGTTGTGCAAAACTGTCCATTTCCATGGCCTGTTGTTCACAACCAGTATCTATGGATTGATAATAATCAGTGGTGACAAAGTGCTGGTTGTTGCTAACGGGCAAATTCGATGCACTTTTAGTGGTTGACGAACATGCACTGATAAACGCGGCAGCTAGTATCACTGTTAACACTCGTAGCGTATGTTTGGTTGATAAAAAGTAGGTCATAAATAACTCCTGTTACGGTTGTAACTTTGGCTATAAAAACCTTAGAGCTGTTTTTTATTTGCTGGATGGGATTAGTGATAACCTAGTCAAAAAAATTGGCGTTGTAATCTATTGTCAGAATTCGAGACGCAAGCTCATGTAATTAGGCAAAGGCTGAGGGTAATTAAAAAATACCTAAAGAATAACCATGATATTCTCTGCTTGGAATTAAACTATCATCACATTAAATAAATTACGTATTTCAGTATTTGGAATTTAAGGATTGTTTTGAAACGCATTTACATTTTTGTTTTGTTTCTTTTTTCAATGTCTGCAATAGCAGAAGAGAAACTTGTGTTTGCCACTCATTCCAGTGCCCCCTTAAGTCTATATTTAAAAGAAGTCATACAAGAGGCGCTAAAACCTTATTCTATTCAAGCAGAAGTGCTGGAGTTGCCAGGCAGCAGAGTAATTCTGCAAGTGAATAAAGGTCGGATTGATGGCGATCTTTCTCGGGTTGAAAATTTTAAAGACATTTCAGATTATCCCAGTTCAAACTATAGGCGAGTAGATGAAGCTATTGTCTTAACTGAAATTGTGATGATTACCTTAGCGCAAAAAGAGATAGTCCAGCCGCTGACATGGAATACTGTCAATCAAGGCACTGCTGCTTTTCTGCGGGGCTCGAAAACCATTAGAAAACACCTCGATAGTAAAAATCGTGTGTCCCTTTCTTCGAATATTCAGGCCTTGGAGATGGTCGCCAACGAACGTGCTGATTCAGCAATTATGTTCGCCTCTGTTGCAAAGAGTTTATTTCAGCAACATGCGAAATTAAACGAAAAACTAATCATTCAAAAAAACGCCCTTATGTCATACCCACTGTTTATCTATTTGAATAAAAAACATCTCAAGTTAATCCCTAAACTTGAACAGTCACTACGACAGCTTAAAGCCAGTGGTTTTATTGAAAACACTGCAAAAAGATATCAACTAATACCACCAAATATTAATCCAGAATAAATATGAGACTTAAGATAAGTTTGCTCTTAAAATCAATAGGTTCAATTCTGAATTGTTTTTGAAAACTGACCAACTAATGAGCAATATGACCTATACGGTAAGATGTTAGGAAAAATGAGTATTGGTGAAAAAGCTAACTAACCCCAGATCTGCTTAAGCAACGATCATAGCGTTAAGCTCTACGTCAGTTAAATTAAGGGATGGCTTATCTTTCT
>NZ_CAJWCF010000085.1 GCF_913020055.1 uncultured Paraglaciecola sp. | reverse complement strand
AACAGATAAATAGGCATCGGCTTAGATTGGTCATACGCTAAGTGAATATTTAACCATTGGCGTTCTGGATCGTCCGTACCATAAGAAATGTGAACATGATCCCACCGCCCACTATTTGTCTGAGAGATTATTTCAACCTCAACGCTCTCGGACTTCTCTCCGCCTGAGCCAGAACACGAAAGTGTATAAATTTTATTGCCTATTTCGGATTCTGATATTGTGTTGTTGCCAGAACTTGCTTTATCTCCGCTCCAACTTCCAGACGCAGAGCATGTATCTGCATTAATGGTAGACCAAGTTAAATTGAACTCTGTGTTCACTTCAACACTTTCGGAGGAGGTTGACAGTGTTACAGTGGTAACCGGAGCTGGCGCAGAATCGCTATTACTGCTACCACCACATGCTGATAACCCTGTGAGAAACAACAAACTACAAATCATCAGAAAACTATTATTGAGCATACTAACCATTCAACTAAACTACAGATTGATTTATTAGTACATATTACCAATAACCAGTTTGGAGTTGAAGGGGATTTATAAAGTTTTACTCAATCTATCTACAACGTTTAATCAGTAGCGTTTTACTTTGACACCAGTATTTTCTATAAAGGTTTTTTATTCTGTTTTGCCTTTAAACTCAGCAGGTACCAATGTTAAAAGTTTCTTTTCTATTTCAACTACATTTTTCCCATGGCAAATTTGGTACGGTTAGATACACGATAAATATGGATATCAAGGGCTATTGTCGGGCAGATGAAAGTGCTATTAAGTACTGTGTTTATGTTTTACGCGCAATATATGCAGTCAAACTAAGTTACCTATGCTCATAATGAAATTGGCCTAAATGTCTGCTCGTATAATAGAAGGCATTAAGCTTGGCAGGAAGGTAGCTTTTACTTGCCCACAATTAAAACATAAGAAAGGTATTATTAAATATTGATAAGCAGCCAATAAAAAAGCCTGAATATCACTATTCAGGGATTCATTTTAATGGTTAGAGCTAGACTAATAGATTTAAAATCTACTACATCATGCCGCCCATTGGGCTATAAGGTATTGAAAGTATTATGGAAATAGCAAGCCATTGAAAATGGTACCCCACTTTATACCCCTTCAATCATGCAATTCTATGCAACCTTGTAATAAATTTCATCAGTTTGTGTAAATCAGGGACAAAGGATGACTAATTAGCTTAAATCGACATTTTTGAATTAAAAATCCAATGACAAGATTACGGCCTAACCAGCTATTCGTTGTCTTAAAATACCTAACTGATTGCGAGTGTTGCGGTCACTTCAAAGATTACGAGTTTTAAAATGTGCTCACAAAGTTTTATTCAGTAAAGCCAAACATCTAACTCTTGACCACCTGCGATTGCCATAATTTCTATAGTGCTTTGGTTAATTCGATAATAAATTACGTCAGATCGATGCGGACAGCGCCTATAATTAGGTCTAATGTGATCAACAGACTGATAAATTAGCGGTGAATTTGCGATATTATTGAAGGCTTCAAAAAAACTGTGGAAGTATTCATCCGCTTGCGTTTCACCAAAATCCTTAAATCCATATTCGTAGATTCTGCGCAAATCTTCTTTTGCTTCTTCCGTTAAGCGATATTTGTGCATCTATATTTTTATATCTGCTTTAAAATCGGCAAGAATTTCACTTGCTGATTGAGAAACAAAATTACTTTTTTCGGCATTTGATAGCTTTTTATTTATAAACTCAGCTCTTCTTGCACGTCTAATTAAGTCATTAATTAGCTCACTCTTATTTGCATAATCACCGATATTTTCAACATGAACATTGAGCCAAGTGTTATTACTTTCAGTTAATGTGACACTTTGTCTGGGCATAATTTATCTCCTAAAGTAACTGGTGCAATAATACACCAGCTATATTCTTTACTCAATTCTTTTGACGACCCTTCAACAAACTGAACCTTTAGACGTTCTATTAGAGCTTATAACTTTTAGCATTGGCGTCTTTGGGGAATGTAGTGGTTCAAGATCAATATGGCCTCGTATCGCTCAGAACAATCGGGGTCAGAACAAAATTAAATCAGTTTTTAAGTTTTTACGACTCATTATTCTTCATAGGGGCAAAAATTGAGTATATTTAAAATAAATCATCATTTTTCATAAAATAACAATACAGGTAGTCTGACAGAGGGGGTAATACTCAACGTCTCGAATGTTCGCTAACTCGCACAGTAAACCAGTAAGAGTCCTAAAAATTAGCGACTGTCTTTTGAGCGCTTCGACTTGTCATACAATTAACTTTGATGACGGGCGCCTAACTGCTCATTCCCGTCATTCCGCATAGAGAATCAGCTTAAAACGAAACTCAATTTTATACTCTACAATATTCAATAATCACGGTGTTGTTAGACCAAATAATTAGCAAAGAAAGAACCAATAAAAAAGCCCGCAAAGCTAATGTTCTGCGGGCTTTAGTGCAATGCTATGAAGCGTTACAAGATGCTATGCAATCTAGTGCAATTACATCATGCCGCCCATACATAAACTATTTAGTTGTTTTTATTACATTAGTTAGGTGGGCATCGTTAGTGATACCCCACTTTATACCCCTAAAAATCAGCGCACAGCCTAACCTATTGAATTAAAATGAAATTATATTTTTTGCATGCATTGAAGAATATTATTCAATATAAAATCAAAGATCTAAGTTTTTCTGTTCATTAAATTTATACCCTAGCGCTTTATAACCTTTTTCTCGTTTCTTCCACATACGCTGTAATGTCGGAAAATCATCAATAAAATCGTAAACTTGAATAACAGTTTTACTACTCCATTCTCGCTGAATTCGTCCAGCGTATTGCGCTAAAATTCCTTTCCAAGCTATCGGTAGTGTTATAAACAAAGTATCTAAATGTGGCAAATCAAAACCTTCACCGACGTATTTTCCTGTAGCTAAGATAACAACAGCTTCATCATTGCTTGGTTTACTGGATAAGAAAGTTATTCGTTCTTGTCTTTGCTTTGTTGAAATACCGCCATGCAGTTCAACAACCTTTATTCCCTTATCAGCCATCAATTTAGCAAGTAATTCAATATGCTCTTTTCTTTCGGTAAGTACCATGACAGATCTGTCATGGTTTACGGACTGCTTGATACTGTTAACAATCATTTCATTTCTAGCTTGATCACAAACTAAGTGTTTATAAACTTGAGATATATGTGGTTTAGTCTCAGGAATTAACCATTCTGAAGGGAAATTAGTATTAGTCTTCACCACCTTCACATTCTGTTCAAAGCTACTGGTGGAGCTTGCTGCCTTATAAACAACAGAGCCTATTTGGAAGTGCATTAATTTTTCTAAACCATCTTGGCGTTTAGATGTAGCTGTAAATCCGTGGATATATTTAGCATTTACTGATTTTATCAAACACTCATAGTTTGATGCCGGCAAGTGGTGGCATTCATCTATTAATATTTGCCCATATCTTTCAATGGCAGGTTTAATGTCTATTCCATTACGGCTAACTAGGCTTTGATAAGTAGCTACATCAACTTCATAGGTCAGCTTATCTTTACCACCTAATAATGAACCTACTTCCACGTTCGCTAGGAATACTTTTATCCGTTCAAGCCATTGTTCCGCTAATTGGCGATTATGAACCAAAATTAAGGTATTCATCTTCCTTTTTGCGATAAGAGCTAATCCTGTAACGGTTTTACCAAACCCCGTCGATGCAACAAAAACACCATTGGTTTGTGCGAATAAAGCGTCAATAGCTTTTTTCTGCTGGCTTTTAAGTTTACCAGTGAACTTGATTTTTTCTAGTTGGCTACCTTCAAATCGTTTATCGGTGTATTCAATCTCTATTTTTTGGCCTGATATGATGCGAGTAACTTCGGCTAAACAACCTCTAGGTAAGATTAAATAACCATTTTCTATATGTGCAGAACAAATATATCGACTTGTACCAATCGTTGATAAGCGTAAGGCTTGTCGTTTGTAGAACTCTGGATTAGAAAATACTGCACAATGTTTTAACTTAGAGGTCAGTTTTCCGGGTAAATTAGAGATTGGAATATATAACTGATCAGCTAGCGTTAATGTGAGCATCGAAGGGCAATCGTTGATCTTAATGTTCTCATTAACGTTAAGTTTCTTCCATGGCTCATTATTTTCAATGTCTTCTGGCGCTATTTCAATATAAGCATTTAGCTGGTTCAGGGTTGATTGAAGCTGCAGTTTAGTCACTTTTTCAGTAGCTGCTAATATTGACCACTGATCTTTATATGGAACGCCTTCATTATTTATGAAAACACTATTGTTATATTTTCTTGGCTCTAACTGTAATGGTAAAGCAATCAGGTTACCAAAGCCCCCCACCGGCATAATATCTTGATTAGGAAATAATCTATCGAAGCAATCAAATGATAGTAACGGATAGCGTTCCATTGTTTTACGCAGTAAACCATTACCTAATCGACGAGCATCGCTAGCAGTTACAGCTTGTGAGAAGAAGATCCACACATGACCACCGTTACCACTTCTTGAACGTTCTAATAAATAAGGAACATCTAATGATTCACAAGTAAGCGCAAATGCAGTTACCGCTTTAAACCAATCGTCTTTGTCGAAATCTGCAGCAAGAATATAGGTTGAATTGTCATTTAATAATGGGTAAATCCCTACGGTTTGAATACCTTTTAAGTGTCCATAAATAGCTTGATGATCCGGAGCTTTAAAATTCTGATTTTTACATTCTGTGCAACTTATTTTCGGTTTATTACAAATTTTTGGCTGCCATTCATTCCAACAAGTGGGAGAATAACCACTGCGACCATTTTTAGATTCCCATCTAAATGGGTAAACATCATTACGACCTTTAAAATAGGAAAGAAAAAAGTCAATTTTAGCTTCAGGAGAGGCGTGTAGGTTAAAATTTTGAGCTAATTCAGCTTCGTGTTGTGTGATTAACGCTTGGCGTTCATTGAGCAATGCAAGTCGCTCTTCATTTAATAATTGAAGACTAGCATCTAATTTGGCAAGTTTATTAACATGGCTTTCAGGCATAATTATATTTCCACCAAAGTCCGCTCTATTTTTTAATCATTAAAAATGTTTTGAGGGATCCATGCGTTGATGAAGAATACGAGCAACATCAATACCGCTACCACTGACTTGATAGAACACTATATGTTTTTCTACAGGAAAGCTTTTAGCACCATTGTAAACTTCATTTCTTTCTCTACCGAAGTCAGGATATTGAGCAAGTTTTATTAAGGCGGCATCTATATTCTGTGCGTACTCTTTTGCTTGCTCATTACCCCATGAACTCATTGTCGTAGAGATATATTTTATATAAATCTTCTTCTGCTAAAGGAGAAAGCCTATAGGTTGGCATTGTAGCCCTTAATTTCAGACTATTTATTTACGGAAAGAGAGGCTTGTTCAAATATATCCATAACACTGTGATTTGATGATTCGCCCGCAGCTAGCTGTTCAAAACCTTTCGCCACTTCTTCGCGTAATATTTCAAGCTGTTGATTTTTAGCCGTATCTTTTTCAAACAACAATCTCAATCCATCACGGATCACTTCACTTGCTGAGGTATATAAACCATCAGACACTTTTTCAGCAATTCTTCGTTCGAACTCTTTACCTAAAGTAATATTCATAATTAATAATCCAATAATCATACTATGCGCATAATACGCACCCAATTCAAGTTTAACTAAAAGAGAGTAATAAAAGTAAAAGTCAGTAGATTGCTTTTCTGGCTTCATTTAATTGATACATTCTCGTAACTTAAATCACAACATGCGTAAGCGTCCGGTAAACAGCACATTTTAAGGGTTGCGAAATCTCTATAAGCTGCCTCCAAAGTTAAAACGGAGTGAGCAATGAGAAAATTTCGAAGCCCGGATCAGTGGCGGCAAATCCTGAAAGACCAGCAGCAAAGTGGCTTAACCATTTCAGAATTTTGTCGCCAGCATAAGATTTCTGTGAGTTGTTTTTTCAGCCAACGAAAGAAGCATGGATCAGTCAATGACACAAAGTCTGCTTTCGTCAGCGCAACAGTCACCAAACATACTGCAACAGAAGTACAGCGAGACGTTAAGCAACCGATTGTGCTTGAACTTTCAGCCGTCAGGTTAACGCTGCCAGCAGAAACGCCACCAGAATACTTAGTCATGCTGCTAAACGGCCTGCTTGCATGAAGCTATTTGTTGATCCACCTCAGGTGTATTTGCACCGTGATTTTGTTGACTTCAGAAAGTCCATCAATGGTCTTGCGGCCATCGTCGAAACCGACATGGCCCTGCCGACGATGTCAGGCGCCTTGTTTGTGTTCTGCAACAGGGGTAGAGACAAACTGAAAATCCTGTACTGGGACAATACTGGGTTTGCCCTGTGGTATAAACGCCTTGAAAAAGACAAATTCAAATGGCCAGGCAAGCTCAATACGCCAACGTACTCACTGAGTGAACAGCAACTGGAGTGGTTGCTCAGTGGGTATGATGTTATCGGTCATCAACCCATGGCCTTCCAGTCGGTAGCCTTATAACCTATGCTCATAAAGGGGATTTAACGATCACGATTTAGTCTGAATAAAAACAACAGGTTACTGGGCTTTATTGGTAAAATAGCAACATGATTGACGAACTGACCAAACTTCGAAAATTGCTTGCAGAGCAAGCAGAATTACTGGTTGAGAAGGATGCCAGAATAGCCTATTTAGAAGAGCAGTTCCGGCTGGCGCAGCAGAAGCAGTTTGGTGCCAGCGCTGAAGGTCATCCTGGTCAGGGTGAGTTGTTTAACGAAGCCGAATCAGAAGCTGACCTCGTTGAAGAAGAAAGCGAGACACAGGCCATCAGCTATACCCGCAAAACACCGAAACGCCAGTCACTGCCTAAAGACCTGCCGCGTGAAACAGTTGTTCATGATATTAGCGAACAAGACAAGGTCTGTGATTGCTGTGGTGGTGAGCTGCATCAGATGGGCGAAGCACGCAGTGAAAAGTTGGAGTTCGTCCCTGCCCAGGTCAAAGTGGTAGAGCATGTCAGGCCCAAATACAGTTGCCGCACCTGTGAGCAGCAAGGTGTTGAGGTCAAGGTTAACATTGCGCCTCTACCGGCCAGCCCTATTCCTAAAGGGATTGCCACAGCTAGTCTGCTTAGCCAAATCATCACCAGTAAATACCAGTACGGACTGCCGCTATATCGCCAGGAAAGCTTGTTCAAACAATATGGTATCGAATTAAGTCGCCGTACCATGGCCGACTGGATGATAACGTGCAGCGCATTGTTTAAACCCTTAGTTGAAAGGCTCAAGGCCATCCAACTGAAACAGCCCGTCATTCAGGCGGATGAAACCACACTGAAGGTCATCAGTGAAGACAAATCTACCTGTTATATGTGGTTGTATTGCACCGGCAGTGATTCGCCCAATGAAAACCCAATACCCAATATCGTGCTGTATGACTACCAAAACAATCGTTCAGGCCGTTGTGCAGTAGAGTATCTGGGAGATTATTCAGGCTATTTGCAAGTGTATGGTTATCAGGGCTATGAAAAAACCAAGGCCACATTAGCGGGTTGCTGGGCCCATGCCAGACGCAAGTTCAAAGAGGCCGAAGTAGCACATCGGGGCGCCGACCGAGGAAAATGCAAAACTGGTAAAGCGAACTGGGCACTTAACCACATCCAGAAGCTATACCGGATTGAGACTCGCATCAAAGGCCAGTCGCCAGAGCAGAAGTATCAGGTCAGGCAAACCGAATCACTTCCCTTGCTAAATCAATACAAAGCCTGGCTGGATAAATCGGTTTTGCAGGTGCCGCCCAAAACTGCACTGGGTAAAGCGCTTGGCTACAGCCTGAATCAATGGCACAAACTGGTTCGCTATGCCGACGATGGCAACCTGGCTATAGACAACAACAGGTCCGAACGGGCTATCAAGCCCTTCGTTATAGGCAGAAAGAATTGGCTGTTTAGCAACGCAAAAAGTGGCGCCAATGCCAGCGCGATGCTTTACAGCATTATCGAAACAGCCAAAGCCAATGGCTTAACATCGTTTGATTACATCATGCATTGTCTGGAACACTTGGCAGCATCACCAGACAATGTCGAAGGCCTGTTGCCTTGGAATGTAAAATTGGGCAAGGTGTAGATCATCCGACGGTTACATTAGTAATGTCAGCTTATTGGAATCAATCAATGAGTAATATCCTGTTTTCACCGTCTACTACTTTGTGCAG
This sequence comes from uncultured Paraglaciecola sp., assembly GCF_913020055.1. Taxonomy (GTDB): domain Bacteria; phylum Pseudomonadota; class Gammaproteobacteria; order Enterobacterales; family Alteromonadaceae; genus Paraglaciecola. The sequence goes on along the minus strand of NZ_CAJWCF010000085.1, from coordinate 12,472 downwards.
GCTAATGCATTGTGTCACTTCTTTTGTTGTTGCAACGTAGTAAGCGCCTTCATTTGAAACACTGAAGCTCTCTTGATACGCAGGTACAAATATTGGATTTAACCTAGCGCCCATTTCGTCCAGCGGAATTAAATTTACCGGAGTAGAACGCATGTTTACAAATCGAATGTTCACGGGATCACCTTCAACAAAACTAACCACTGACTCTTCTTCACACGAGAGTAACTCGGTATCATTGTAGACTGCCTTATTAGGTAATGGTTCTGCGTTGGCTTCAGCATCCGTCCAAATCGCGCTGTCTGCTAGGTCCAGACAGCCTTGAATTTGATGGTCGTAGTACTGATTTCTATTGCGATCGAGTGTGTACGTAGTAAAGCCTGATCCGTCAAATGCCATTAAATCTGAACTAATGGTTCTTAGATGTAAGGGATTGACATCATCGTGGTCGGGTGCGCAGAAGGGCACGACACCCAGAGAATGGAACGTTTCATGGATCGACACGCCAGACCAACTGCCGCGAAATGTGCCGTTTGGACCGTCTACAAAACTAAAAAATGGACACGGATTAAGCTGGCTTGAGCCGATATTGCGAGTAACCAAGTATTGCATAGCCGGGCCACCAATAGCCGCAGCACCACCACAACCATTCGTGTAAGTTGTACCACCATAGTAGACTACATAGACTTTGTCGGGGGAATCCATCCCTCTTGCTTCTAATTCGAGCTTTATTGAATAATAAACAGACAAAGGGTCTGTTCGTATAGCTTCGTTATCGCGAGTTGTTTGCATAAAAGTGATATCGAGGTAACCGTCATAAGTATCGACTCGCATACATCTTCCGGTTTGTTCAAATAACCATTGTTGTGCAACAGTATATTCATCTATGAGTTGCCCGTTGATATCGATTTCAGAATTATTACCGTCAGCAGGGATTGCATATACAAAATGCAACTGAGCACCTTCAACGTCATCTGGCCTATCAGCCAAGGAGCGTTCTAGTGCAGACGGTATAATCTCCTGACACCTCGGCGTAACTGGAGGAGGGGCTGGAGTAGGCGTTGGTGTAGGAGCAGGAGTAACAACCGGCGGTTCTGGTGTCGATTGTGAATCAGACCCTCCACATGATCCCAAGCTAATTAGCATCCCAAATACTAGTGCTGCCTTTGATAAGCCAAGTATTACATTTCTCATAAGGGTCGTGTCAAAGGTAAAAACATTTAAGACTTTTAATACGGAACTAGGTGATTGTCAACGGCAATCTAAAACTGATCCGCCTTACTACCAGGGCAAGATCATTTTAAATTGAACTAAACGAGCACTCTTTGATCATATCGGGAAATAAAATAATGATTTCTCGGCATGAACAACAACTTTATCACTCACTTTTCAGTTATCGAAGACCCACGGATAGACCGCTGTAAGAAGCATCAGCTTATTGATATTCTATTTATGTCAGTATGTGCAGTGATGTCAGGGGCCGAGGGATGGGAAGATATTGAAGACTTTGGGCTCGCCAAGTTAGATTGGTTACAGAAGTATCTGCCGTTTAGCAACGGCATTCCAAAACACGACAATATTGCCAGAGTACTAAGTCGATTAAATCCAACAACGATTCAGCGTTGTTTCATTGATTGGGTGAAGGACATTGCGCAACAAACAGAAGGCGATGTGATAGCCATTGACGGTAAATCCGCTCGTAGAAGTTTTACCACCAAGGATAGAGATAACCCTTTACACATGGGCAGTGCCTGGAGTTGTGCCAATGGCATTGTGCTTGGTCAGCAAAAAGTCGATGACAAGAGTAATGAAATTACCGCCATCCCTACACTGCTTGATTTGTTGGATGTGAAAGGCTGTACCGTCACGCTATTCCGAACAAAGTTGGCATCGGATCCAATCAAAATTGGCGGCCGTTCCGATTGAAATTGGCACGCTGGAGTACAAAAAAAAACCGCCGAAGCGGGTTTGTAATTTTTAATCATGAGAAGGAGTCTATTGAGACTCTTTTTTCTGCTACCGAACTAGTCATTAGGCAAGTTAATATTTAAATCAAATTCACCAAAAATCTCTTTTGTTAAAAAAGCTATAGAATCACTTTCAAGTAGTTTTGAATTAATAACATAAAGATCCATTGAGTCGATGACTTCCATTACTGGTGGGTCATCTAAACTCTCATCGTACTTTTCAAATGATATTGCTAGACAAAAACAGTTACCATTAGGGTCTTCAAAATCCCAATGACAGTTGTTATTGGTAAAGTTAAAGTACTCCCAACCTTTCGCCTGCAGCTCTTTGTAAAGAGTCTCTAACAAAGCATCATGCTTCGCATAGCTCTCCCACCCAGCGTACTGGGGAGTAATTGAGTACCCCATAGTCTACTCCATTTTAATATTTGTGAATTTTGTGGCCAACAATTGTCTGTTTGCTAGATTATCGAAACCAGCTTCTCCTTGTGGGTGTGTCAGGCGGACATGGTTGGGCAATTCTCGTGTAGGGTTTGGCATCACAGCGAACCCCGCAGACGATGCTTTGGCTGCCAAGTTCCCTAATTACTCACACCATTATTCAGATTCGATCCACTCTACTGCAACCTCATATCCCTTTGAATATGCTATTTATGCTGCACGCATGCATGTAAAGTGAGTTTTGTGAACTGCAATGTCCCCATCACCGCTAGTTAGTTGGAAAAAGTCTAACCGACAATCCACAAACTATAAACGCTCATTCAAATTACTTGTTCAAGAGCAAGACAAAAGTATTACTCACCTGATTCAGCCTGCTCTCTCATCGCTTGAAAAAATGTGAATATTTGAGAGCAATCATGAGCCCTTCCATAGCGCCCGGTTTTGACATGTCCTGAATCTTCAATGCGAAGAAGTATCGGATTCTCTGAACGATTAATTCGTACGTTTTGCTGGCTTTGAAAGCTACATTTCACATCTGTAGGTGTGCAATAGCTCTCCTCGGTCCATAATTTGAATCTCATGGGCTAAACCTAATTCGGCAAGTGGTGAGTTGGTGTAATGGCTGCAAAACTCTTTTTCAATTAAGACTTCCAATGAAATTCTGAAAGAATCATCTAAGAATTCTCTTGTCTCAAAACTTAACATTTCTATATCTTTAGCCTCTCCAAGTTCGACAATCTCTCTTACAAGTTGCAGACGATCTTCATATCGAATATCGATGAATGTAATTGGATGTCTGAAAAATGACATATCTGTCGGCGTGTAATTGTATTTTATATCCGGGTCCAACTTGACTTTCCGACTGATTGATATCAGAGGCTCTGGATTTTTGTAAGCACTTATTGAACGTGCGTAGGTAACCAGTTGGGTTTAGTCTTTTTGAAATTCCACGGTAGCAGATCTTCGATTTTTTCAACCGTATCAGCATAGGGCAATGCTTTGAACACAGCATTGAGATAAGCGTAGGGTTCAAGACCATGGCTTTTGGCTGTCTCAATTAGGCTGTAATGGATAGCACTGGCATCTGCGCCTGCTGGCGTATCGGCAAATAACCAAGCACGTCTACCCACAGCAAAGGGACGAATGGCATTTTCAGCCAATATATTGCTGAGCCTTAGCTGGCCATCCGTACTGTAAACGATTAGCTTTTCCCACTGGTTGTGCAAATAGGTCATCGCCTTTCCCGTCAATCCTCCTTTGTCGACTCTGGGACGCTGCTGAGCCAACCACTTATTCAATTGGTTGAGTATCGGTATACTTTTCTGCTGCCTAACCTGATAAATTTCTGCCACGGTGAGTGATTTAATTTGCCGTTCGATCACATACAACTTATTAATGAAGCCCAGTGCCATATCAGCTCGGGTCACTTTACCTTTCATGTCTTGGGTTGTCCGTCTTTGGCTTCTCGGAATTTACGCCGTGCGTGATCCCAACATCCTACATGGATGAGGTTGTTTTGCTTACACACCTCGTTATATCCCTCATAACCATCAGTTTGCAGATAACCATGGGTAAAACCATCCAGTAGGCGCAAGGGTACCTCCCTAGCACGCGAAGGATCGTATTCAAACAAGACACTTTGTTGTTGTGGCAACCCACCCAAGGTTACCCACATCCATTTATCTGAGTGGGCGAGCGACCTGGCTCTTTCAATACTTGAATGCGGGTTTCATCCGCACACACCAGCGGACCAGAATGTTGACTCTCCCGAAGTAAGTTAATCAAGGGTTGGGCTTTTTTTGACAGGGCGATGACCCAGTTGGCCAATGTGGCTCTTGATATTTCGCCGCCATAACGTTTGATGATATTTTCAAGCCGGTAAAGCGGCATGCCGTCGGCGTATTTTGAAATGATGACATAGGTCATCAAATTAACACTGCCCATGGCTTTGGGAACAGGATGTTTGATTAGCTGGGCGACTTTGATAGTGCGGCCACCGTTTTGTGTTTTGAAGGTGGCTTTTTCCTGCATGTATTCCAATACGCGGACTTGTGCAGGAATGATATCCAACTCTTCTCTGACTTTGACAAAGAACGTGTCAATGGCATCGACTTTCTCTTCTTCGGTCAAATAAGCAAACACCTGATGGCGGGGTAATTTGTCGGATAGTGGTTTACGGCCCTTTTTGCCTTTTGGCTCATCTGTTTCAGGTAAAGGTAATGTTGCTTGCTCAGGCTCAGCCAATGCTTCCACTTCATTGAACAGGTTACCTTGCTCCGGCGGTGTTTGCTCAGAGCTGGGGCCAAAGCGTTTTGAATTAGACAGGCGTAAGTGTTCTTCAAGCATGGCTATGCGTTTTTTCTGCTGTGCAATGACATCTATTTTCTGTTCGATGATGTCGTCTTTTTCAGATAATAAAGCAGCCATCTGAGTCATGATGCTCTCAGGTTCTTTTGCCTGTGTTTCAGTGTCTTGGGAGCGTAATTTCATGCTGCACATTATACCAAAACGACAAGAGAAAGCCTTAAAAAACAGCCTCGTAATGCAACTTTTTATGACCTTTCATGGCACTAATATCATAGCCATCAAGTAGCCAGTTAATTTGCTTTCCTGTCAATGTCATGACCTTATCATCACGCTTTGGCCACTTGAATTTTTCCTCTGACAGGCTTTTGTAATACAGCACAAAACCGTTATCCTCCCAGAATAAGCATTTGATTTTATTACGGCGTTTATTAGTGAATGCATAAAGGTGGCCGGTAAAAGGGTCGTGACCCAGCTTGCATTCAATGATGGCACACAGCCCCAAATGCGCCTTACGAAAATCTATCGGTTGTTGGTAAAGAAAAACCTGAGTGAGTGCTAAATCAGGCCGCATGACTTGTGTCATGACAGAGCCACAGCAAGTTGCTTAATCATTTCCATATTATTTTCAGCGATACCGGTAAGGCGAGCGCCATTGGCAAAGTGCAGAGTCAATGGCTCATGATATTGTGGTTGAGGTATCACCTGAACACGGACAAAACCGGCTGGCTCGCCATTGGTTGGCATCAACCCGGTTGAGTTTTTGAGTTTGTGATAGCTGAAGCTATGTTGACAGAGTCCATGCTGACGACAATAGTCGGCTTGACTTAAACCTGAGTCACGCCATTTGGATACATGCTCTGGCCAGAACGGAGCGTCTTGGTTTGTATTTTTGATTGCGGACACTTTGTTTTACTCATACGTTTATGATGAGCAAATTATGCAGCAGATTGATAGGTAGCATAAGGACGTAGGTTTATTAGTCGCTTACCAACATGCTGCCCATAGATGAATTATCGCCTTGTTTTTATAGAACTAAGTATATGGGAGGTATTATTGATACCCCACTTTATACCCCTAAAGTTATAAGGCTTTATGAAAAACAGCAACAAAAAAAGCCATAACATCAATATGTTATGGCTTTTTAGAAAGCGATTTAGGCTAAAATCTATTACATCATGCCGCCCATTTGGCTATAGAGCGTTGAAAATATTATGAAAATAATAAACCTTGAAAATGGTACCCCACTTTATACCCCTTGAATCATGCAACCCTATGCAATGCATACAGATGATTTTATAGTTCGATTAACAGAGAAAGTGATACTAAGGATATTTATTTAAAGTCTGTATGTTCAAGCTAGTTTGTATTTTGTGCTCTAGCAATACGAATAAGCGCTCTGATGTTTTTTTGAATGGTTTAAAACATATTAATACTTATGCTTATTTTAATAAACCTGTTTTCAATCGTAAGTTAATGCTTAGAACTTGATGAAGAGATGATAATTGTTAACATATAAGGAATAAACACTAGTTAACTGGGGGTATAGTTAACTAAAAGGAAACACTAATTTCGTAAACTCCTTGGAGGTGGTATGGGACAGCTTGAAGATATGCATATTTTTCTGCGTGTTGTTGAAACGGGCGGCATTACCAAAGCTGCTGAGCAAATGAATATTGCTAAATCAGCGGTGAGCAAACGTTTAGCCTCACTAGAACACAAACTTGGTATCAAGTTAATAAATCGCACCACCCGTATGGCTAGTATTACCGAAGCTGGCCAACATTATTATCAACGCAGTAAATTAATTTTTGATGACGTTGAAGAGTTAAATAGCCAAACTTATAATAAAACAAGAGCATTACAAGGAACGCTAAATATTGCCGTACCTTTATCATTCGGGCTTAGTCACTTGGCTCCGGCACTTGATCTTTTTTTTAAAGAGCATGCTGATTTAAAATTGAAGATTAATTTTTCTGATCAAAGAATAGATATTATTGAGCAGGGAGTAGACTTGGCATTTCGTATTGGTCAATTAGATAATTCTACCATGCAGGCTAGAAAAATAGTCCCTATTAAACATGTGTTATGTGCTAGCCCCGAATATTTAAAATTACATGGCGAGCCAAAGAGCCCTGATGATCTCAGGGGACATAAAATACTTAAATATGGCAGCCCGGATCAAAATGGCCTTAAATTCTTAACTCAGGACGGTAAAGAACAAGTTGTGTATCTTGAGCCACATTTTATCGCTAATAATGGAGACTTTCTTAAATCTTTAGCTGAATCCAATCACGGGATCAGCTACTTACCCACCTTTATCGTCTGGCAGTCGCTGGCAACGCAAACTTTAGTCCCTGTGTTAAAACAGTATCAACTGCAAACCATGCATGCTTATGCCGTTTACCCACCCAATAGGCATTTACCGCTTAAAGTACGTAGTTTGATCGATTTCCTAATTGAACAATTTGGTGACAAGCCTTATTGGGATCAGCCTTAATCACAAGTATGTTTACCGCCGTACCAAAAAATTATTCTCCAAATGGAAACAATGATTTCTTTTATCTTATGTTTATCCATTTTTAGTTTACTAATAAGATTACCTCATCAACCCACCAAGTCGTTTTAACCAATACCTAAAACGGCCGTAATAAAAAATTTTAGTAAACTACATTTGGAGATTTATCATGAATACATTACAAACTTTTGCAGCACCAACCGGTCGTTTTTTCTTAGCCATCATGTTCTTTATGTCGGGACTAACAAAGATATCACAGTATGCAGGCACTCAAGGTTACATGGAGGCAATGGGCGTTCCAGGCTTTTTATTACCGCTGGTTATTTTAACTGAAGCGTTTGGTGGCTTAGCGATTATTTTAGGTTGGAAAACAAAATATGTCGCCCTTGCATTAGCTGGTTTCACTGTGTTGTCTGCAATACTTTTTCATGCCGATTTTAGCAATCAAGCAGAGATGACTAACTTTATGAAAAATATCGCCATTGCAGGTGGTTTCTTAACGTTATTTGTTCATGGTGCAGGTGCTTATTCACTTGATAATCGTGCTAACAAAAAGTCTGCTTAATTGATGATCTACGAAGGGTGGTAATTTCTATTGCCCTTGATATAGCTAATTTTATATTCGAAGAATTTTAGGAGTAGACAATGGGACTTTTAGTTGAAGGCAAGTGGCAAAATGAATGGTACGACACAACATCAACCGGTGGCCGCTTTGAGCGTAAAGCCCCCAGTTTTCGTAACTGGATAACAAAAGATGGCAGTGCTGGCCCATCAGGTATTAGCGGTTTTAAAGCTGAGCCCAGCCGCTACCATCTATATGTATCATTAGCCTGCCCCTGGGCACATCGCACCATTATCTATCGTAAACTTAAAGGCTTGGAAGGCATGATTTCAATGTCGGTAGTGAATGCTTTTATGGGCGACGAAGGTTGGACATTCGCACCCGGTGAAGGCGTAGTAGCCGATCCGATTCATAATGCCTTGAACGTCCATGAAATTTATACGGCCGCTCAAGCTGATTATACGGGTCGAGTGACGGTCCCCATTTTATGGGATAAGAAAACCAATACTATTGTCAGTAATGAGTCTCCTGAAATTATTCGCATGTTTAATTCAGCATTTGATGAAGTGGGCGCATTACCCGGAGATTTTTCACCGCCAGAATTGTTAGCTGAAATCGACGAATTAAATGAATTCATTTATCCAACCATTAATAACGGTGTTTATCGCGCTGGTTTTGCTACCACTCAAGGAGCGTATAACGAAGCGGTAGTTGAGGTCTTTGATGCCCTTGATACCTTAGAAACACGCCTAGAAAACCGTCGTTACTTAACCGGAAATACTATCACTGAAGCGGATTGGCGACTATTTACCACGTTAGTGCGTTTTGATGCGGTTTATGTGGGTCATTTTAAATGTAATTTACGCCGTATTGTAGATTACCCAAATGTTTGGGCTTATCTTCGAGATTTGTTCCAAGTACCGGGCATTGCTGACACTGTGGCAATGGATTATATCAAAGCGCATTACTACGCAAGCCATGAAACGATTAATCCTACGCGTATCATACCTTCAGGTCCATTAATTGACTTTAATACAGCGCATGGTCGTGAGCAGTTTTCTGCCGAAAAACAACCAAAAAGAGCGTAAATCATGGGTAAATTAGTTGATGGTAAGTGGTTAAATGACGAACAGCTGCTGGCGTTTGAGCAACAGCAACAGCAACATAAAACTGCCAATGGTCGATTTCAACGAGGCATGGCAAAATTTCGAAACTGGATCACCGCTGATGGCAGTGCTGGAGTTTCAGGAGAAAGCGGTTTCAAGGCAGAGGCGGATCGTTATCACCTTTTTGCTGCACTTAACTGTCCGTGGGCGCATCGCACTTTAATTTATCGAAGTGTAAAGCAACTTGAAAACGTTATTTCGCTTTCACTGGTTAAGCCGTTACGCACCGAAAATGGTTGGGTATTTACTAGTGATGATACAAGTGCTGACCCTCGCTTTACAGATACCCTGCTGGGATTATCGGCCCTACATGAATTGTACGTAAAAGCTGTCCCTGCTTATAGTGGTCGCGTGACCGTACCGGTACTTTGGGATAAACAGCAGAATAAGATTGTTAGTTCGGAATCATCGGAAATCATTCGCATGTTTAATCGTGCTTTTGATGACATTACTGGTGACGCTCAGAACTTTTATCCAGACGCATTAGCCCAGGAAATTGATGAGCTTAATGACTACATTTATCAAAATATTAATAATGGGGTTTATCAAACGGGTTTTGCCAGAACACAAGGCGCTTATGATGAGTCTGTTGTCAAAGTATTTACAGCCCTTGATAAACTTGAGCAGCGTTTATCGAATAACAAATACCTTTTAGGTAACAATATTACCGAAGCTGATTGGCGTTTATTACCCACACTGGTACGTTTTGATGTTGGGTATTTCACTGCGTTCAAATGTAATTTGCGAGCGTTAAGGGATTACCCTCATTTATCTCGATACCTTCAGGATGTTGTTAACTTACCCAATGTTGGCAAAACCATTGAGCTTGATGTGTATCGTAAAGGCTATAACTCGGTCAGCCCGTTACGCAATCCACACGGTATTGTGCCCATTGGATTAGAGTCCGCTTTTTCTTATTAAAATGGTTAGGGGCATAGTAAAGGTCAATAATAAATACGTTATTAATGCTTAGAGTTAACTATGAATATGCTTAAACCGGATAAACAAGATAGCTTTGTCACTGAGACACGTGGCTTGTGTGGCTATTAATACTTGGGCATGCAATGGCAGCGCAATATCATCATTTTGTTAAAAAAGCCCGAACGTTAAAGAAAAAAACCTTTGATAAGTAAACTTAGAATTGACTAGATATAAACCACAACTAGCAAAAGGAAGCAACAATGACTAACCCTATAATTGCAGCGATAGCACCCAAAAAAGTGAGTCTTAATCAGGGGGAAGAATATTATTTTTGTAGCTGTGGCCGTTCGAATAACCAGCCTTTTTGCGACGGTTCTCATGCGGGGACTGACTTTAAACCCAAAGCCTTTACTGCCCAAGAAAGCGGTGATACTTATTTATGCCAATGCAAGCATACGGCCAATAGCCCTTTTTGTGATGGCAGCCATAAACAATTTGATAAAGAGCAGGTTGGCAAAGAAGGACCTGGCGTGCAAATTCAAGTGGTTAATGTCAGTAACATTCCGACTGCTAGCGCAACCAAGGAAGAGCCCACTGTTGAATTAATTCATCAACTGGCTCGAGAAGGATTATCTAAGATGGGACATCATGGTCCCATGACATCGATGGGGGTGCCACGTTATCAATTACCACACTGGGATGACCTACAGATAATGGTGGCACAAATGGCCAACAAACCATTGATGGAACATGTCGCCGTTAACACCGAACTAGTGATTGGCCCTAAGGCCAAAAAACCACTTAAACTTAGTATACCGCTATTTGTCTCAGATATGAGTTTTGGGGCACTTTCTGAAGAAGCCAAAATTGCTCTGGCAACGGGGGCGGAACTCGCAGGAACAGGTATTTGCTCGGGAGAAGGTGGCATGTTACCTGAAGAGCAGGCAGCGAACTCAAAATATTTTTACGAGCTGGCAAGTGCCGGGTTTGGTTATGATGAGTCTACACTCAAAAATGTTCAGGCATTTCATTTCAAAGGCGGACAAGGAGCAAAAACGGGAACAGGTGGCCATTTACCCGGTAACAAAAATACAGGTAGAATTGCTGAAGTGCGCGGTATTGAAGAAGGTACCCCCGCCATTTCTCCACCAACATTTAAAGATTTACATACGGCAGCAGACTTTAAAAATTTTGCCGATCGTGTGCGTGAAGTCACCGGCGGTATTCCCATTGGATTTAAACTCAGTGCCAATCATATCGAAGAGGATATTCAATTCGCATTAGATGCCAGTGCTGATTACATTATTTTGGATGGTCGAGGTGGCGGCACAGGTGCTGCACCTGAAATGTTTAGGGATCACATTAGTGTACCAACAATTCCAGCCCTTGCTCGCGCTAGAAAGTATTTAGACGCACAAGACGCGAGTGGACGAGTCACGCTAATTATTACTGGTGGTTTGCGAGTTCCTATCGACTTTGTTAAAGCGTTAGCCTTAGGTGCAGATGGTGTCGCCTTATCAAACAGTGCTATGCAGGCTATAGGCTGTGTAGCCGCAAGAATGTGTAATACCAATAATTGTCCTGCGGGTATTGCTACGCAGAAAAAAGATTTGCGCCAACGCTTAAATGTTGAAAAATCCGCAGTTCAGCTGAAAAACTTCTTCGAAGCCTCCTCTCAATTAATGTCAGTCATGGCAAGAGCATGTGGCCACGATTCTTTTGAAAAGTTCAATAGACATGACTTAGCTACTTGGCACAGGGAAATGGCACTACTTGCTGGTGTAAAGTATTCAGGGATGGGTAGTTAAAGATGAACTAGTCACGGTGGAATTAAACAAATCATTAGCAATGAAAAAATCATCAAAAAAGCCCGCAAATTATAAAACCTGCGGGCTTTAAAAGGGTCACATTACAAGCTTATGCAATGTTATGCACGGCTATGTAATTACATCATGCCGCCCATTCCGCCCATTCCGCCGCCCATGCCGCCCATATCAGGCATTGCAGGAGCATCGCCTTGTGGTGCGTCAGAGATCATACATTCAGTAGTGATCATCAAACTTGCGATTGATGCAGCAAACTGAAGTGCAGAACGAGTCACTTTAGTTGGGTCAAGGATACCCATCTCAATCATATCGCCGTAAGTGTCATTGCCAGCATTGTAACCGTAGTTATCAGCACCGTTTTTCACTTCGTTAGTCACTACAGATGCTTCAGCACCGGCGTTTGAAGCGATTTGACGCATTGGTGATTCCATTGCACGTAACAATAATTTAATGCCGTGAGTTTGGTCTTCGTTGTCGCCAGTTAGTTCAGCAACTTTAGACGCTGCGCGTACTAATGCTACACCACCACCTGCAACTACACCTTCTTCAACTGCAGCGCGAGTTGCATGAAGTGCATCTTCTACGCGTGCTTTTTTCTCTTTCATTTCAACTTCAGTTGCTGCGCCAACTTTGATAACAGCAACACCGCCAGCTAATTTAGCTAGTCGCTCTTGAAGTTTTTCTTTGTCGTACTCAGAAGATGAATCTTCGATTTGTCCGCGAATTTGAGCAACGCGACCTTTGATCATCTCTTCTTCGCCAGCGCCATC
>NZ_CAJWCF010000084.1 GCF_913020055.1 uncultured Paraglaciecola sp. | reverse complement strand
TTCAAGCGCAGAAAATTACACTAACTAAATTGAACTTTCAAGGTCTTTTTTTTACCCTGTAAATAAATAAATAAATAAATAAATAAATAAATAAATAAATAAATAATTCAATGGGTTAATGGTTAATAAAAGTGGTAAAAAACATCCAAATATTTATTTTTGAAACGTATTTTTAAAAGCTTGAATAAGACTAATGCGTTGTTGTTCAGTTTGTTGTTTAATCGCTTTACCTTGGTAGCCTTTGGCAACTATGGCTTTAACGTCGACTTTTGCCGCCGCTTCATAAGCCTGCCAAATATAGTCGGCGTTTTTGTATTCGCAGTTTTCAAAGGTTGTTCTACCTCTCGCATCCGCTTTACAGCTGACTAAAAGGTCGGCAAACCTTTGTGGTTTACGCCATACATCACAGCGATTCAACATGCCTAATATGGTACTGGCTTTGAGTTCGAAAGCTTGGTGAATATGAGTGTGATATTCACTGACCATTAAACCCAGCTCGCGGCACTCGTTGGGTGCTTTTAACCGGTCACAAAGTGTGTTGACTAACGCTAAACCCAGCGTTTCGTGGCCTCGGTGAGAGGGCCAGTTTTCTTCTGGGGGCACCCCTTTGCCTAAATCATGAACTAAGGCAGCAAAACGCACGCTAAGTTTATCTGACAACTTTACCGCTTGTTGCAATACCATCATGGTGTGAATGCCAGTGTCAATTTCAGGATGCCACTTGGGTGGATTTGGGATACCCCAAAGCACATCTAATTCTGGGAACCAAACGGCTAGTGCTCCGCAGGCTCTCAGGTTTTCAAAATATACTTCTGGATGAGTTTCCATCAAGCTGCGCGCAGTTTCTTGCCATACACGTTCAGCGCTAAGAGCCGTGAGTTCGTCATTCGCAACTATGGTTTGCATTAGTGACAGGGTTTCTGGCGCTATGCTAAAGCCTAAGTTGTGGTAACGAGCTGCAAATCGAGCGACCCGCAAAACACGTAATGGATCTTCAACAAAGGCATCTGAGACATGGCGTAAAAGTTTATCTTTTAAATCTTGTTGGCCGTTGTAAGGGTCGATGATATTGCCTTGATCATCCATGGCCATCGCATTGATGGTGAGGTCGCGGCGCATTAAATCGTCTTCTAGGCTGACTTCACTGGAAGCATCGCAACTAAAACCAGTGTAACCCACACCAATTTTTCGCTCGATACGCGCAAGGGCATATTCTTCTTTGGTTTTGGGATGCAAGAACACCGGAAAGTCAGCACCAACAGATTGATAACCTTGGGCTAACATTTGTTCAGGGGTGCCACCTACCACCACCCAATCTTGGTCTTTTACAGGGCGGCCAAGTAACTTGTCGCGCACCGCGCCACCGACTAAATATGTTTGCATAAAATCTTAGATTGTTTCATTACCACCATTATGCCTCAGACATAAGCTTTGCAGAAGCCGAATAAACTGAAAACTCACTTTAAAATAAGCACAGTGTCTTTGACAATATCTGGCTAACTGGGTAGTTTAGGCTCACTATTAATACAGTATTTCATTCATGGACTTGCCTGCCTAACTTATGTATCTCAGCTACTTTGGATTATCTGATAATCCGTTTTCAATTGCGCCCAACCCCGACTATTTGTATATGAGTCCTCGTCATAAAGAAGCCTTGGCACATTTAATTTTTGGCCTAAGGGAAAGTGGTGGGTTTGTGATGTTAACCGGTGAAGTGGGCACAGGCAAAACCACAGTGTCGCGAAAGCTGATGCAGCAGTTGCCGGAAAATACCCAAGTGGCGATGATAGTCAATCCTACATTATCTGCCTTGGAGTTATTGGGCACAATTTGCAATGAGCTGGGGATTGAATACAAACGTAAACATGCCAGCTTAAAATATTTTACCGATCAAATTCTCGCCAAATTAGCCAATAACCATGAACATGGCATCAATACAGTGTTGATTGTTGATGAAGCCCAACATTTATTACCCGAAGTATTAGAGCAACTTAGGTTGTTAACTAACCTAGAAACCAATAGAGAGAAGTTGCTAAAAGTCGTGTTGATTGGGCAACCAGAATTACAACAGCTGTTAAAACGCAATGAACTGCGGCAGTTAGCTCAGCGTATTACTGCTCGATATCATCTTTTGCCTTTAAGCTCCTCAGAGGTGGGGTCCTACATTGGACACAGATTAAATGTGGCTAATGGCGATCTAAGTGTATTTTCAAAAGCAACGATTCGCGCTGCGTTTGATATTACCGGTGGTATTCCAAGGGTGATTAATTTGTTGTGTGATAGGGCGTTAACGCTGACGTTTACTAAACAATTGCCGGTTGTGCCACAACACATTTTTATTGCCGCAGCGCAGCAAATCTTAGGTGACGATGTGGTAAAACAACGTCAGGGAAAACGTTGGACCTATATTTTATTAGGGCTATTTTTAGCCACCACAACCCTTGGTTTTGTAATAGGCAAATTTAATGCTTAGACAAATAGATATTCAGAATTTAAAACCAGGCATGGTGATTGTGCAGATCACTGAGCAAAATGGGCCGGTCAAAATCAAGAAATCAGGTTTAGTGACTAGCCAAGATATGGTGCAAGGTTTGATTGAAATGGGCATTCAACAAGTCGAAATTGACTCTGACCAAACCGTTGAAGTTGAAGTTGAAGCTGAAGTTAAAATTAAAGCACCAAAGATTAAGAAATCAGCAACCCAAAGGATGCTCGAAAGTACCAAGGTTACCCATACGCGAATTGAAGATGGATTGTCAGATCAATTTCATCGCAGCTTATTTTTACCCTCGGTACAAGGCATTCCCTCAGCTTGGCAGTTTTATACTAAACGTTATTCGTTGGCCGCGTTTATTGCATTAGGCGGTTTGGGTTTCGGCTGGACTTTAGCTAATTTCCAGCAAATATTGGTTTTATTTAGCTCACCGCCTGAGGCTTTAGTTGTGAGTCAGGCCGCACCCGTTGTTACGCCTGTTGCCTCTGCGACTAAGCAACCAGAAATCAATAACCAGTCATCGGTACAAGAGACTAACCCCAAAGATGTTCAACCTGAAGCAGTGCTGGATGAACCGAGCCAACAAATCGCTGTGCCAGACAACAGCAAAACGCAGACAGAAGCAAATGATGAGGTTCAATCCAACACACCACTAACAGAGCCAGAACCTCAAATTTCTGCTGATGTATTAGCGCGATTTAGAAAAGCCATCACTGAAGTTGAAGACTCGCCTGTTGTTTCACCACCCGTGCAAAACATATCGAGCAGTGAAGACGTGCCAAGAATTGACCAGTTACCTGCATGGGTAATGACTAGATTACCCAGTATGGCTTTTTCAGCACACATGTATGCCTCTGTGGAATCTGAACGATGGGTCAGAGTAAACGGTAGCCGAATGGTTGAAGGTGACAAAATTGATGGTCTGATTGAAATTGTAAGGATTGAACCACAGCACGTTATTTTACACTATTCAGGACAAACTTTTTCAATGGCTGCTCTGACTGATTGGTAGAAAGCAATCAGTCAGAGCGACCAATACTCAAACTTGTTGAGTGTTATTTGTTAAAAAATGACTGACGTAAAAAGCCTGATAACTTAATACCAAAATCATCAGGAGAAAGACTGCCGATAATCTCATCTTCTACCGTAGATAGGTCTAGTCTTGCCACCTCATCTCTTTTTGTGGTTAAGTCATAAAAAATCATGACCACAGGTGACAAGGGGTGAAGATGATTAAGACGCATTACCATGGCGAGTCTACCGCTGGCCAATTTGACCAAAGAGCCAATTGGATTCGCGCCTATACAGCCAATAAACTTATTCACCAGTTCTCTATCTAAACCCATCGATTCATCCTGCATTTTTTTCAATGCTTCAGCTGGTTTGTGCGCCTCTCGGTAGGGTCTGGTGGTGGTTAATGAATCATAGGTATCAACTATCGCAATCATTCTGCCATATTGAGATATCTGATCCCCAGACAACCCTTTAGGATATCCAGAGCCATCAAGTCTTTCATGGTGCTGCTTAATCACGGTAAGGCTTACTTCATCTACCCCTTCAATGGGTTCAAGGAGTTTTAGACCAATGTCCACATGGCGTTGCATTCGTTCTGTTTCTTGAGCAGTTAACGAGTCTACTTTTTGAGTTAACAATAGTGGTAATTTGACCATACCAATATCCATTAACAGGGCACCTACCCCTAAATGTTGCAAAGTGGCTTTATCTATTTCAAGAGACCGGCCGAACATCACCATCAAGATCGCACAATTTATACTATGTTCAAGTGAATATTCGATGTTTTCATTGAGCAAGGTTGTAATGCCAAGTGCATCATCACACTCGAAGGTCTTTTTCACAATTTGCTGAGTAATAAGGTCAACTTCTTCAAGGTCAGCGATTTTGCCTTTGGCCACACGTTTAATAATGCGTCCTTGAATTGTTTTCGCTTGATCATGAAGTTTTAATGAATGTTCTAATTGCTGGTTATAACTCAAACCTGAAGCATTAACATACTCATCTTCAACGTCATCTAACTTTTCGTCGACATCAAGATGTGTGCTTTTTTTAGTATCCACTTGAACTTGTAATATTCCCTTATCAGCTAATTCAGTAATAGTTTGCTGATCCTTAAGTATACCCGCTGTGGCGACTTTAACTTTACCGGCCTGTTTTGTTACCTTAACAATGAACATACCAGGTAAAAGTGCGTCAATATTTATTAATTGCAGCATTATTTCATTTCTAAAGGTGAACAGATGCCCAAGTTTTAGAGATATTCACTTGCCCGTCAAGTCTCATTCGAATAAATATGTTTGGCTTTATTTTTTTTGTGGTGTTTAAAGAAGTGCAAAGTTGCTTTGAATGTCTCTATTGATTAGCTGTTTTTACAAACTTAATTGTAGGTATGGAAAGACCTATAGCCAATTATGTGAAATGTTTTTTTCGTTTTTTTAACCCTTTAAGTCAATCAGCAAGGAATCAGATATAGGTGAAATAAAACTTACCATTGACTAACGGTATCTTGATTTTGTTAACTCTCTTTTCCGATCCTTGGCGAATTCAAAAAATTTCAACATATTCCTGCAAACGTTTTCATTGTTGTTAATTTTTTGTGTATAGTCTGCACATTATAAATATTAAAGCGAACAGCGAGAGAAAACTATGCAGCAAAGGTCTCCAAGTCATCAATTATCTTTTGGTGAAAAAGCCGGTTACGCAGTAGGTGATACCGCCAGTAATTTATATTGGGGAGTGTTTAGCGGCTTCTTACTTTATTTTTATACTGATGTGTTTGGTTTATCTCCTGCGGCTGTTGGCACTATGTTGTTAGTGACTAGAATTATTGATGCTTTTACCGACCCCATGATGGGGGCGCTGGCTGATCGTACCAAAACAAAATTTGGCAAGTTTAGACCTTACTTATTATGGGGAGCCTTGCCTATTGCCTCGGCGGGTGTATTGACCTTTACGGTGCCTGACTTAGATGACGGCGGGAAGCTACTCTATGCCTATGGTACCTATATCTTAATGATGTTGGCCTATACCTTTATTAATGTGCCTTATGGCGCATTGCTGGGTGTGATGACCTCAAATTCACAACAACGAACCATGTTGACCAGTTTTCGATTTATAGGTGCTTTTTCAGGCGGGATTTTTGTCTCCCAGTATACCTTGAAGTTAGTAGAATGGTTTGGTCAGGGGGATGAAAAACTGGGTTGGCAATTAACCATGGTTTTATATGGCTTGATTGCTATCGTACTGTTTATATTTACATTTCTTGTGACAAAGGAGCGTATTGAAGCCCCACAAAAAGAGTCAACACCGATCAAGCAAGATATTACTGATTTGTTTAAAAACAACCTTGGGTAGTACTGTTTTGTTTGGCTCTCATCGTTATGGTGACTATTACCTTACGTGGTAGTTCTGGCACTTATTACTTTAAGTACTATGTGGGCCGAGAAGATTTAATTGGCGATTTTCTGACTATTTATATGGTCTCGTTGGCGATTGGTGCAGCCAGTACTCCTCTTCTCACTAAGTTTTTGGATAAGAAAAAACTATTAATGATTTTGATGGGAGCTGTAGCTGTTCTTTCGATATGTTTCTATTTTGTGCCAACCGATCAAATTTGGTTAATATTTACTATTCACGCAGCCATTGGTTTGTGTTTAGGGCCTAAGTCTCCGTTGGTGTTTTCGATGTACGCAGATACGGCAGATTATTCAGAATACAAAACCGGTCGCCGAGCAACGGCTATGATATTTTCAGCTGCAGCGTTTTCGCAAAAACTGGGCGGCGCTGTGGCAGGTGCCATGATTGGTTGGACACTTGGTGCGTTAGGTTACGTGGCAAATCAGGCACAAATCAGTGGTTCAGAACAAGGCATATTGTTACTCATGACGTTGTTCCAGCAATTTTTGCTGCCTTAGCCGTATTTGTTGTGCGTTTTTATACCTTGGATGAAGCACAAATGAAAACGCTCCACGCCGCACTTAAATACGATCAGTAAGAAAAGGAATAGACGTGCAGCAAATTGATCAAAATACCCTTGAGTGCCTTGAAGGCGGTACTCAATATGTTTTAAAAAGCCCCAAAGTATTACCTAACGCTAGTGGCTTTTTATGGAACAAAAACATGCTTATTCAGGCTAATTGTCGTGGTTACGCTATCGCACAATTTATGCAGCCGGAGGCGGGTAAGTATGTTTCGGGTCCTGCGCTTGAAGCCAAAACCTTTATGCAACCCGAGCAGCCATATTACGCCCATCACCCGGGACGTTTTGTGTATGTAAAAGATAATGCCGATGGAAGTGTGTTTTCAGCGCCTTATGAGCCAGTGCGAGCAGAGCTGGATAGGTTCGAGTTTATACCAGAGCCCCATCAAATTACTTGGCTGTCTGAGTTTAATCAGGTTCGACTGACGTTGTGTTTACGCCTACCCACAGAAACCGCTCTAGAGTGCTGGCAGGTGACAGTCGAAGATCTTTCAGGCACTGATCGTGACTTGAGTGTTTATCCGTATTTTCCCATTGGTTATCGTTCATGGATGAATCAATCTGGGTTGTTTGAGCCAGCGCTAAATGCAGTGGTATGTCGCAGTATTGAACCTTATCAAAAGGTGCAGGATTACTTTAAAAATCAGTCGCTGCATGAACTCACGTTCTTGGCCGCAGATAGTCCAATAGAAGCATGGGAAACTAGCCAACAAGTATTTGAAGGGGAAGGAGGATTACATTCACCTTCTGCCATTCAACAAGCACGTTTAAATAACAGTACCGCTAACTACTGCACGCCCACTGCGGTTATGCAGTTTAATTTGAATTTGCAGGCAGGACAGGCTAAAACCATTAATTTGTTGTTTGGCCCGGCGAAGGATCAACAACAGATAAGTGAATATACCGAACAGTTTCTCACTCAAGCATCTCAGAGCTTTGCGCACACTGCAGAAGAATATAAGGCTTATTTGAGCGAAGGGCAGGGGGTATTACAAATTGAAACACCCGACGCTGAATTAGATGCCTATGTTAATCATTGGATGTCACGCCAACTTTTTTATCATGGTGATGTGAACCGTTTAACTACCGATCCTCAGACCCGTAATTATCTGCAGGATAATATGGGCATGGCCTACATTAAGCCAAAGGTTAGCCGAGACGCATTTATTTTGGCTCTGAGCCAACAACATTTTAGTGGTGAAATGCCAGATGGTGTGTTGATAAAAGAGGGCGCAGAATAAATATATCAATCAAGTGCCACACACGGATCACTGTGTTTGGGTACCTATTTGTTTAAAAGCCTATTTAGATGAAACCGCTGACTATGGACTGTTAGGTGAACTCGTTGCTTTTAGTGACAATGACCAAAAGGCCAAAGTAGCCGAACATATTATTAAGGCTATGTTGTGGCTGGATAAAAGCCGTGATGAACGTGGACTAAGTTACATCAATCAAGGTGATTGGTGCGACCCAATGAATATGGTGGGGTACAAAGGCAAAGGGGTCTCTGCTTGGTTGAGCTTAGCCTCAGCTTACGCGATCAAAGTATGGACACAAATTGAAAGGGATGCTTTTGGCGAAGTCTCTAGTGATGGTCAGTATTTATTAGCTCAAGCAGAAAAAATTAACCAACAGGTTAATCAGCATTGTTGGGCCGAAGATAGGTTTGCTCGAGGTATCACAGATGATGGGCGAGTGTTTGGCACCCAAGCGGATGCAGAAGGTAAGATATTTCTGAATCCACAAAGTTGGGCTTTTTTAAGTGGGGCAGCAAACAATCAGCAAGTCCCGTTGATGTTGCAGGCCATTAAGCAAAACTTAGACACGCCTTTTGGTTGTATGATGCTTGCGCCTTGTTACACCCAAATGGTCGAAGATATTGGCCGAGTGACTCAAAAATTTCCTGGCACTGCTGAAAACGGCTCAGTGTATAACCATGCTAATGCGTTTTATGCTTACAGTTTGTATACCTTAGGTGAAGGTAATCTCGTTTTTGAGCAACTTAAAAAAATGTTGCCCAATCAAAAAGACATACTCAAACGAGGGCAATTGCCTTTGTTTATTCCCAATTATTATCGCGGTGCGTTTTATCAATACCCAGATGAAGATGGCAAGTCGAGCCAGTTGTTTAATACCGGCACAGTGGCGTGGTTTTATCGTTGTTTAATAGAAAACCTATTTGGTGTGGTAGGTTGCAAACAAGGTTTGAGTATTACTCCTCAATTACCAGATGATTGGCAATCAGCCAGCATTACTCGGAAGTTTAGAGGGGCAACGTTTAATGTGGCTTACACCAGAAACAGTGAGTTAACCAAGCCTCAAGTGAAGGTGGACTGTCAGGTTATTGCAGACGGTATTATCAGCAATATCCAAGCAGGTAAAACAATTGAAGTGAAGGTTGAGCTTCCTTTAACTTGATCGGGTGAGGAAGCTTTTTAAACCAATGAAACAGGTATTTTAAATAATAGAACGCTGGCTAATCATGTTTTAGTTCTAGTCTCACAACTAAGATCTATATGGCGTTCGAAATAGTTTGGGTCATCGAAAGTTTCATGACTTGCAATAATGACTTGACCGGGATAGCCAGCTAACAGTTTTTCCAGAGCAAGTCTGGCTTGTTTATCCAAACCATTTGTCGGCTCATCTAACAACAATTCCGGTTTTTGCGAAATGGCGGACAGTAAACTTAATTTTTTGTAATTACCTCGGGAAAGATGTTCAACTTTGGTTTTTAGGAAAGGAATGAGGCCGAATTCTTCTAACCAACGCTCATCTAGTTCACTGTTAAACTGTTCGCAGTGAAACTTTAGAAACTCCACTACGTTGAAAGTTTCTGGGAGTGCCACATTGCTGGCACTGATGCCAATCTGTTTTTTAATACTAGTCTCGGTAACTTCTTGGCCACGGAATGTCACTTTTCCAGAGGATGGCGAAATCAGTCCTGCCGCAATCAATAGTAAGGTCGTTTTTCCACAACCAGTAGGTCCGGTAATCAATACTCTAGACTCTGGTATTTGTAATGTAATATCTGAAAACAAGAGGTGGTGAGCAAATTTATGGCTGATATGTTCAAAAGATAACAACTAAGTGCCTGCGATTTAATCTAAGTAACCTAACCTCTAAACCTGCCATAGTCTGGTTAGAAATACTAGGGCGAACGACTGAGGTTGGCACGAATTCATCACTATTGTTTGACGTTTCGATTGCTCCTTTCTGGGTCTTGTAGGCGTTCGACCTTTATTCCGATTTTTGTAAAAAATTACTACTCCTAAATCGTCTGACTGGATATTAATAACTACGCCAACCAACCCTTAACCTTGGAGTTATTTGCCAGCCATACTAGATATAATGCAACTACTACCACCATAATTGGCATGATAGTGCCACCTGGCCCGTATACCTCAAAAGAGTTAGCGATAACAAATGCATGAAACATTTGCACTATTACCCCCGCTAATGAGATGAATAAAATGGGTAAGGCGATAGCCTTTTTTAAAACTAAGGCAATACAACCTAAAGCGCCACCAAACACAGCACATCCAAAGGCTATATTCACCCAGAGCGGAATGTCTTGATATAACATTTGTTCTTTTTCTGGTAGCGGCGCAATTTGCTCGGCGGTCATCGTCATTTGCATAACAAAAGCCATCACGCCCATTAGGTTCCATATGGTTAGCACTATTACTAAAAAAACAAACCACTTAGGTGCCGTTGTAATGGCGTTATTCGTTGCATCGTTCATGTGTTTTCTCTTGTTATTTTGTGTACTGATAAAACAATGTTAACAAACTGTTAATTTATAGGCGAGCTTACAATTTAAATTTTGTTGGGGCAGATTGAATGTTTAATACCGCTGCGTATCAAGAAGTGGTATAAGCTACTTTCTTCAGATTCTTTCTACATAAACTTGGATAAAATTGATGAGTGTTTTGGGTTCAGCTGTAATTTTTTTAGCCGCAACAGTGATTGCTGTGCCTATTTTTAAGAAGTTCAAATTAGGCGTTATTTTAGGGTATTTGGTTGCAGGTTTGGTGATCGGCCCACAAGTGATGAACTGGGTGAATGATCCGGTGACCATATTACATTTTGCTGAACTGGGCGTGGTGTTGCTGTTATTTGTCATAGGTTTGGAATTGCAGCCAGAAAAACTATGGCGAATGCGTAATCAAATATTGTTTACTGGCGGTGGGCAATTATTATTCAGTGCCTTAGTTATCGCACTCATTCTACATTTTGTGCTGGCGTTTTCTTTGGTCATATCTTTAGTTGTAGGTTTGTCACTCGCACTGTCCTCGACCGCGTTTGCTGTGCAATTAATGACAGAACATCGAATTCTAAAGTCGCCACCTGGTCAACAGGGTTTCTCTATATTGCTGATGCAGGATTTAGCGGTCATTCCCATTTTATTGTTAGTCGAAAATCTCTCAACCTCTAGCGGACATTCAACACCGGCTTGGTGGGTAAGTGTTTTAGCCATAGTCGCTGTGTTAGCAGTAGGGCGCTATTTAACTAATCCGTTTTTACGCTTGGTGTCTAAGTACGGTAGTGAGGAAGTGATGACGGCTGCCGCGTTGCTGATTGTTATTGCTACCGCTATTGGTATGCAAGAAGCAGGATTATCCATGGGCATGGGCGCATTTGTGGCAGGTATGTTACTGGCCAACTCCAGCTTTAGACATCAACTTGAAACCGAAATAGAACCATTTAAAGGTTTGTTACTGGGTTTATTTTTTATCGCCATCGGCATGAATTTAGACTTGAGTCTATTGGT
Organism: uncultured Paraglaciecola sp.; assembly: GCF_913020055.1. GTDB lineage: Bacteria > Pseudomonadota > Gammaproteobacteria > Enterobacterales > Alteromonadaceae > Paraglaciecola. The sequence goes on along the minus strand of NZ_CAJWCF010000084.1, from coordinate 10,148 downwards.
GTCTAAACCATTATTTATTCTTTCTGCGAGTCTGATTTTAGTGTTGATTAAAACCGGCATTATTTTTTCAATCCTTAAAATGGCTAAACAGCGTAATACCGATGCGATGCGTGTTGGTTTGATGTTATCTCAAGGCGGTGAGTTTGCTTTTGTGGTGATGGCTCAGGCTTCGGGTAATGGCTTGTTATCTTTAAATATTAGTAGTGAAGTCACATTGATTGTCGGAATCTCTATGGCATTAACCGCTCCTTTGGTTATTTTACACAGCCTTTGGTTTACTAGTAAAAATTGCCCAGCTGTATATGACACTGCAGACGAACTCAGTGAACCAGCCGTTTTGATTGCAGGTTTTGGAAGGTTTGGCCAAGTGACGGGCAGGATATTAGCGGCAAATAACATCCCTTTTACCGCCCTTGATAAGGACGCGGAACATATTGAATTTGTTAAGCAATTTGGCAACAAAGTATTTTATGGCGATGCGTGTAGATTAGATTTATTGGAAGCTGCGGGTATCGACCACGCTAAAATTATTTTAGTGGCAGTCGATGACGAAGAAGATACCTTAAAAATTGCTGAATTGGTCAAAGAACACTATCCAGAGGTCAAAGTTATTGCCAGGGCAAGAAACCGTTTCACTGCAGTGAAGCTTTATAATCTAGGTATCAATACCAACGTTAGAGAAGTGTTTGCTGGTGGATTAGAAGCCGCCAATATGCTGTTACAAGCTTATGGGTTGAGTGACGCCGAAGCTAAGAATCTAATTGATATATTTGCGGCTCACGACAAACAACTATTAGAAAGTACAATGATGCAAAATATGGATTTTGATGAATTATTGGCAATCAGCAAAAAAGGCCGCCTAGAGTTACAAAATTTGTTTGAAGAAGATAAACAAAATCTGGAGTGATTTACTGCGTATTTCTATAGGATGGAATACTGATGACAGCTGCTGACAAGCAGTGTGAAAACTTGTTAAGGTTGTTCATCACATGATGTTAGTCATTCCGAATTGGAAATATACCATGTTTCATTATTTTTACGGATTAGCCAAAAAGGTCATAGCGCTATTGATGTTTATGCCTATGTACGTTTTTTCTGATCCCGTAATGGAAGTCCGTTTTCCAGTTAATATTGACAATGTCACTTATCAACAACGTGATGTTTATTTTAATCAATTGATAAAATTAGCCCTTGAACATTCAGCTAAAGAGTACCAGTTGATTAGCATGCCTGTGCCGACCATACCAGAAGAACGCAGTATGAAGTTGATACAAGAAGGCCATTACAATATTCATTGGATGAGCACTACGGCTAATCGTGAAAAACTATTATTACCCATATATATACCACTCGATAAAGGGCTGATCGGTTGGCGCTTAATGTTGGTGCACAAAGACAACAAAAACATTTTTAGCCAAGTTACTTCAATTCAAGATTTTGGAAAATTAACCGCGGGTTTGGGACATCATTGGGCAGACACCAGTATTTTTAATGAAAATGAATTAAGTGTTTTCACTGCTACCTCCACTCAAAGTTTGAAAAAGATGCTTAACCTTAAACGTATTGATTATTTTCCTCGTTCTATTATGGAAATATGGCAAGAACACAGCACTAGTGATTCCCCGTTATTAGCTATTGATTCACATATAACACTGACTTATCCCGCCGCAATTTATTTTTTTGTATCTAGAGATAACCCAGCACTTCATGATCGTATTAAAGTTGGTTTAGAGCTGGCGATAGCTGACGGTTCTTTTGAAAAATTATTTCAACAAAACTTTGCAGAGGTTATTCAGTTAGCCAATTTAAATAAACGCCGCCGCTTTCATATTACCAACAGCCTGATTACAGACCTAGAGTATTTAAACAGAAGTGAGTTGTGGTTTTCACCGTCTACAATTGATGTTCAGCACAACCAATAACACAACAATATTATTTTTGTTTTTATTTACCAATTCAAAATGGTCAGTAGTCTATTTTAGGCAAAAAGTCATAGCGTAAGCTAACCTATCTTTGTTTTCATCGACTCAACCTTCTTAGTAACCTATTAATAATTAAGCAAAATAAATTTATTTTAGATTTTGTGTAATAAACTTTTACGGCAAACCACTAATTAAGCAAAACACATCAATGCATGACAGGATCTAAATGGGAAGTGATTTTTACCAGTTATCTATACTGCCGTTTGCGGGAATTATTATTAAAATTTGTCGAGCTTATACAAACAGCCAAGAGGATTTTGAAGATTATTACCAAGAAGTGTGCCTGCAAATTTGGCGCAGCAGAGATAACTTTAATCAAGAAAGTGCGTGGTCTACTTGGATATTTCGGATTTCACTTAACGTATGTTTAACCTATTTAAAACGTCGCAAAAATGGCGATAAACAAATAGTGTCAAATGCCTTACCTGAGGAAGTGATAGACGATAGCAAGGCATTTGTAAGTGATGAAATCAATCAATTATATGCGGCCATTAAGCATCTTTCTGAAACTGACCGAGCTGTCATTTTACTGTATCTCGAAGAAAAGTCTTACGAGGAGATAGCCGATATTATTGGTAGTAATACAAATAACATTGGTGTCCGAATAAAACGAATCAAAGACAGGCTCAATAACTATATTAATCAAAAGGACTAACCCATGAGCAAATCAATTGAAGCTATGTGGAAAGAAGGTTTTGTGAACGAGGCACATTTGTCGGCCCCTAAAGTGAATGACTTATATAACCGCAAGTCACAAAATATTGTAGATAAGCTACAAAGCATGTTTGCTATTAATACCAAAGGTATCATCGTGGGCAGTTTGATTATGCTTATTGTTATGAGCTTAATTGGTGCGCCATTTTTAGGTTTATACATTTGTTGCTTACTGGTGCCATTAATTGTAATCGCTAACAGAGAACTCAAAAAATCTGTTGATTTGTCTAAAGGACAAAGCAGTTATGAATATATTCTGAGTTTTAATAATTGGCTGAAAAGTGCGATTAAAACCTATTCTGGCTATTACAAAATATTCTATCCGATGTTTTTTCTTGGAATGGCGACTCAAGCGATTGTGAGTAAAGCTGGGGGCAAACTGATTGTTCTACTGATGGAAGTATTTCCAACCGATATGATTATACTCGGGCAACCTTATTACATTTTGCTCGCTTTAGTTTTAGGCACCCTTATCTTTGCGAGATACGCTGAAGCGATATATCGGTGGGATCTCAATATAGTTTATGGTCGCCAGTTTAAAAAGCTAGAAGAGTTAATTGCTGATATGGAAGAGCTAAGAAAATAGCATTCAATATGACATTTAAACATACTCCCTACTTTAGGCCGTGCTCATGGGTTTTCTGTGGTATTTTTATGGCTGTTTTTTAAGGCTTAGGAGTGTTTAAACAGTGCAGTTGTGGCTTCAAGATGATTTATCCTCCAGAAAAGCGCTGCTCCAAAGGGCGTTAGTTTTTTCTGCAGTAACCTTGTTTGTTTTATTTTTGTTTCAGCCTTTTGGTACCCATGACGATCTTATTTCCTACAAGTTTCTGCGGCTGTCAGGTTATGGTTTGGTGACGTTTTGCGCCATATTGTTATCTGGCGTTTTAGAAATAGGCTTAACTCGCTTCAAGGCAAAGAGCCAATTTCAATATTTGTTAATCCCTAGCCTTTATATAGGGTTAGTAGCAGTGTTTAATCATAGTTATTTTGTGGTGGCAATATTAGGTTCTTGGCATTGGCAAAACCAACTGTTGTTTGTTTTTTATACCTTAGCTATTGGTTTGTTTCCGATAAGTTTTATGTATCTAGTGAATCGTCATTCAGACACTATCTCTAAGCCACAGCAGCTTGATGCAGTTGATTCTAGCGAAGAAGGTAATATTACACCTCAAGCTAAGTTAATAACCTTATCCGGCGAGAATAAAGACGACAATGTACAAGTGGCTTTGTCTGATATTTTATTTATCAAATCTGCGGATAATTACTGTGAACTTGCCCTCATTGATGAGCTTAGTGGCAGCCGTAAATTATTGCGCTGCTCATTAACCAGCCTGTTAAAACAGCTGCCGGTTGATTCACAGATGTTACGTTGCCATCGATCTTATGCAGTAAATCTGTTGTTAGTTAAATCATGGCAGGGTAACGCTGCGGGTTTGCAATTAGCTATGCAGTCAGGTGATGTGGTTGTGCCCGTCTCCCGTACTTATGTTGATGTGATCAAACAGGCCTTGTCATTAGTCCCTAAAGTTTGTTAATTACCCCAACTTATTGTTACTTAACCCTTAAAAACTAGGTTTAGCCCTAACTCATCGCCCTTATCGATTGTGCTTGTCATGCTTAATGTGAATTTTGAATTTCACATTAAGCGGGTAACTATGAATCACATAATAAAAACACCAATATTATTAACTACCTTTATGTTCTGTCACTATTTTATGAGAGAGTTTTGGGGTGATAGTTGGAGCGAAATACTACTTGGGTTAGATCAGCAATCTTACGTTTTACATACTTTAGCCAAGTATCTATTTATTTACGGACCTCTAGTACTAGTAGCGACTTTTCTATTTAAAGAACATCCTTGGTATGACGTATTAGGCCTTAATCTGAGAGGGGCTCACTATTACTTTTTGGCAGCAGTAGCCTGTTGTATACCTATGACTTTAGGTTATGCCTTTTTAAGTATCGAATTAGACCTTTCACTGTCAGCAATCATTACTGGTTCAGTGTATGCCGGTGTGTTCGAAGAAATTATTTTTAGAGCTGCGTTGTTTGGCGTGTTATTTCGGTATTGTGGTTGGGGTTTTATACCTGCCGCATTGATTAGCTCAGTCATTTTTGGTTTGGGACATATTTATCAGGGACATGATGCCATTTCGGCTGTTATGGCGCTGGCAGTAACCGCGATTGCTGGCACTTGGTTTGCGTGGTTATATTGTGAATGTGGCTATCGAATCTGGTTTCCAATGTTTATGCACATTTTCATGAATGCCGCATACGGCATATTTGGTATGTCAGGTGGCGCAGTAGGAGACTTAGAAGGCAATCTTTTTAAGGCCACCTCAATTATCTTAAGTTTAGTTTATGTGCAAATGCTTGTTCGCAAAGGTAAGCCTAGAGAAATAACCCTTGCTTCGTTATGGCGCAACAAACCTAAAACTTGTCCTAATCCTAATCTACAAGCAATAAAACAAAACAGCCATTTGGAGAACCACTATGTTTGAATTATTTTTAGTTATGATCGCCCTTACTTCACCTATTTTAATTATTATCTTTGTACGTAATTACTTTAATTACAAATCAGAGGTTAATCAGAAGATATTAGTGCTGCAAAAAGACAGTGATACAAATGCTGTGATAACGATGCAAGAGAGGGTAGAGCTGCTGGTTGAAAGAGTTATAGTACTTGAAAAAATTGTGACCGATAGCAAGTTTGATTTGGGACAGAAAATCAATCAATTGTAAATTAAGCGGGGATAAACAAACGGCTCAAAATGAGCCGTTTTTATTTCTTCTTGAGTTTAGGCTTTTTGCCATTCAGGCAAGTTATTTTCAAACTCAGTAATTTTATCGTTTAGCTCTAGAGTTTGACCAATAGCATCCAAGCCTTTTAATAAGTTGGTTTTATGCTGCTCGGCAATATCAAAAGTAAAACTAAGTTCACCCACACTGACGTTTTGCTGTTCCAAGTTAACCGTGATTTGCGCAGAGGCATCATTTTCAACCAGATCAAAAAGTTGATCCATTTGACTGCTAGTAAGTTGCACCGGTAACAATTGGTTATTGATGCAGTTGCCGTAAAAAATATCAGCAAAACTGGTACCAATTACCACTTTAAAACCATAGTCGTCTAGTGACCAAGGGGCATGTTCGCGGCTCGAGCCACAACCAAAATTTTCGCGGGTCAGTAACACACTGGCACCTTGGTACTGAGGTTTGTTCAACACAAAATCAGGATTGGGCACTTGTTCATGTTGATCAAGGTAACGCCAGTCGTGAAACAAGTGTTTGCCATAACCACTTTTTGTGACGGCGGTTAAGAATTGTTTGGGGATAATTTGGTCGGTATCGACATTGGCCTGATTAAGAGGCATTGCGCTACCTGTGTGGATATTAATACCTGTTGTCATGATAATTCCTTAATACCTATTGATAGTCGCGCACATCGGCGAAGTGACCAGCCAATGCTGCCGCTGCTGCCATAGCAGGACTCACTAAATGAGTGCGAGCACCGCGGCCTTGACGACCTTCGAAGTTACGGTTGCTGGTAGAGGCACAGCGATCGCCTTGTTTCAGGATGTCGTCGTTCATGCCTAAACACATTGAACAACCGGGTAAACGCCATTCAAAACCTGCATCGATAAATATTTTGTCTAGCTGTTCTGCCTCGGCTTGAGCTTTTACTGATACCGAACCCGGTACCACGATAGCAGTAACACCTGCTGCTACTTTGCCTTGTTTAGCAATCGCTGCTGCAGCACGCATATCTTCAATACGTCCATTGGTACACGAGCCAATAAACACGTTATTAACGCTTAAATCAGATAGTTTTTGACCAGGCGCTAAGTCCATATATTTAAGGGCTTTGTTGGCAGAGTCTTTATCAATGGGATCTGAAAAATCACTAGGTGCAGGTACAGGTTGATTCACCCCTATGACTTGCCCTGGGTTAGTGCCCCAAGTGACTTGTGGGGTGATATCAGCGGCATCAAGTTCAATGATAGTGTCAAAGCTCGCACCGGCATCAGATACCAATGTATTCCAGTAGGCGACTGCTTGATCCCAGTGTTGACCTTTGGGTGCGTATTCACGTCCTTCAAGGTAATCAAAAGTAGTTTGGTCTGGCGCGATTAAACCGGCTTTTGCGCCCGCTTCAATACTCATGTTGCATACTGTCATACGCTCTTCCATAGAAAGCGCTGAGATGGCTTCGCCGCAATATTCAATTACATGTTCGGTGGCGCCAGCATGACCAATTTTACCAATGATAGCTAAGATAATATCCTTGGCAGTAATGCCAATAGGTAAACTGCCGTTAACTTGTACTTTCATGCTTTTGGCTTTGCTTTGTTTAAGCGTTTGGGTAGCAAAAACATGTTCAACCTGCGAGGTGCCAATACCGAATGCTAACGCACCAAAGGCGCCGTGAGTGGCAGTGTGAGAATCGCCGCAAACCACTGTCATGCCCGGCTGAATCAAGCCTAACTCTGGCCCCATTACATGCACAATACCTTGTTTTTGATGACCCACAGGAAAAAGCTCGATACCGTGCTTTTTGCAGTTGTCAGCTAAGGTTTGTAGTTGTAATTTATTCGTTGGGCCACAGGCATCTAACGCCAATGAACGTGTGGAAATACTGTGATCCATAGTCGCAAATATACGCTCTGGACAACGCACCTTGCGGCCTTTTTCGTCTAGACCAGCAAAGGCTTGTGGCGAGGTGACTTCGTGGATCAAATGTCGGTCGATATACATTAATCCCTCTTCGCCGGTTTCAGAGGTTTTTTGTGCATCTACAAGATGCGCTTGCCATATTTTGTCATATAAGGTGGTAGCCATGACTATTTCCTAAATCTGTTAAATTAACGCGGCGATATAGTCGCCCACTTCACTGGTGCTTTTAGCTAAATGACGCTGCTCAGGGCTAAGTAAATCGCCTGTTAGTATGCTATCACCTAAGGTTTTTACTACGGCTGCGTCAATCGCATCGGCCGCGGCTGTTTCGTTTAAGCTGAAACGCAATAACATGGATGCTGAGAGTATTTGCGCAATAGGGTTAGCAATGCCTTGACCTGCGATATCAGGCGCTGAACCGCCAGCCGGTTCGTACATGCCAAAGTTATCTTGGTTGATACTGGCTGAGGGCAATAACCCCATGGAGCCTGTGATCATCGCACATTCGTCAGAAATAATGTCACCAAACAAATTAGAACATAACATCACGTCAAACTGACTTGGATAGCGAATTAGTTGCATAGTCGCATTGTCGATATAGATGTGTTCAAGTTCTACTGCTGGATAGTCTTTAGCCACTTCTTCAACGACTTCACGCCATAAACGACTACACACTAGGACATTGGCTTTATCTACTGAGGTGACTTTTTTGCCACGTTTTTGCGCCGCTTCAAAGGCACTAATTGCAATACGGCGAATTTCTCTTTTGCTATAACGCATGGTGTCATACGCAAATTGTTCTTCACCTTCGCCTTCTAGCCCTTTGGGTTGACCGAAGTAAATACCGCTAGTGAGTTCGCGTACTACTAATACATCAAAACCGCTGGCGGCAATATCCGCTCGAAGAGGGGAGAATGCTTCAAGACCTTGATAAATTTTGGCAGGGCGTAAGTTACTGAATAAATCAAAGTGGCCGCGTAACGCTAAAAGAGCGGCGCGCTCTGGGCGCTCTTCTAATGGCAGATTGTCCCATTTTGGGCCACCAATTGAACCAAATAAAATGGCATTAGAGTCTTCGCAACCTTTTAAAGTGGCAGCGGGTAGCGCTTTACCATGGTTATCTATGGCTAGGCCACCTACATCGAAGTCGTTCAGTTGAAACGCAATATTAAATTTTTTGCTAACGGCTGCTAACACTTTTTTGGCTTCGACCATGACCTCAGGGCCAATCCCGTCGCCTGCCAATACTGCTATGTTGTAGTCAGACATTTTGTTTTATACCCCTGCAATTTTTACTTGTTGTTCTTTCTGCAAATCAATCCGATCCGCTAAATGAGTGTTATTCAATACGTAAATCAAAGCTTTCACTCCAGATTCCACTATATCTGTTGCCAAACCAATACCATTAAAACGGCGGCCTTTGTATTCAGCAATGACAGATACTTGTGCCAAAGCATTCGCACCTTCGCCTTTAGAATCGAGCTTGAAGTCGACAATTTCTACTTGGTTATGGCCAACGACTTTAGTAATGGCATTATAAGCTGCATCAACAGGTCCATTACCAGTGGCTGATTCAGTAATTTCTTTATCTCCCACTAACATACGTACTGTGGCGCTAGGGATGATTTCTTTTCCTGAATTAGCCTGTAGATAGGTGAGTTTGTAGTGCTCGTCTTCTTGTTTGGTTTGACTGAAAAACAATAGTGCTTCTAAGTCATAATCAAATACCTGGCCTTTTTTGTCGGCTAGTTTCACGAACGATTCATACACCGTTTCTAGGTCAAAATCAGTTTCTTTGTAACCCAACTCAAACAAGCGATGTTTAATTACATGGCGGCCAGAGCGTGAGGTTAGATTTAAGTTGTTCTTATTAATGCCGACACTTTCAGGTGTCATAATTTCGTAAGTGTTTTGGCCTTTTAATACGCCATCTTGGTGAATACCTGAAGAGTGGCTAAAGGCATTAGCACCAACAATTGCTTTATTCGCTTGCACTGGCATATTGCACAAGTTACTGACTAACTTAGAGGTGCGAGAAATCTCTTCACTTTTGATATTGGTATGAAACCCAAGTTTTGCTTGGCGAGTTTGTAAAATCATCGCGATTTCTTCTAACGAACAATTACCCGCTCGTTCACCTAAACCGTTAATGGTTGCTTCAACTTGCCTTGCACCTTGCTCTACTGCCGCCAAAGAGTTAGCTACAGCTAAGCCTAAATCGTTGTGGCAATGTACCGAAATTATCGCTTTATCAATGTTCGGTACACGGTTAAATAGGTTCTTAATAATGCCACCAAACTCTGTAGGGGTAGTGTAGCCAACCGTGTCTGGAATATTCACTGTAGTCGCCCCGGCGGTAATTGCGGCTTCTACCATGCGACATAGATAATCTATGTGCGTACGGCCTGCATCTTCACAGGAAAATTCCACATCGTCAGTATAACGGCGGGCATGTTTCACTGCTTGAACTGCCATCTCTACTACTTCGTCCTGAGATTTACGTAATTTGGTGTTTACGTGAATATCTGAGGTAGCAATAAAGGTATGAATGCGGAACTGCTCGGCTACTTTTAACGATTCACCGCAGGCATCAATGTCTTTGGCTAAAGCACGAGACAAACCACATACAGTGGCATTTTTTATTTCACGGGCAATGGTTTGTACTGATTTAAAATCACCAGGAGACGAAACCGGAAAACCTGCTTCGATAATGTCTACGCCAAGACGTTCCAGAGCCAGAGCAATTTTCAGTTTTTCCTTAACGCTTAAACTGGCAGG
>NZ_CAJWCF010000083.1 GCF_913020055.1 uncultured Paraglaciecola sp. | reverse complement strand
TTACCGTGATCAACGTGTCCGATAGTACCAACGTTAACGTGCGGTTTATTACGTTCAAATTTTTCTTTAGCCATTTTAAAGTACCTCAGGGTAGATTAACAAAAATAATATAATTTTTTAGTGTGATAGAAATCTTAAGAAATGGTGCTGATAGGCAGATTCGAACTGCCGACCTCACCCTTACCAAGGGTGCGCTCTACCAACTGAGCCATATCAGCAATCATTTAAAGATGGAGCGGACGGCGAGAATCGAACTCGCAGCTTTAGCTTGGAAGGCTAAGGTATTACCACTATACGACGTCCGCACACTTGCTCTCATACCATATCAAGCAAAAGTGGTGGAGGGGGCAGGATTCGAACCTGCGAAGGCTGAGCCGTCAGATTTACAGTCTGATCCCGTTGACCGCTTGGGTACCCCTCCAGATTGATGGTGCCGACTACCGGAGTCGAACTGGTGACCTACTGATTACAAGTCAGTTGCTCTACCAACTGAGCTAAGTCGGCTACATCAAGTGGGTGCGGATATTAGAGTAATGATTCGGGTCGTGCAAGAGGGAATTTACAAAAAATTGTATTTTTTATGCTGTTTGTTTAAATTAACCACTGAATGGGCGGTTTTCATGCATTGCGCGCATAAATTCATCACCTATTATTGATGCAAAAATCTAAATTAAACGAAAAAGTCCTCTTAAAACTAAATTAGGAAAAAATAATATTTTTTTATTCTTTGCTAAATCGAGTGAAATTTGACCGCCACCTGTCACTAAAACAAAAAAGTCATCATATTGATTACTTAAATATTGCTCTGCTATCATCACAAATCCAGCTTGTGAAGCTAAACAACCTAAACTCACACAATCTTCAGTGGTATTACCTATATTTAGTATCTTAGGCATTTTTGTATCAGCAAAAACCTGCTGGGTATTTTTCAGCAAACTTTCGCGCATGATAGAAAAGCCTGGGCTGATCCATCCACCAAGATGAATATTATTCACCACTATGTCACAGGTATTTGCTGTACCTAAATCTAACACCGCCACTGGTAGCTGAGTTATTTCACGGGCAGCCAAAATAGCTAACCACCGGTCCACTCCTAATGTTTGAAATTTTTCATAAGCGCATTGCACACCCAAAGTATTGGCTTCGGTATTAATTTTCTTAAAAGGAATTTTGGCTTGTTCGCATACCGCCTCTAATTCATCCACCAGAGTGGCATGTCCCACAGAGGAAACGACTACTTGTTTGACTGAACTGGAGTATGCAGCTAAATCCTTAATATGTTGGCAGCTTTTAACATCAGACAAATCTGAGAGCTCATTAACCAGCGCATATTTAATTTGAGTATTGCCAATATCCACCAAAAGCGCTTTAAATAGGTCTGACACTGATTTCACCTCCATGATAAGCCTTCACTCCTTGCTCTGTTTCCAACAAAATAGCGCCATTTGCATCTATGCCTCTGCTGACCCCAGTGACGGTTTGCTGACCGATGATAAGCTTAACGCCTTGGTTCGCATAAACATCCAATGCTCGCCACTTCGCGATAAACGGTTCAAGTCCACTGCTTTCAAACAGAGTCAGGCTTTTAGTCAGCTCGTTTACCAAAGTACCCGCTAGAGTATTTCGGTTTATTAGGGGGTCACTTAATTGGCTAAGATCTATCCAAGGCTGGCCAATTTCTTCTATATTTTTGGGCAAGGTGACATTAAGACCTACACCTATAACAGCTTGGCAACCGCTACCCATTTGGCCTTCTACTTCAATTAAAACCCCAGCTAATTTTTTACCTTGGGCATAAATATCATTTGGCCACTTTAATTGCACGCCTTTCACACCACATTGATTTAACGCATCAACAATGGCTACTCCTATGGCTAAACTTAACCCCCCCAATACCGCATATCCACCAGCAAAAGACCAATGCATTGATAAATAAAGACTGGCTGCATAGGGAGACACCCATTTACGACCATGACGTCCCCTGCCTGCAGTTTGTGCTTCAGCTAAACAAGTGTGGCCGTTCTTGAGTTCTATCGATTTGTCTTTTAAGTATTGATTAGTTGAACCTATTACATTCAACACTTCTATTTCAGCAGGATGGGTCGATAAGAAGTGTTCTTTTATCTTGTCTAGGTTCAATAACATTAACGGTTGAGCTAGGCGATAACCTTTGCCTGTCACACTATAGATATCTAGACCCAAAGAACTGAACACTTTAATATGATTCGAAATCGACGCTCGGCTAATGCCTAATGTTTTACCTAAGGTTTCACCGGAGTGAAATTTATTATCAGCTAAAATTGACAGCAGGTTACCACGCACTAATTCTGATGATTTACTCATAATACAACTGGCCCATTTTTACCTATTAGCCTGACTTCATTCTCAAGCTCAATAGAAAATTCCTTTGATACTGCTGATTGAATACTACGAGCCAGCGCTAATAACTCTTCTCCAGTGCCTGAACCATCATTAGTTAAAACTAAAGGCTGGTTGGGATGACAAGCGATCCCTCCTATTTTTTTACCTTTAAAACCTAAGGTATCAATTAGCCAAGCAGCGGGGACTTTAACCTTTGCAATATTATCCAAGGCATAACTTGGCATTGACGGCCAAGTTTTCTGCAGTAAGTGAAACTGTTCTAAACTTATAATTGGATTTTTAAAAAAACTCCCTGCATTACCAATTTTCTTAGGGTCTGGTAGCTTACTCTGGCGCACTTCAATCACTTTATTAAATATATCCATAGCACTTGGTTCAGACAATTCTCTAAGCTCACCATAATGCTCTACGGCCTGCCAAATTTTAGGGATCGCAAAAGTCACACTGGTAATCACAACCTTATCTGCCAAGTCATTTTTAAACACACTGTCGCGATAGGCAAACTCACAACTTTGTCGTCTCAGACTTTTGTGGCATTGTTTATTTAAATCGTAAAAGTCCACTTGGTGTATAAATTGTTCAATCTCCACCCCATAAGCCCCAATATTCTGAATTGGCGCAGCCCCTACAGAGCCGGGTATTAATGCTAGATTTTCCAATCCATAAATTTGATTCTGCATACACCACAAGACTAATTGATGCCAATTTTCTCCAGCGCCTACTTTGAGCAAATAGTGAGTATCAGTGTGCTTAAGGTCGACTCCCATAAAAGCCGGTCTAATAACTGTACCTTGGTAGTCTTCCAAAAACACGGTGTTACTACCCTCGCCTAATATGTAAAAAGCAGAAGATTTTAAATTTAACGAGCTATGTAAATCCGTAGGTTGATTCATACGAATAAATGCTTGGGCGGTGCAAGACAATCCAAATGAATGGAGAGAAGTTAAGGATTGCAAACTAGAGACCTATTGGGTTTTGTGGTTATTCTATTCATGATGAAGGCTTTTGCCAATCAATACTATTGGAGGGGTAATCAATGCCTAGTAATTGATCATCCTCTTGATCAAATCTTTACTTCTGCTTCTTTTAGGAAGTTTGCTACGCACATTTTTTGCATTTTCAAAAACGACCCCAAGTAATGGGACACGTGATTCCCTGAGACGTTGCACTGCTTCCAACAATTCGGGGCTATCAGTGGTATCTACGTCACAAATCAAGACTATTCCGTCAACAACTTTAGCTATAACCATGATATCGCTATATAGGTTGACCTCTGGAGCTTCAAGAATAACATGCTCATACAGCACAGATAATTTTTTAACAAAGCTGGAAAAACGAGGCTTAGATAGATACAACAGCGGATCAGTTGGCACAGCTCCTGTTGGCATAATAGACAATTGGCTTCCGCTTTCTCGGTAGTGAGAGTCACTAAAAGAGAGTCTACGTCCAATGAAGTTAGTTAAGCCAGGAGTCAGTTGCTCCATACCATATTCACTGCCAACATGAGGTTGACGCATATCAGCATCAACAAGAATCGATTTTTCTAAATGTCCAAAAGATTCTGCTAAATCAATACCTATATTAGATTTAGTTTTACTGCCTTTTACTCTGGTTATCGCAATAGAACGAATGGGAGTATCCCCCGCACCATAAGAAATTTCAGCTCTTAACGATCGAATGGACTCAGAGTACTCATAATTTTTATCTTTTTTAGTAGAGCCAACGAATCCTTTTTTCAGTTTTATTTTTTTATATTTTGACACTTGAGTTAAAACTGTGACGTCCAAATTGATAAGCAGATTTCGCAATCGGGTTTGCTTGTCACTTATTAAATGCAGTAGTAACCACACCCCACTGCTAAACACCACTGCAAACAGACACACAACAACTAACAACATCAATTTTCGCGGTTTGCTTGGATAAGTTGGTATGCTCGCATAGTCAACTACCGAGAACTGATTGGTTTTTCCCAAATCTTTTAGCATTTGTGTTTCTTGCAAGCGGCTAACAAAGACTTCATACAGCGTTTGCGTTGAGTCAATTTCTCGACGCAATTTGGTAAGTTGTAATTCATAACGACTCAACTCACTATGTTTTTGCTCTGCTTTATCCATTTGACCGTTTAACGACTCTAAACGCTGCTCATAGGTTGATAAATTTTGCCTAAGGCCGGCAACCAATTGCTCAATTAGTTGCCGCTCTTCACTTTCCAGCTTTTTGATTGCCGCATGTGCTGCTATGTAACGATGATGTTTGCTCTTATAACGCTTAGAGATTTGAAAAAAGGCTTGCTGACTAGCTAATAAATTATTTCTAATGTTTACCATCATCGGATGTTTTATTATGTAATCAACTCGTTTCAGCATTTTTGTATCATTTGCCGCAGAGTCTATTTGTAAAAGTGAAGATTTAACTGCCGCTAGTGTTTTTTCTATCGCCAATTTTTCCTCTAATAATATCAATATTTCAGCTCGAGCGAATTCAATTTGACTATTCGCTCCTATAAGTTGATTTTCCTCGATATATGCCTGCAATGCATCTTCTGCCATTACCAACTTGTTTTCCAGTCCACCTAGCTGATCATTGAGCCACTTTGAGGTGTCGTTGGCCTTTTCAGTGTTAATCTTTGCGTGATAAACGAAAAAAGCAGGACCTATAAAGTTGGCAACATCGGCGGCAATTTTTGGATCTTTCGAATCGAATGAGATTTTCAATAGATAGGTATCACCAATTTTATTCAATGTAAGACCGCCTAGTAATACATTAATCGCATATTCTCTCATTTCATTCGGTGAACGAGACCCACCGGTAAATTTAAATTCAGGGGTTCTGGTTAATTCCATCTCATCCACGACCCCGCCAATGAACTGTCGTGAACGGATAAATTCGATATAAGTATCTAGAATTGTTTCACCGCCATAGCCAAAGTCTGAGACTACCGATGGTAAGCTAAAGCTGGGTTCATTATCACCTAACACAATTCTACTACTGGCGCTGTATATCAGCGGCAATCCCGAAATATAATAAATACCTGCACAGACAATGGCTGCAGAGGTCAGAATAATGCGAAACTTTTTCTGCCATATAAAGCCGACTAAGTCAGCTAAACCAAAGGAGACTTCTGTAGACTTTTTATGCTCGTTTTTAGTTTCAATACTCAAAATAAACTTTCTTCAATTTCTAAGATATCACCAGGAAAAATTCGTGATTCTCTTGTGACTTTAACCCGACTCTTATCTGTCCCTCGAATAATGTACCACTCTCGTTTAGACGCTCGATCTTTTAGACCTTTTGCCAAAGCCAAGGCCTGCTCTACATTCATGTCGAAATCAAAGTCATAAACCCCCGGAGAAGAAACAGCCCCTCGTACATAAAAGGGACGATAGGAATCAATAACAACAGATACACTTGGGTCAACCAAATAGCCATCAAGATACGCAGCCTCCAGCTCGCTACTTAATTGCTGAGGCGTTTTATTGACAACCAACACTTCGCCAATCAAAGGAATTTTTAAAACTCCAGTATTGCCCACCTTGGCTTTTGTCGTGAGATCTAACTCGTTATACACTTTTATGCTGATTGTATCTCCCACGCGAATTACAAACTGATCATCGTCTGAATAGGCATAAAAACAGGTCTGCAATAAAAGCAGCCCTAAAATTAATTTTAAAATGCGTAACGCCAACTTAACTTGACCTCATTTTGTCGATAGTCTAGCGAATTATCACTAGAAGATACTTGTCGTGCTATCACGTCAAACCAAACCTTACTATGTTGTTTAAGCGAAAGTGTGAGCCTTACTCTGCCAATCTGTTCATCCAAAACTTGGGACACTAAAGCCTCTTCATATTCACTTCTGTCAAAGGCAAGATTCGCTCCAATTTGCCATTGGTCGCTGTAAAGGTAGGATAAATCTGCTGCCAAACTACTATCTACACTATCACTACTGAATTCACTTTGACCTACAGCTGAGAGTCGGTAAGAGCGAAGGGTAAACAAGACGTCTTGTCTGGCTTGATAGTAGTAGTCTATGGCCCAAGATAAGTCAGTACTTGCCTCGTCATTGTCTGGTTCTCGCCGGTAGGCTCCGAATAATGCTTGAAACTTTGATTTACCCGAGGGTCGCCAATCTACACCCAATAATAAGCGATATAATCGGCTATCTTCTCGAAAATCAGATTCGTAATTATCATCAGTGGCTTCAAAGCTAAGTAACCATCGAGTAAGCGACGATTGCTTAAATGCTATGTTCAGATCAAAAGTCTGCTCTTTATAATTGAACAACGAAGAGTAAGTATTAATATCAGCGTATTTAACATCAGCAGAGCTCAGTTTAAAAGATATTGAGCGATTCGTTGTGTCATTGCCATAAAGTAAATTAATTGAGGCCTTATTCTCAGTCCGTTCATCGGCGAGCAACACATCATTACGTAAATTAGACAAGCCAAAACCAAACTTTTGGTCCTTTTTAGAATGCTCTAATTCGGTGTCGACATACCAAGCTTTAGTAATAAAAAAACGTCCCAGCAATGCGCCTTCATAGGATGCAAAATCATATTCAGTAGAGAGTAAAACAGGAGAATCATTAAGGTTATAACGTTCAAGCTGTGCTCCATAGCTGAGCATCAACAGATTTCCCTCACCAGATGTAACAAGCTGGCCAGACGCTTTAAGACCCACACCAATTGCATTACTTTTTTCACTCACGGTGGGATTTAAGTTATCTGTGCTTGTCACATTAACTTCAGTCACCAGCGGAGAAGCATTTTTATCAATCGACTTAACTTGTCCGAATGCCATGCCATTGAAAGCAATTCCTAGTGCGACGAATAAAACTAAGGAATTGCCATTACAAATTTTAGCCATCATTTTTCCAAAAAGGTTATCGTTCATTTAGCGCCTTTGCTGTTAACCAAAAACTGGCACCTAGCATTGATATCGGCCTAAACAGAAAAAGCTAAAACAGGTGATTTTAGCTTTTTGATTGTTTATGAAGATGTTTAGTAAAATACTTCAAACTGTAGCGAATTAAGAATGATACATTAATTCATTTGATAATCTGAATTGCCCATAAAAAGTTAGTGCTTAGATGGTGAATAACCAAGTGGCGCTTTTTGTAACAAAGCTTTTGCTCCAGATGCGTTATGTTCTAGCAACAGACGATTTAACTCATCAAATAATAGAATCACTTCTTCAAACGGTAGTTTTGTCTCATCGGCTCCCATAATTCGAGGATGCTCAGTTGTAGTATCAGCATCATCAATGAGCAGCTCTTCATACAGTTTTTCACCTGGTCTTAATCCTGAAAATTTTAGTTCAATATCACCATTAGGATTGTCAATCGTCTTAAGGCTATGCCCCATAAGGTGAGCCATTTTGTTGGCTAAATCGACTATTTTGACGGAATTGCCCATATCTAAAACAAAGACTTCACCTTTACTACCCATAGCGCCAGCTTGGATGACTAATTGTGCAGCTTCTGGAATAGTCATAAAAAACCGTGTGATGTCTGGGTGCGTCACAGTGATGGGCCCACCCGCCTTTAT
This sequence comes from uncultured Paraglaciecola sp., assembly GCF_913020055.1. Lineage (GTDB taxonomy): Bacteria > Pseudomonadota > Gammaproteobacteria > Enterobacterales > Alteromonadaceae > Paraglaciecola. The sequence continues at coordinate 13,510 of NZ_CAJWCF010000083.1, read as the reverse complement.
CTGTTTAGTAAATAACGGAACCACTGAGCCTGACGAGCCTAATACATTGCCAAATCTTACGATTGAATATTCTGTGTTTGAACCTAACTCTGCAATTCCCTGAATATAAAGTTCTGCAAAACGTTTTGTCGCGCCCATGATATTGGTGGGCCTGACAGCTTTATCTGTAGATATTAGAACAAACTTCTCTACATCATATTCAGCAGCGACTAAAGCAACGTTAGAGGTACCGAACACATTATTACGAATGCCGGCCAACGGATTAGATTCCACCATAGGCACATGTTTGTATGCTGCAGCATGATAAATAGTTTGGATTTTATGGTCATCCATGACACTTCTTAACAATTCAGTATCTTGGATGCTGGAGAGAATAGGCACCATAGGAATATCAAAATAATGTTGTTTTAATTCATTTTCTATTTGGTATAAGTTAAATTCCGATAATTCAAAGAGCACTAATTTTGACGGAGCTGACTTAACCAATTGCCGACATAACTCACTACCAATAGACCCCCCGGCACCAGTAACCAATACATTTTTGCCACGAATATTGATATCAAGCAAATGAGTAATTGGTGGAACTGGCTCTCTACCTAACAACTCTTCAATTTTAATTTCGTGAAGTTCGTCAATTTTACTTTTGCCTGATAACAAATCCTGAATATTTGGAATACTAAGCAGTTCGATTGCATAGGGTTCAAGTTCAATAATTAATTCTTTGCGTCTTTCTGATGACGTATTATGCACGGCCAGTAACATCTTACTTACGCCAAATTGCTTTACGTAATATGGAATATCTTCACGACGGCCTACAGGTAACCCAAGTATTTGTTTATTTTGGTATTGCTTCTTATCATCAATAAACGCGATAGGTTGTAATTCGGTGCCCATTTTCAAGGTTTGAACTAATGAACGTCCTGCTTCCGCTGCACCAAAAATCAAACATTTTTCGCGCATTTTATAATTTTGAGACTGTGCAGAAGCTTGCATTAAAAAGCGCGGGGCAATCACTAAGGTAGATGCTACCGTCCAATAAATAATTGGTACAGAAACAGGTATCATGACGTCAAAAGCAACTTTAGCCGCCAGCAAAAACAAGGCTGACGCAGCTAAAACGAGTAACGCTTTTTGAATTGTTTTTAGCCCTATATAACGGATCATCTGTTTATAGTAGCCAAACATGGTTAACAACGTTAATGCAAAGGCTATGTTCAATGCAATAACAACAGCATCTATAAGAGAAAAATCCCAACTAACAATGCCAAATCTTATCCAAAACGCAAATAGATTGGCAACTAACAGCGCTAAGAAATCCCAAGATATAGTAATCGCCAGTTTCTTTCGCGGGCTAAGTTCAAACAGTTGGTTGAACTCCATTATTGGACCTCTTTAGATGCGCTTTTCATAACAAGAGTAAGTGCCATACAGCACTTATCGATTTCTGCTTGCTTAAGTGTTGGGTGAACAAGAAACATCAATGAAGTAGCACCAAGTTCAACTGCATTAACTAACAAGTTTTTAGGTCGGTAGCCAGTATTGTCGAAAGCTTTTTCTTTATAAACTTCAGAACACGAACCAGAGAAACAAGGTACATCCAACTTACTAAGTTCAGAAATAATTCTGTCTCTATCCCATCCTGCATTTAATTTATCTGGCTCAACAAAAACATAACATTTGTAAAATGCATGTTCGATATAATCAGGCACTTTAGGTACACGAAGTGCAGAACAACTTTCCGCGGTAGCGAATATCTGTTCTGAATATTTTCTACGATTCTCAGTCCAAGCTGGCATTTTCTCCAACTGTTTAAGTCCAACTACAGCTTGAATTTCAAGCATCCGCCAGTTAGTACCAAAGGATTCATGTAACCATCTAAAACCAGGAGGATGATCTTTTTCGTATATTGCCTCCCAAGACTTTCCATGATCTTTGAAAGACCATACTTTTTTCCATAACTCTTTATTATTTGTAGTGACCATGCCACCTTCGCCGGCCGTGGTCATGATTTTATCCTGACAAAACGACCATGATGCTATATCGCCTAATCCACCCACTGGTTTACCTTTGTATTTGGCTCCATGTGCCTGCGCGCAATCTTCCACCACAAATAAATCATGTTCTTTAGCAAAGGTAATAATGTCGTCCATCTCACAAGGCCATCCTGCCAAATGCACACATAAAATGGCGGAGGTTTTACTTCCTACGTGAGGCCTAATTGTATCTGCAGTAATGTTTTGCGTATCACGATCAAGATCCGCAAAGACTGGGGTTAATCCTGCTAATACGATAGAAGAAATTGAAGCGATAAAAGTCCGTGATGTGACTATGACTTCACTGCCTTTGGGTAAGTCTAACGCTTGCCATGCCAAATCTAATGCTACTGTGCCATTAGCCACAGCAATAGCATATTTGCATTCAAAATAAGCAGCGAATAGTTTTTCAAACTCTCGCCCTTTTTGTCCCGTCCAATAATTCACTTTATTAGAATCAAGCACTTCCAATACAGCTTGTTTTTCATCATCATCAAAATCTGGCCAAGGTGAAAAAGGACCGTTTAACATTGCAAGAAGCCTCGTAAATTTATTGTAATTTAAGTCACGTTAATTTTTATAATTTTTGCTGGTATACCGACTGCTACTGAGCCGTCGACTAAATCTTCCAACAGGGTACTTCCCGCTCCCAAAATGCAATGTTTCCCTATCGCTAAGCATTGAATAATAACAGCTCCTATACCAACAAAACTATATTCGCCAATGTTGATTGACCCAGCCAATTTAGTCCCTGGTGCTAGATGCACGTAATCACCAATTATGCAGTCGTGATCTACGCTGCTAGATGTATTAATGATGCACCCTTGGCCAATATTCGTGGCAATATTTATTGCCACGTTAGCACACACCAACGTGCCTTCTCCAATAGTAGCATAAGGACTGATCACTGCAGAAGGGTGAATCAGAGTTGTTATTTCCCCCCCAACTTTATCTAATTCCGTCATCACCTTGCCGCGCGTTTGATTATTACCAATAGCGACAAAAAATACTGAACTTGGATCTGCAAATGCAGATAAGTTATCTGCATTGCCTATTACAGACCAATGTTCAACTTTGGTTATTTCTGGGTATAAACCGTCCAAAAATACTATTTCAGAAAAAGCCCCCATGGCTAGCGCGCAATCTGCGACAACTTTTCCATGGCCTCCGGCGCCGATAATTACTAAGCGTTTAGTCAATTGGTTTCTCCGATGCCTTCGATCCTTCAAATTTACTCATAGTGGCTTCACCAACATGACTAATATCACTTCTTTTCAAGACTTTGAATACTGTCATAAACAAAATTTTTATATCCAACCACAATGACTGATTTTCCACGTACCAAACATCAAATTCGAATTTCTGCTCCCAAGATAATGCATTACGCCCATTGACTTGAGCCCAGCCAGTTATGCCTGGCCGAACCTCATGTCTTCGAGCTTGCTGGGTAGTGTATAAAGGTAAATATTCCACCAATAATGGTCTAGGCCCAACTAAACTAATATCGCCTTTTATGACACTGAGTAAACCTGGCAACTCATCTAAACTACTATTACGTAAAAACTTACCAAAACGGGTCAATCGTTTATCATCCGATTGAAGCTCTCCATGTTCATCTTTTGCATCGGTCATTGACCTAAACTTATGCATATTGAATACATGTTCATATCTCCCAGGGCGAGCTTGAGAAAATAATATTGGAGAACCCAAATTTATTCTTACCAGCACTGCTAACAATAATAGCAGTGGCCAGATCAAAATTAACAAACTTAGACTGGCGAAAAGATCGAAAAACCGCTTAATCATTTGTTTTCCTTAAATTTTCTTGCGCCCCAAGATAGTCAGTTAACACATGGGTATAGTAGTCATAAACTTGTTTAGCATTATGTTGTACATTCATTACTTCAGATACTTTTTTACTGGCATTCTTAACATACTCCAGCCTCTCTATTGGGTGAGAAATTGCCTGAATGATTTTCTTAGCCAATGCCGCAGGATCTTTGGCAGGTGCCATATAGCCGGTAATACCATCTTCAACCAAATCTGGAAACCCCCCAACATCAGAACTAAGGGTAGCAACGCCCGCATACATAGATTCTACCGCGCCGCCTACATTCTCAGAATGTGATGGATGCACTGCAAGGTCAAACTGTGGATACAACTGCGGCACATCTTTGCGCAAACCTAGGAAAATACAGCTATCACCGGTTTTTTCTCGGGCATACTCTTTGACTTGGTTGAAATAATTTTCAGTGTTACCCCAGGGCCCCCCAACAAATATACATTTCACTTGAGGATAAGTCTTTTGCACAACCGCAACTGCATCTATTAGGTCTTCATGACCTTTTAATCCCCTTTTTTGTCCAAGGTGCTTTTTAGGTGCATAAAAATAAGCGACCATGCCGATTACAAAACTGTCCTCTGGTAGTTTTAATTGTTTCTTTAAGGTATCGGTTGTTGGGTTTGCAAATAAAAAATCTTCTTCATTCACACCATAATAAGCTAGACCAACATGTGATTCTTGTATTCCACAAGATAAGTATTTTCTTTTTGTCCACAAACAGGATGCCAACCAATAATCGTCTTTAGTCGCAAGACCTATTTCTATGTTGCGAAATATTCGGTGTTCCAAATGCAAAGGCCCAGGAACATGAAAAATTCTAGGGATAGATACCTTTCTTAAGGCTAAACGCATTAGCAAAGTGGAGGCAACAAAATGACTATGAATAATATCCGGTTTAACGTTTTCAACCAATTTTCGCAATGCTTTAATTTGGCCTATGTTCTTCCAAGGTTGGCGAATATTAACCGAGGGATCAAAAATATGTACAGACACACCTGCTTGCCTATATTTTTCCACCATAGGACCTTCAGGTAGAGCCAAGTGTACCTCTACTCCGAGCTTCACGAGTTCAGTTGTTTGCCTTAGGGCCCAACTGGCACCAATGGATGTCTTAAGAAGGTGCAGAACTTTCATATAAACTCTTCTTTAATTGGAAATAGGACTGATAGAAACCTTCGCGCTGTGTGGCTAGTAACTCATACTCATAGGTTTTTGCACACTGATAATTTTGCTCGGAAGCTTGAGTGAGGAGCTCTTGAGATGACATCAAGCGGTGGATACTTTTCGCCAGACTTTGCCAATCATTACTCGGCACTAAAAAATCATCTGCTAACAATTCGGGGATCCCTCCTACACTCGAAGCAATACAAGGCAATGCTCTTGCCATCGCCTCGATCAACGCTCTTGGTAGTCCTTCTGTTCTTGAAGGCATTGCAAACAAATCTGCCGAATCCAAATATTTAATCACCTCTTTATGACCAACCTCTCCAACGAAATTAATCTGCTCAAAACAGCCTAAGGATTTTGCTAACACCTTCATGTCGTCGAGGTACAAGCCACCACCTAACATAGTCACATGATAGATTGCGCCCTGCTGTTTAAGTTTAGCGATGGAACGAAGAAGTAAATCAGGCCCTTTGTATAACTGCGAAAATGAACCAACAAAAACGATGTTTTTCCCAGTGCTGGTGAAAACTCTAGCCCCTGATGAGAAACTTGCAACAGGTAACTCAATATCTGAGCAGCCAACTGAAAGTGCTCCCTGCTTAACCGGATATCGCTTTTGTAAATATTCTTTTGTTACATAACAACTCCCTAACGCATTGTTTGCCATGCTTTTTAAGCCCTGATAGCTTACCCAAGCGAGTATCTTGTCAAGCAATCCATTGGTAATACCAGCATTAAACACATCGAAAGGGTCACCTACTACTTCGAGCGCATAACCGTATTGTTTGCCACGTCCAAAACTGGCTAACATAGCCGATTGAGAAGGTACTCTGTAAATCAACCCTCTTTCTGGTGTGGCAACCGAATTGATGACCTGACGGATTTTAGCCAAATTTCGAAGTAAACCAGTAAATCCAACGTAGTAAGGCAAGGCTACAAACTCAACATTGTCGCCGCTTGATAACTGCCAATTCGTTTCAGCTGTTTCAACATCTTGAATACGTGCAACAGCAATTACCCGTTCAAAGGATGTCAAATATCGCTGCCAAAATTGATATAAAAAGGCACTACTTGTCCAAACTTTTTGATCCGGTGTGCGGTAAAAGCGAAATTCACAGGTAACCACTAATTCCATTGTTATTATTCTTTTGGTTTATAGACTAAAAATAAAGACGGCTGCCTCTGAGAATCCAAATATAATTGGTACTGCAACATCAACAAAGCTATTTTTCCTTATTATATCTAGAAAATACAGAAACCAAAAACTGATAGCATAACCAAGGAATGCCAACATTCCATAGTATAAACCTAGCAACAGCAACAAGTTCTCCTCGAGGCCACAACATAAGCCCTAAAAAGCAACTAAAACAAAAGGCAGAGTTAATTGGGTTTTCTCTCACTTTTGCAAGTTTGGAGATAAGGATAGTAGTTAAAAAAAGAATAATCATTCCAAACCAATAAAAATTTAAATAGAATTCTGCAAATATTGAAAATCCAAACCCCCCTCCTTGTTTTGCTATCCATGGGTCCACTTCTCGCGCAAGCCACAATGCTAAACTACCTTTTTGCGCTGGATGGGCGTCCCAAAAGAGATTTGGAATCGCGGTACTGGTTGCCAATAAAAAGCTATCTCCGTATTGGAAGTCCATTTTCGATGGCACCCGTTGCATGATCCATACAAGTGGACTCATACTATCTGACATTTCCTTGATAATAGTAAAAATCGAAGCGCCGATCCCTCCCTCACCATCCAACTCCTTACCTACCCTCAACAGGGATAAGGCCGGAAATACAACCGCAACCATACCAACACCCGACAGGTAGATGATTTTTCGGCCTATTTGCTTAATGCTAACATCCCAAAGACTGAGCATAATTAAAAAAGGAACCAGAGCGACTAGCCTAGCCCCCATAGCTAACTTAGCGACGGTGAATATTGCGGCAAGTATCCATACAGAGGTGATAACTAGCTTATTTTCACGAAAGGCAATCAGGGTAATATAGAATGCCGGAAATAAGAAAAAGCCAAGAACCTTTACAATACCGCTTGCTCCAAAACTTTGCTCACTACTAAATAATGCAAAGTACCCACCAGAAATCACCTTGATTAACATACTTTGCAAATCATAAATTGCAGCAGGTAAGGAAACGGCAAGAAACAATATGCCGGTAACCTTGGCGGCTAAAATCTGATTATCACTGGCTGGCGTTTTTTTATCAGGAGCCTCGTTCATATTAAGTAACATGGCACTAGACATAACGAACATGCCTACATAAGAATACTCAAAAGCCCTAACAACCACTTGGTAGTCATTTCCGTTAAAAAAAGTAAAAAAGGGCTCTTCATAGCCCTGATAAAATATGAATAACAACGCTTTACCGCCGTTAAAAATAAATACCATTAAGAAGAATAAATAAGCCAATGACAAATCACTTCCACCATGCTTAAACCAAGCATAGGAATGAAATAGTATCAAACTAAGAAAGGATACACTTTGAACAATAAGAAGCTGGTCAAGGTTGGCATCGGCACCCACCAGACGATAAAACATAGTGAGCAGGCAAATGAGCGTATTGACAAAAATAACACTATAAATGCTCACATTATTTTGGGCCATAGGAATACCTGTGACTATTTATAAAGTTGCTCTAGCTTTTTGATGTGGTTCGGCATATAAAAATCTGTTTCTTTGAATTTTTGCTGCAATATGCTGATATCAGAATACTTTTTCATCTCCAATAGCTTGTTTGACCAAACATCTGTTGAATCAAGCAAAGAGGCATACTGTACATATTGACTGTCAAATCCAGCTTCTTTGGTAATGTTATCGGCAACAAGGATGGGAACTCCAGCAACCTGAGCTTCAACAACAGTTAATGGTAAGCCTTCGTATAAGGAGGGAAACAACATAACATCAAATGCCGACGCCATAATATCGACCGCATCAGATCTCATGCCTAGAATTTTAACTCTGTCAGATATCTTTAGTTCAACAATTTCACTTTCGATTTCTTCTCTTAATTCACCGTCACCAACCAAAACCAAAGTCGCGTAAACTTTAGTTATCAATGTTGCAAAAATCTTTAAAAGAAAAGTATGGTTTTTGGGCTCTGATAATCGGCCAACATGGCCGACAACTAAAGTACTATCGCTGAGCCCGAGTTCTGCCCGTAAGTTTTTATTTATCTTAATATTATTCAGATGTTGAATACCGCAATATAAAATTTCCAATCTATCTTCAGGCACAACGTTTCCATAAAGTGAGCGTTGCGCCTCTTTACTGACTGCGACATATCTATTGGCGAAAATACGTATAAACCACTTCATCACTAGTAAATACCAAGCTCGCACACCTTTTTTAGGTTCAATGCTTTCTCGATTACTATGGCTGTGACAAATCCGCAGTCTTACACCTGCAAAAAATGCGACCATAAGTACCAAACCACTAAAATGATCTACATGGCTATGTACTATGTCATAGGGCTGATTGCGCTTTAATACTCTGTATAAACGAAAAGCATAACTAAAAGGGTTTCGTGCATACTGGCACTTCACAATTTGACTACCTGTATTGGTAAACAATTCATCAAGTTCACTCGGCTCTTCAGTGTGTACTAACACATCAATCTGAGTTGAGCTGTCTTGCAAACCCTCTGCTATGCCTAATAACCAGCGTTCCACACCACCAGTATTCAATCTATTTATAATATGTAGCGCACGCTTTTCTTTCATTTTCGCAACTCTTGAATAACCCTAAAACCAAAACATATACCAATAACTAAAGCGGTAAGTAGACCAGCATAAAATGCGCCTGAAACACCGAAATTTATAATGCAATAATACCCTGCTATTGCACTAATCAATACAGAGAAGGACATGACCTTCATTTGAAATTTGAAGATCCCATGTGCCGTCAATACTATGCCACCCACGGCTTGAATAGCAAGGGCAAGGTTAATTAGAGCGGCCAATACAACAAGGCTTCCCAACCCATTAAAACTGTCACCATAGACTAGCTGTAAAACCCATTCACCAATATATACGGCTAAAAACACTCCGATTAGGCCATATGCAATTGCCAATAAATAACAATTCTTAGCCAAGGTTATAATATTCGAATGTAAGCGGTCTTTTAGATGAGCAACAATAATAGGGGAGATGACCTGCAACACAGATTGCATGATTAAGCTGCCGGCGGTCACAAAATAAAAAACTGAAGCATATTGACCAACCTGAATGTCGTCGGCCATTTTTGCCAAAATAAACAAAGGCATGCTCACTACCAACAACACTAGAACCGAAGTAATACCCAGTGGATAAGCGTTAACAAGGATAACAGGTACAAAATTCACCTTATTTAGCCCTTGCTGTTTTGTATCCATTGCTTCTTTATCAAACACCATGAAAATTATTACCCATGTAATTAACATGGCAACACATGCATATGAAATATTGTCGGTGTTGAAAAAGACACCTAGGAAAACTAACGGAGTGAATATTGAACGAGCGATCCTCGACCGCGCTATCTGCATTACCATAAATTTACGTTGATAAAATCCATGGGCTAAATCAGACATGTTTTCAGCAATTTTGGCTAAACCAATCAGCAAAACCAGCCAAAAATAAATATCATCTACGACTAATAATGCATAGAGAACGAGTAAACCCCAAGTCAAAATCGATGCAAGTAATCGCGTTACAAACAATTGTTCTAGTTGATCTACGTTTATGCTGCTTGACAAGATATATTGCCTGAGACCCACTTGCCCAACAGTCAGAAAAAAGCCCGCCAAAGCCAAGGCGTAGGAATACTGACCCACCACGCCTATATTGCCAGAGTAGTTTAGACTGGCGATTAGAACCCATTGAGAAAACGCTAGCACTAGATTCGAGAATAAGGTGATTAATATATCTTTCTTTAATTTCACAAATTCCAGTGCTTTTTTATTATTTGGTAAGCGAGTTTATACTGAACGTCAAGTGCAGGGAAGTGAGCAGCCTTGATCCGTAGTATATTTAAACAACTTCACAGTTAAAACTGGTTGAACAGGTCTTTACTAGAGAAATGTAAGATTCACTTTTCATAAAAATAGCCCCTTGTCGCTTAAAAGTTTCATCTGTTAGGTATAGACTAATGGCTAATACTGCCGAAAATATTTGTCAGATATAGTATAGTGGAGACAAGTGCAAGATATAGAGAGGTTAATCATGATTGAATTAAAAAATGAACATCACGCAAACACAGCTGAAGTAAGTACCGATCAAACCCGTAGAGATTTCTTAAACAAATTTGGCAAATTAGCCGTAATCACGCCTGTCGCCATGTCGGTTCTAATGACTCCAAGAACCTCGGCGGCGCCAAAATCATGTCGTGGTAATGGCACTAAAAAATGTAATTAGTTAGTTGAAACTAGCTAATTGATAAAATTACCTAATCATATATTTAGGGGTTATTTGAGAGCACAGTCCGTTACTCTGAATTACTTTGGCAAAATAATTATAGGTAACTGAATTCCGGATGCCAATAACCAAGTTCCCACTAAAAACTTCACATTTATCTCTTTACCTTGAAGAAAGTAAAGGCATCGTTTATCACAAAATCAGTCATAACCTATACCACTTGCCCACATTGTCTATCGCCATACTATTTTCGATAGATGAAGGCCAAAACCAACAATCCATAATCAATTCCATAGCCAAAGAATATCAATTATCCAAGCAACTACTGGAGCCCATTTATCACCAAATAAACACTCTTTTTAGTTCTCCCAAGCAGCAAGGTACATATTTAGCCGGGCGTTATCCTGAATTTGAAGCCAGCCCAAAGCAAGTAAAATTAATCAACCACATCCAAGTAGCGTACTTCCAAGTTGCTGATACCATCTTTTCTATCGACACTAAGGATGAAGATTTATTTATAGCAATCCAAGCGCTTTTATCACCTTGCCGCTGTTCTTCAATTAAAGTAGATTTTGTTATTTCCATTGCTATAAGTGACGATAATTATCAGATTTTTTCTAACGGATTATTAGTCGAAACAGATCTTAGTTTTAATCATGTGATGCCTCTTATTATCGATAGATTGCAGATATTGTCATTTCAAAAAAGTGATTATACTTTTTGTTTTCACGGTGCAGCGCTTGGCACTCCACGGGGCACTTTATTGCTACCAGGTAAATCAGGATCTGGAAAATCAACATTGAGCGCAGTTTTAGCTGGTGTTGACGGTGGTTTATTTTCTGATGAGATCATCGCTTTTAACAAGAATTTTGAATTATGTCTTTTGTCTCTGCCAATAGCAGTTAAATCTGGCAGTTGGAAAAGTCTTGATATTCAATATCCTAATTTAAAACACATGCCTACTTGGCATAGATTGGATGGTCGCCGCTTAAAGTATGTATGGCCTAATGATAAACAAGCTAATAAAACCATAAGCAAAAATGATAACGCTAAATTTTTACTCATTAATCCAAAATTCGTTACACAACCGAGCAACGCCCAAGAGGCGCAGCCTCAAGCGGTAGCTAAACCACTAGACGTAATTGATACCATTGCTATGCTAACCGATAGTGGCTATCAACTAGGTTTCGAACTTACTGAATCAGGATTTGAAGCGTTTCTTAACTTCATTGAAAAAACACCTTGCTATCAATTGTCCTACTCCAGCAGCCAACAAGCCCTAGATAAACTTGATGAATTATGGCTACTGCAATGAATAATGATGAAGATGAAGCACAAGTTACAATAACCCAACAAACCTTCTACGACATGGGTACTTGGCTATCTGAGAAACAACAATATACCCAGACACAGCTCTCACGTTTGCAACTCGAAGAACATTATCTCCCATTGGTAGCTTTAGCCAATTACAACTGGTTGACTGGAGCGTTAGCCAACAGTCTCAAGAAAAGTGACGTTTGGTTATTAATTCCTAAAACGTTGCAAGAATACTTGTCTGAAATGGAACGGTTTTATCGACAGCGTTCAGAAGCTATACAACAAGAGGCTATTTTTTCTTGCTCTTTGTTACTAGACGCTGATATTAAAGTAAGTTTATTAAAGGGCGCAGCCAATTTATTTAACGGCGCAGCTAACCCCATATCCAATAGATATATGAGTGACATAGATTTATTGATACAAGAGAGCAAACTAGAAGACAGCGTATCTACATTAGTGGAAAACGGTTATGTGAATCCAGACGATGACGAAGAAATACTAATTAAAGCCGATGCGCATCATCATGCCCCACCACTTATTAGAAAAGATGGTATATGTTACATAGAACTTCATCGCTGGGCTTTACCGCTATCAAGTCATAAAATACTAGAGACCAACGAAATTTGGCAACAGTCTATACCACTATCACTTACGCCTGAGTTAGAAGTTTTACAACTACATCCAACCCATCAGATTATTTTGGCAATCGCGCATAGTGAAATATCCGACTCTGCTTTTAAAGACAATCATATAGATCTAAGACAACTATTTAACTTGTATAGCCTAGCCAACAATTTCAAACTGCAAATAGATTGGACGGTCGTAGAGCACCACTTTCAAAGAGCAAACTTAACCGAAGTTCTGTACTCAATTTTGTTTTCTATCTACAAAATTTTTGGTCTTATTACTCCAGTCACTAAAATAGATGATATAGATGCTCAAAAACATTTTTTGAGTTGTATAGATCTATACACAAAAACCCAGGGCGACAACCTTAAATTCGGCTATTTTCTGCAAGTTTTTAGAGGTTACCAAAAACAAACCATTATTGACTTATATGGTAACAATGGCAGATACCCCATTCTATTTGGAAGGTTAAAACATTTTAAACGACATCTTCATTTACTATTTACGCCCAAATTCCTTACTCGGTTTATAAAACGAAATTTCAATAAAGATTAGCCACATAGATTGAGCAAAACTGTAAGACGTCTTGAAGGGTGAATATCGAACATTAAGGTTTAAAAAAACCAATTCCGAACATCTCCTATTCCATTAATTTGAAACAACAAAATAGAATGCCACCTAAGTTTTGATCAGAGATCACCTGCTTTAAAACTTATTTGGACGTGGGTTTCACTAAATTTCAGCCAAAAAAAAAGCCACCTGTATAGGTGGCCTTTCTTCAGAATGGGAGTCTAGCAATGTGCTACTCTCGCAGGAGGGTGGAAGTGGGGCATTCAGTAGCACGGCTTCTGCCACTGGAACGGTACGAGCTCTGCGAGTGCCCGGATAATCCACTTCGTGACGAGTTGACCGCGGGGTTGCAATACGCGATAGCGCTTAGAGTAAGGGCTATCCTTACGCATTCCCAGCATATAAATACATTAAATAAACACACAAATGCAAAAAAAGGCCACCTGTATAGGTGGCCTTTCTTCAGATTGGGAGCCTGGCAATGTGCTACTCTCGCATGGGGAAACCCCAAACTACCATCGCCGCTAATGTGTTTCACTTCTGAGTTCGGAA
>NZ_CAJWCF010000082.1 GCF_913020055.1 uncultured Paraglaciecola sp. | reverse complement strand
CTGTAAAGGTTGCCTAGATTATCAACACTGTATGCCAAACCATTAAATGGATGAAAGGCCATATCATAGATGCGTAAATTTAAACTGGCGCCATCAATAACGCGTTCTGCAGCTAAATAACTGGGGTCCAAGGAGTCTAATGAGATAACATACAAACCGTATGCAGAGCCCGGCCGATATACGTAATACCAGTTATTATCAAGGGATATGTCACCTACATAAAATGATGTGTCAGGCAATCCTGAAGTGCTCAATGGCGAAACTTGATAGGTATTGTAAATACGCACAGGTTCACTGTATTCACTGCTCCAAGCATACAAATATTGGTCATGAAAATTAAAGGCCAACGCGTTGAGTTTATTGGTTGTTCCCATCGTGTTTGATAGCAGTTGGTATTGCCCAGTAGCTAACTGGACGCCATACAACGTGGCTAATTTATCTTGGATCAAAAAAGCGTCTGTAGGACAAGCCGTAAAAGGGTCTGCTAAGCTAGTTTGACTGACTGCTAAGGCCAGCGTAAAGGCTGAAACTTTAGACAATGTGTTCATATGTTCACCTGTTTTTGAGCTAGCATTGCTTGAACCTTTCGCATATTGTCTTCCTCAGTTACTCAATAAAATTTTAGAGCTTGTTTACAGGATTTTTGCAAGCGACATGCCAAAAAACAGTTTTGTTTAAGTTGTTAATATTTAAAAGGAATGGGGTTTTTGATGTTTTCTTTTTGATTTCTATTTTGCAAGTATTATCATTTTGCAAATCGAATTAGGAAAACTACCTCGCACAACATAAAACCCTGAATTGGGTGAATGTTATTTTTGTCCAATATCTTGTCCAACAGGGTGAAAATCCGTATTTATGCCTTTTTTGCTGAACCCGTCAATCAAATCTAGATAGAACTGTCCTGCTTGCATTGTTATGCAAAAGAAAGGTTTACGCGCGCACTTAAATATTTACAAAATTTCTGTGTGAATTCGGTGGCACTTGAATGGAATCTGCGCTATCAAATGCAACTTGAAAAAACAGGTTGTTCGCCCATTACTCGGCTTAAACGGTTGCAAATTTATTACCTTCCCTTAATCAATACTGGCATCTCTTCTTACTTTAGTTATTAATAAAAAATAAACTTCATTCAAGGATTAAAAATGAAATCAAACTTATCTAGTCTCGCCTTATTCAGTGCCATAGCCATACTTTTTGCTTCAGGTTGTACATCAACTACTTCAAAGGTTGTCGAAACGCCTAAAGTGAATACTTATAACACTGCTTATAGCGGTGAAAAAAATAAAATTGTAGTGGGAAATTTTGTTAATAGATCAAGTTTTCAAAATGGTATCTTTTCGTCGGGTACTGATAGGTTAGGCGGTCAAGCCAAAACAACCTTGTTAAGCCATTTACAGCAAACTAATCGTTTTTCGGTGTTAGACCGAGATAATATGCAAATGTTAACTAGCGAAGCGAACCTATCGGGTTCAAAGCAAAGCATTTCAGGTGCAAAGTTTGTTGTGACTGGAGATGTCACAGAATTTGGCCGTAAAGATGTGGGAGATAAACAGTTATTTGGTTTGCTTGGGAAAGGTAAGTCACAAATAGCTTACGCTAAAGTCACTTTGAATATCGTTGATGTGAATACTTCCGAGCTTGTTTACTCAGTACAAGGCGCAGGAGAGTTTAGTTTGTCGCAACGCGAAGTTGTGGGTTTTGGCAGTACAGCAGGGTATGACGCCACGCTAAATGGAAAAGTACTCGATTTGGCCATACGTGAAGCAGTGAATAATTTAGTCAGTGGTATCGAAACTGGAAGTTGGAAAATATAATGAGTATTACAACAAAAGTAATATTGATAATGTTTTGCTCGATGGTATTTATCTCAGGGTGTAAAACGACTGAGCCAATGTATTACTACGGAGACTATTCAAAAGCTGTCTATAGTTATTTTAAAGCCGACGAAACGTCGGTTAGTCAGCAAATTATCATATTAGAAGAGATTATTGTGCAAGCTAGTGGCAAAGGCAAACCTGTTGCTCCGGGTGTGCATGCTCATCTGGGTATGCTTTATTTTGAAAGTGGCAATCAAGAACAAGGAATAAACCATTCTGAGCAAGAAAAAGTGTTATTTCCGGAGTCAGTTGCTTATATCGACTTTTTAATTAAAAACACTTCAGGGATGAACATATGAGATCTTTGTATTTCGCAGTAATTGTATTGATTGTCGCTTTGCTTAGTGGCTGTGTTTCTGCCCCACCTGCTCATGATTACTCTGGATTTCGAGCATCAAATCCACATTCTATTTTGGTACTGCCTCCTATTAATAAATCAACAGAGGTGATTGCTCCTTATAGTGTCATGTCGCAAATGGTTGCTCCTATTGCTGAATCTGGATTCTATGTGTTTCCTGTAGCTTTGGTAGATCAAACGTTTAAAAATAATGGTTTGACCGTTGCTAGTGATATTCATGCTGTGCCCGTGCAAAAATTGCACGAAATATTTTCCGCTGATGCGGCTTTGTATTTAACCATTGAAGAATATGGAACAAGCTATATTTTGATTTCGAGCGATACTGTAGTGAGTGTTTCTGCAACTTTAGTGGACCTTAAAACTGGTACTGTTTTATGGAAAGACGTAGCCAGAGCATCAAGTGCTGAAACTCGCGGAAATAGTGGTGGAGGATTAATTGGAATGCTGGTTGAGGCAGCTGTGAATCAAATCCTAGAAACTGTTACCGATAAAGGTTTTGATATAGCGACTATCGCTAATACAAGACTGTTGTCCGCAGAAATGCATAATGGTTTACCTCATGGCCCCCGTTCAGCTAAGTTTGAGCAACCAGCGACTAGCGAAAAACAAAAATAGCGGTGTTAAAACTAAAAACATAATAAATGTACTTTTAGTCATGTCTTCGTATATTTAAAGCGAGCCTTAAGGTTCGCTTTTAAATATAAACAGATGTCTTTATGCCAATTTAGACCTCTACTTACCACCAAATCAAGTACGTTGAAGCTTTTCATAAACACCATTTTTCTTAAGGGTTACGATTGCCTGGCGAATTTTATTGATACTTTCAATATTGGTGTGTTTGTTTGCGACAATTCCCATTTCGGTTTGCCTGGTGATAAAAACTTGTTTAAATTGGTCTGGACTAAATCCAAGCATTTTAGCAGCCACAAAAAAACCAGTGTCATTGTTATAATTTAGGTCGACTCGGCTTAAATTAAGCATTTTGATACACTGTTCTTGATGCTCGACTATATAAGTGTCATCAGTATGATCGGGGAATATATTCAAGGTTGTTATAGATACATCACCTCGTGGCAAGGCTATCGAGTATTTATGCACATCTTCTAGGGTGTTAATAGTGATATCTTTTCTATCATTAAGGGCAAACACTCCTTCATTGACTAAATGAATGGTATCGACCCATGTATACAGCTTTTCTCTTTCAGGTGTTTTTGCCATGGTAAACAATACACTGTTGGCTTGTTCAGCAACTATTTTAAGCGCTCATACCCAAGGTACTGCTATATATTCCACCTCAATTTGAGTGAGTTTGGTTATTTCTCTAAACAATTCTACAGAAAACCCAGTGTGGCCTTTTTTTTCGTCTAATACTTGAAAAGGCGGGTATTCAGCTATGTATACATTTAACGATGCGGCATAGGCAGATGGGGCAAAAAAACAGATAAAATAAAAAATGGTACGCAACAAAACTTTGTCTTTCACCTTCAAAAAGCCAAATAGTTGATTAACTTATGTTTCCAACTTTAAAGGTTGTAAACAACTAGCAAATAATTCTACCTGAGTTGTAAATATATACATATACAAATGGCGAGCTAAATTGTTCACTATATTTAGCTAGTGTGGTTTCTTAAGTCATCGAAGAGTGAATTTGTGCTCGTTAAAAAAATGGATTGTTAAAATTCGTCCGTTTTTCTAAGAGTGTTTTTTTGTTGCCAAGCAGGTAGAAAAAACTGCGCCTGATGTTTTGTAGCGTAGTCCCTAAAAACCTGAAGAAGCTTATTACGATGGGGGGAACGTTTTGCTACTGAATAGTAAGCGTCAATGTCTAGCAGGGGAGTGATAGAACCGGTGGTTGGCATAGCTAAATGATTTGAATCCATATAGGCCTTAAACGGTGACTCATAGGAAATCAAGGCCTCGCTTCGGCCCTTTAAAAAAAACTGAATGGCTGAAACTGTGTTTGGTAAATCAATAAACTCCATGCCCTCTTGGCTAAATTTTTTTCGATAACCTTGGTACTCAAAACCTCTAACCGCAGAAATTGTTGTGAACTGCTTTAACTCATTGTGGATATAGAGATTGACTCTTACTTTTCGAAAAGGGATCTCGCTATACACCACATGTTTGCTTAGTATCTCATCGCTCTTAACACTGATGGTAAAATCAATCTGCTTGTTTTGGAGTAAGCGAATAATTCTTTGGGGTGGTGCACAAACTACGTGAACCTTGACCCCAAATTCTAATAATAGGTCTCTGGTGGCGGTGATTGCACTTCCAACACACTCTTTGGTTTTTTCATCAATAGTCACATCTGGTGGAAACAATACTACGCCCATCGTAAGCTCTGCCTCAGCTTGAATGTTGGGAATAGTCAAAAAAAAGAATATAACTGGCGCTAAAAATTTCAACTTGGTCACAATGCCTCGCTTCATTAAGTCATTATTATTGCCATAAGGACTATTTATGTTTAATCATAATATATATGTGAAAGCAGAGTATAGTATGGTCACAATACTTCCCTTCGATATTTTACAATTAATCAATTAGAGCAGAGCTATTAGTTGATATTTTAAAATTGGGGGCGATGGGTCGGCCATAGACTGGGTGTCTTTATAAGTTCTCGAGGAATGTAATTGTGCGCTTAGAAAAAGCGGTTTTTTAAAATCCCTCCGTTTATTTCACAGAGTTATTTTTTTGCCATGTCGATACAAAGTACTGCACCTTGTGTTTTACAGCATAACCTCTAAAAGCCTGAATTAGTTCTTTACGATGGGGGGAACGTTTGGCTACGGAATAGTAAGCGTCAATTTCAAGCAATGGGGTGATGGAATAGGTATCTAGTCTCGCGATATTATTTGTATCCATGTAATTCTGAACCGGTGACTCATAAGAAATCATGGCTTCACTGCGGCCCTTTAAAAAAACCTGAATGGCTGAATCGATGTTCGGAAGATCAATAAACTCTAAACCCTGTTCGCTAAATTTTTTACGATAGCCTTGATATTCAAAACCTCTAACAGCAGATATTGTTTGACTGTTATTTGACTCATTATGAGTATAAAGACTGAGTCTGATTTTTCTTACAGGGATGTCACTATATATTACGTGTTTGTTTATTGCCTCAACGCTCTTGATACTGATGGTAAAATCAATTCCACCGTTTTGGATCAGACGAATAATTCTTTGAGGTGGCGCACATACTACGTGAAACTTGATCCCGTACTCTAATAATAGTTCTCGAGTAAGGGTGATATTACTTCCCACACATTCTTTGGTTTTTTCATCGAGGATCACATCTGGCGGAAACACTACCACGCCCATAGTAAGCTCTGTCTCAGCTTGAATGCTGGCAATAGACAAAAAAACAAATATAACTACCGCTAGAAATTTC
This sequence comes from uncultured Paraglaciecola sp., assembly GCF_913020055.1. GTDB lineage: Bacteria > Pseudomonadota > Gammaproteobacteria > Enterobacterales > Alteromonadaceae > Paraglaciecola. The sequence goes on along the minus strand of NZ_CAJWCF010000082.1, from coordinate 15,886 downwards.
AACTTGGTCACAATACCTCGTTCCATTAAGTTGGCTATTATTGCCACAAGGACCATTTATGTTCAATCATAATATATAACTGAGAGTTGAATTGTGCACTCTCACAATGCGGCTCATTCTGTCTATTAAAACTCGATTTAGTCCCACTCTGTATCTCACAATACTGGCTAATTTCAGCTAATAACCAGTTAGCATAAATAAGAGAAAAGACTTTGCCATTTCAACAAACTGCGTCTTAGTACAAATGAGTTTGGGCGTTCTGAGTGAGCAACTCTTTACGGCCACTGGTATCAGTTCTAAACTAAGTGTAATAAACGAAACGTTTATAGCGCTTTTTGATATTCAAAATCATGTACTGTAGTGACAAGTATGGTGAGTCTCAACAAAAGCTACTGGTTTATGTATGCTCAACACTTTGTTAGTGAACATGGGCTATAGGCTAAATTCAAATTAATACATTTTGAGCAGGTAATGAAGGTGATACGGGTTAAAGACGATTCAAGAAATATTGCCGAGGCAGATTTTCCTTATTCTATGGATAAGGCTGAACAATTGCGCTTTCTGGTGAATTATGCGATTCAGGCACCGTCAAATCATAATAGTCAGCCTTGGAAATTCAGTATTCACGATGACAGCATGGATGTAATGATCGACAAGTCTAGAATGTTAAGCTTTATTGACCCCCATCTTAGACAACTGAAGATTAGTTGTGGTGCTGCCATTGGCAACTTGGAGGTGGCGGCAAAACATTTTGGGTTTGAACCAATAGTAAAGATATGTAGCCATAAGGCTGACACAGATGTCGTTGCCACTATCACTTTAGGTAACAAAGTGCCTGATGATCCACATAATAGCCGTTTGTTTAACGCAATTATCCAGCGTCAAACCAATCGTCGATTTTTTGTTGATAAACCCGTTGCTACACCATTGCTGGAAGTGTGTAAAAACTTAGCTGCTGAATGTGCCGTGGAGTTTACTTACTTAACCTCACAAGAAGATAAGAAAAGGGTGGCTAACTTAAGCGAAGTAGCGATTCGTCACCAGCATAATCAACCTTGGTTTCGACGAGAGTTTTCCTCTCGTTTAAGACGTCATACATCTGGAAAAACAGGGATGTCGAGCTTTGGGTTTGCCTCTTTAAATTTACCCACACCTGTCGCTAGATTTGTCATGGACTTGTTTAATAATGGTAAGAGTTCAGCTAAATTTAATCGTCGAAAAATTCTTCAGGGTAGCCCAGCCATTGCCATTTTTACCACGGAAGTGGATGAACAAGAAGCATGGTTAAATACTGGCAGAGCGCTGTCTTTAGTGCTTTTAGAGTTATGTTCTGAAGGGCTTAGCGCTTCCTTTTTGCACCAAGCTATTGAAGTTGAACACTTGAGACCTCAACTGGCGAAAACTATCAGTAGCCGAGGGATTTCACAGGTGATGATACGTATCGGCGAGGCACCTAGGGTGAAGCCCTCTAAGCGACGAAATGTGGACGAAGTTTTTGTTTGATGAATTGGGCTTGTCGCTACTTTTGTAATGTTTTAATAGATGTTTGTTAACCATGCTAAAGCGTTTTCTCTTGTGTGGAAGACTTTAACATTCATTAAGGTATATTCCATCATTTGGCTATAGGCATTAAAAACAGTGTTAATTGATTTATCTTCTGGTGCAACGACTATCGCCACATAGCTTGGTTTGTTAATTAGGTTGCTATCCCCCATGTCTTTTGCTGTTTGCTCAAAATGACTTATGCTGCCAGATATTTTAGTGACCTGTGAAAAGTCATACAGTGCTGGAATACCTATAAAGAAATCTTGATGTTCAAACAATAATTTATAGTGATCGACAATGTTTTCGAACAATAGCTCACCCTTCGCTTGAGCGAATAATATTTTGTTGCCAAATTCAAAAGTAATAGGATTTAAACTCATATATTATCGCAACTCTGCTCTGTTTTAGTTACTGGCTTTATACGCAAAAATCACTCGAGCATCCACGATAACAGTAATTAGTAATCTGGGTCTATCCTTGTTCGAATAAGCATACTTATTTATCTACAAGTGCACGTTATTGTAAATGCATAGTTGCTATTAATTAAAAATGACATGTTTTTTAATCGGCATTCAACATGATAATTAGCCCGACATTCAGATTAATTATTCCTTTAACTTAGGCTACTAATTCAAACCTTTGATACTTATCAATACATAAGAATGCTTGGTAGTTGCTACAATTATTGGGTCTAATACTCATCAATTAAACGTGGTGACGAGTACCCAAAAATTTAAAGATGGGTCTGTCTTGTAGTACTAAACGGTTGATTTTTACTGGTCAAAATCTAGCAAATTCAGCTTTGGTGGCTGAAAAATCACTAACACATCTTTCAGCTTAGTTAACTCGCTTAGCTTTTCTGTTTGCGATAAGGATAGGAACAAAATGTTAAATTTTAATTTTCAAAACCCAACACATATTTATTTTGGCGAAGGACAAATTAAAGCGATTTCAAGAGAAATTCCTTTAAACGCAAAAGTATTATTGGTTTATGGTGGTGGCTCAATTAAATCAAATGGCGTATATCAACAGGCAAAAGATGCTCTTGCTAAACATACTTGGTTTGAATTTTCGGGTATAGAACCCAACCCTACCTATGACACTTTGATGAAAGCACAAGAGATAATCAAGACTGAAAATATTGACTATTTACTTGCTGTTGGTGGTGGCTCTGTTGTTGATGGCGCTAAATTTATTGCTGCAGCCGCATTGTTTGAAGGTGATGATCCTTGGGATATTCTAGCTAAAAATCAAAAAGTTACCAAAGCATTGCCAATTGGTGCGGTATTAACCTTGCCTGCGACAGGCTCTGAAAGTAACGGTAATTCAGTCGTCACAAGAAACGGTAATAAATTACCTTTCGCTAGCCCGTTAGTGCGTCCGTTATTTTCGGTGTTGGACCCAAGTGTGACTTTGTCATTGTCAGATCGCCAAATTGGTAATGGTGTGGTGGATGCCTTTGTGCATACGATTGAGCAATACCTCACATATAGCGTAAACGGCAAGGTGCAAGATCGCTTTAGCGAAGGCTTGTTGCAGACCTTGATTGAAGAAGGGCCTAAGGCTTTGTCACCTGCCACTAAAGAAGACTTAGAAGTCAGAGCGAATATCATGTGGTCGGCAACCATGGCTCTAAATGGCCTAATTGGTGCAGGTGTTCCACAAGATTGGGCAACACATATGATAGGTCATGAATTAACCGGTGCTTTTGGTATTGACCATGCGCGTACTTTATCTATTGTTTTGCCTGCGGTTATGAAAGTGAAACGTGAACAAAAGCGTGAAAAATTATTGCAATATGCGACTCGCGTTTGGCATATAAACGAAGGTGATGATGATGCGCGCATAGATCAAGCTATTCGTTTAACGGAAGAATTCTTTAAAAAGATGCAACTACCAATACGTTTGTCTGATGTGGATCTTGGCAGTAATGATATTGACTTATTGATTAATAGATTAGATCAACACAGATTGACTGCATTGGGAGAACACAGTGATATCACGATTGAAACTAGCCGAGAAATATTGACTCTAGCTATATAAGAAATGGCTGAGTGTCGACTTATGTTGGGCCTCTGGCGATTCTAGCTAGCAGGCCTGACTCTCCTAAGTCGACTGATGATATTATTTATGCGTCTCATTTAGTGAATACTTTTGTGCCGATCATTTTAAAAGCTGGTACGCCTCTTACTAAGGTATCTCTAGCGAATATAGTTTTACACTTTGGACAGGAGCAAGGCACTAAAGTGAAGTCTTTGGTGATACGTTGTTTGAAACACTTAATCAGAGACCCTTTGCCACCTTTGCGATATTTAAATAATTGAGTTTTACATCCATTGCAGTATATATCTACTGAACTCTCAGGGACCTTTTTATTCGGTTTAGCCATTTGCTTTCAGTTGCTGATAAGCGTTGTGAAGTTGAATCGTATGGTCATTATCACCGCCTTTATCTGGGTGGTACTGATGTAACATTCTCCGGTACTGCAGCTTCAATTGCTGTGTGGTATATGGGTTTGTTAAGTTGAGTAAATCTAGCGCCTTTTGCAAAGGCATATTGTTCTCTTTTACCTGATTAGGTACGCCAGAAAAAGCCAACCAAAAGCTGTCTAATAATGCTTCTACCTGCAATAGGTCGGTGTCACTTAGATTGGTCCAGTCAAGATAGTAAGCGCGAAGTTTGTCTTGAGTTAACAGCCCATTCTGTCCCGCTTGCCAAGGAGTGTGACGAATGCAGCTACAGTGTATTTGCAGTAGCCCTATTTTTTTTCTAAGCCATGTGTCTTGTAACTGATACAAGGCGTTAAACAGGATGAAGTGACTTTGGAATAACGATAGGGGATCACTCAATGCTCCGGAGGTAAACAACGCATAGGGCGGAGATTTTAACTGATTAAATAATTCATATTCCGATAAACCCTTGTTATGGCTTAGCAAAATTTCTTGCAGTATTGGTTGCAGTGGCGCCCAGCCACTAGGTGTATGTGACATGTTAAAATACTATGTAGTTGGCTTGTAACATCGATTTAGAGTTAGATGATTTGTTTTTCATTATGCACTCACTTAGCCACAGCCTTTGATAGTTCAGGTAATAATCAAATAACATATATGTACGCTTCAGTGATGTCGAGTAATTAACTGAACAGTAATTCATTTTTTGTTTCGCTCTGCCTACTAATTCAAACCTTTGATACTTCTCAATACATAATGGTGCTTGGTAGTCGCTGGCATAATTGGGTCTAATAACAGCTAATTCGATTTTAGGTTAGATAGGTGGTATCGGAAGATGTCATTGCTTCAAACGGAGAAAAGACTATGCAAGTCACTTTTATAGATACCCAAATACCAAAGCCTGGCACGCTGCAAGAAGTCGCTGCTGGCATATTTTGGTTGCGTATGCCGTTACCCTTTGATCTCGATCACATCAACTTATACTTACTTGAAGATAATCAAAATGGGCAAGATGGATTTGCCTTAATTGATACCGGTATTGGTACCCCAAAAACACAAGAGCTGTGGGATGTGTTGCTCGAGACTTTAGGTAAGCCTATTACTAAAGTGATAGTGACCCATTTACACCCAGATCATATTGGTATGGCAGGATATTTAGTCGAGAAATTTCGTGTTCCGTTTTATATGAGTCAAGTGGAGTACTTTACTGCACGGGCTTTATCAGCCGGTGCTCGCGGCGCTTCTGATTGGCAGGATGATGAGTATTTAGTGCGCTGTGGTATGTCTGAAGAATACGTGAGTAATGCCAAAGAAAATCGAAAAAGTAACAAAGGAGTGGGGCAGGTTATTCGGCCTATTCCGTTGCAGTTCTATCGTTTGCAGGCAGGTGATAACTTGCGCATAGGCCAACACGAATGGCAGGTGTATATTGGCCGTGGTCATTCACCTGAGCATGTTTGCCTATTTAATCCAGTCACTAATATTTTGATTTCTGGGGACCATGTGTTACCGGGTATATCACCCAATATTGGGGTGTACAGTACCGAGCCAGATGCCAATTCATTGAAGTTATACTTAGACACTCTGCCACAATTTACCCAGCTGCCAGAAGACACCTTAGTGTTACCCTCACACCGACAACCCTTTCATGGTTTACATACCAGAGTGAACGATTTGATTAGTCATCATCATGTGCATTTAGATAACCTCAGAGAGTTTTGTAAGCAAGGCAAAACCATTGAGCAATGTTTACCTGTTTTGTTTAAGCGTAAGTTGTCTGCTCAAAATCTGTTTTTTGCGATTGCTGAAGCATTCTCTCACCTTAACTATTTATATTTTGCAGGCGAGGTTAGTCGTGAAATCAATGCCGAAGGACAATTTATTTTTACCAAAAAATAAATGAAGTTGATGAATTTTAATCTTTATAGGTTTCTGCACATTGGTATAACGGGAGATTCGATCTATACAAACCCTTAAAAAGGGCGCAAGCGCCCTTTTTTGTTATTGATGGGTTCCCCCATAATTTGCCTGCTTAGTCTAGCTGTGCCGTTACTTTCAAGGTAGGGCTGGCTAGATTATTCGCATCTAGTTCGAACATCAGGTCTCCAGTATTTTCAACACTGATATGAAGGTTATCGTTTGAACCGGGATACAGTGTGACTGTGCTACCCGATTCAACTGCAGTGTTAGCTCCCAGATTTAAGCCGCCACTTCCGCCCCAATCTTGATCAGAAATTTTGAAGTTGTAGCTGCCAGCGCCAATGTTAAAGACCCCTCGATACATTCCGTTACCTTCGTAAACTAGAGGCGAATTGGTACCCCAGCCGTTCATGTCACCTCGTAATAAAGGAACATGATTACCATAAGGCGCTGGAATGGCATTGGGGTCTTCAGGAATAATCATTAAGCTAGGGTTGTTGCTATTAGAAGCATCTAATACAAACTTGTAGTTACCATCAGCAATCAAGCTCAAGCTTAAATTATTGGCACCATTGGTTAGGGTTGCAGAGGAGCCAATTGGCATAGTGAATTCTCCACCCAAGTTGACGCTAGAAAAATCTTGATTGGCAATTTTAAACTGGTAATCACCTTGCAAGAAAGCTGCATCTAATTCGTAGCTGTCGTTACCTTGGTAAGCAAAAGGTAATGACGTGCTCCACGAATTAAAATCGCCACGCAAATAGATAGTTTGCTCACCATAAGGAGGAAGAGCAGATAATCCATAACCCTGTACGCCATTTTGTGGTTTAACAAATACTGCTGTGGTTAATGCAGGGACGCTAAAAGTACCATTGCTAAAAGTGGCGGTTTGCACTCTTGGGTCGGCTGATTGCTGCTGACTCTGATGTAGTACAAAATCATTAGCGTTATTAACGTTGATAGATTGAGTTGCAGCTGTGCCATTGATAAGCACCACTATTGAGTCATTGTTGCTATCAATATCAGCCAAGCCAATGCCATCGTCAAGACTCATCACAATCAGGCCCTGAACTTGCTGACTACCGGTGTTGTAGAATTTGATGCGTTGAGCGATATCCTCAGCACTATTTAATCTGAATAATTTGCTTGAGCTGCGGATCTGCAAAAATTCTTTGAACAAAGCCGCTGAAAGTTGAACATCAACGCCAGTAAAGTCAGTAGTAGTGTTGGCGCTAATAGGGCTGATATTGTCCCAATTGTTTTGGTTATCTTGAGCCAAAGGCAAACCAATATTCCAGTTACTGCTAGTTTGGGTGAAATCAACACGGTTAAACCAGTCGCCAGCGTCATAAGTATTCCTATCCATAGATTTAGAGCGAATTAAATCTGAACCCATATGTAAAAAGGGAATACCTTGGCTTAATAGCGGAATCGATAGCGCCAAATTCTGAATACGGACTCGGTCTTGAATGCCTAAACCAGCAGGCAAGGCATACTGTAATTTGTCCCACAAGGTTTCATTGTCATGTTTAGATATGTAGTTAACTGTATCGGCAGGATCATCGCTATAGCCTGCTGGCTGACCATTCCATTGGTAATCGTAAGTTGATATGTAGGAATCGCTGGCTGCAACAAACTGATAGCTACCCACATTGCCAACAAGGCCAACGCGGATCACGTCTTGTTCGCTAATACTGCCACCAGTAAACAGCGCTCCGTCACGCACAGCATCACGCTGACGATCAGAATAGGTACCAATTTCACTACCGGCCATGTTCAATTGTGAAGCTTGTTCAAAACGACGGTTATTCGCTACTTCTCCAAAATTCCATCCTTCGCCATAAAAGTAAGTATCCTCGTCCACGGCACGCACTGCTTCACGAGCATCTACAATCGCCTGTTTCGGAATGTGCCCCATGAGATCAAATCGAAATCCGTCAAAGCCAAAGTGTTGGGCAAAACTAACCAACGAGTCATTCATTAGTTTGGCCATCATTTTGTGTTCAGTGGCTGTATTTTCACAACAGGTAGAGTTTTCAATTTGACCACTCGTTTCGTTTAGACGTTGATAATACCCAGGTACTACTTTATCCAACACCGAGTTGTCGTAAAGGCCAGAAGAAGCCGTGTGGTTATAGACCACATCCAAGATCACTCTAAGCCCAATGTTATGTAACGATTGGTTCATGGCACGCATTTCTAAAATACGACTAACGCCATCTGCATCTGTTGCGTAACTGCCTTCAGGGGCTGCAAAATGTTGCGGATCGTAACCCCAGTTAAATCCGTCAAAAGCACGCATAGACTCAACCAATGCTTGTGCATCTGTGCTGGAGGGATCGTAACTTTCTAGCACTTGCAACAATGTCGCTTGATTGGTTTCTACTCCACAAACAGGGGCCGTGTTGTTTAATTGGCACAACTTAGCAACAGTATCGGTCACATCCACTCGCAGATTGTTATCTTCTTGGATTGAAGCAATATCGTTGGCTGGTAATACATGAAAGTGAGTTAAACCTGCATCCTGTAAACCTTGCAAATGTTGCATAGGTGACGAGTTCAGTTCAGTAAAAGCCATATATTTTCCACGATGGGCGGCACTAGTACTCTGATCGAGAATACTGAAGTCTCGAATATGACCTTCGTAGATCACTGCATCTTCAGGGTCGATGACAGTGGGTACAGTATGACCGTCCCAGTCAGTCGGTTTTAGATCTGCATCTTGCAGGTCGACAAACTGACTATAACGGCCATTGGTAGCCAAGCTAACAGAGTAGGGATCGGTCGTGGTTAACTGTTCGATTTGTTCGGTAAGTGGGTGGTACACAGTGACATCATAACGATAAAACTTCCGATCTAATTCTGCTTTTTGTCCGCTGTAAGTCCAAATTCCGGTTGTGTCATCGAAGCTCATTGCATGCTCAGCAAGGGCTTGTTTATTGCTGTCGAACACAGAAATATTAACCGCTTGGGCAGTTGGTGCCCATACTGTGGTAGTGATAGTTTCATTGCTGTAGGTTACCCCTAATTGCGCTTCATCGGCATCGTTTGCAGCTGCGGTATATAAGCTGTCTAAGAGCCTTGGAAGTTGCACTCGGGTCGCTTCAACTAGTTCGCCTTGAGCGTCTAGTGCTACCGCAAGTAATTGTTGTGTAGCCCATTGTTTTGCCTGTTCGGTACTGAGGTTCAGGGTGAACCCACTAAAACCGTTAAGTTGTGGATCTTTGGTGTACACTGCTTGGTCGACATTAGCCATGGTTAAAGGCGCAAAACTGGCAGCAGCTAACGTTTCAGCATTGACGTTGGATAAACCAGCATCGGCTGAGGAGTATAAACGATATTCAACTGCGTCGCCTGAAGTTAGCCAAACTAAAGTATTAGCATTTATCCAATGTGCTTTGGCACCATCAACAGTAAAAGGACGAGAGGTAAGGGGGTCATACCAAAGTTCTGGGTAACCATCAAAAGTAAAAGCCTGTTGGCCATTGGCAGGTTCAAATTGGCTGTTATCACTGCCAAGGGCTTTGTTATCACCACTGTGCAAAATGAAGTTGTAACAAGACGAACCTGGGGTGACAGTTAAAATATAATAGGCACCATAATCCGGATGTTCTCCATCAGCTGGGTAAGGATTACCCCAGTTGGCAAAGTGGTCACTGTCACTAGTTGGCGCTGCATAGTCTCCACAGCCTTCACCGTTCCATAAATGTAAGCCCCAACCTTGATAGTTAGCGTCTTCTCGTTGATAAAAGATAGCGATTTGATTATCTGCTAATTGCAAGCCCGTATCTGGTTCACCTTCAGGAACAATATCAGCCTGTAAGCGCATTTGCATTGAGAGTCTTGCGCGAGTCAAACCCAATTTCACGGTGAATTTATGTGATGCACCTGCAGCAAGCTCATTGATACTTAGAGTGATAAAAGGTAGGTCGCTTTCAGACTCATTACCGTTCATTATTAGGTGACTACTGGCATCAAACATGACACGCATGGGAGCGCTGATTTCACTACCAGTGTTAGTGAGAGTCACTACCGAGCTGTACTGCCGATTGATGCGATCAAAAACGGGACGTTCAGAGTAGCTAAACTCAGTATTGTTAGTATCTTGCCAAGTTGCATTGGCAAACGGTGCCAAAAGCAGCAATAACAATAAATTTAATTGCGTAAATAATTTCATATTAACGAGTTCCGTTGGATTGAGAGCGTCGCGAAAAAAGAGCCACAGTGCCAAACAATAACAGGGCTGCCATTGGAGGAGCGGGCACGTCTGTGGGTTTAGCCAACAGTGTCACATTGTCGATTAACAGCGTTGAAGAATATGAATCAAGGGTATACCCAGCTTCTAAATTAAAATCCAAAAACCAACCTGATTGATTATGAAAGCTGCTATCAAGCATCATAGAGAAAGTGCCTGAGCCATATGCACTTGTGGGATCAATTAAAAACCCAGAAGAGCCATCGGCACCTACGATATTGCCGAGATCATCAATAAAATTAACGAAAAATAAGTCGCGTCGTCACTTCCATCGTCAAAGCCAGCAAAATCCCAAGCAAAACTCAGCCATAATTGCGAATCAGCCGAGGTACTTAAATCAAGTTCAGTGGACAGAGTATTGGCATAAAACGCGCTAGAACCTGTATTAACGTCAATATTAATCTCGGCCTGACAATCGCCTGCATTATTTATGATATTAAAATCGCCGTCGCGAACGGAATTACTAACACCATCAGTATAGGTATCCCAGCCATTAAAGTTACAGCTTTGAAATCCTCCATTTGTCAGCAGATTAGCGTGGGCGTCAGATGCGATCAGTAAGCAAATTAATGTCAATAGTTTAGGTACAGTTTTCACGATTTAGGCCTTTGTTGTTATTGGGAAAATACACTTGCGCAACAGGCTGTTGACAAGTTGTTTACAGAAAACTCTAATTGAAAAAAAAATATTCAACCATTGAATTTATCTCAAAAAGACATGAATACGTATGCAGTGTAAACATGTAAATAGTTTGAAAATTTATCAACTAAGTCACATCTTTCTTTCTGCATTTTGGTAATCGTTGTGCAATTTTGTCATTTACGTTGCTTGTATTTGTGAGGGACTTTCTTGGAAGAAATCTTGGCTGCAGATGCAGATGCAGATTCTAGAGTATTGTTCCAAGTGCAGATTAATGAACAAAGCTAGGACGTTTTGTTCTGTGAAAATTTAGAGGTTATGGGTGTTAATGATAGACGAACGAAGTCAAATTAGCAGTTTGTATGACTCAGAAGGTTATTTTGTACTTAAAGATTATTTTGCTCAGTCTGAAATTTTATCACTTAGAAAAGTTATCTTGAAATTTCATGAAGTTTGGAAACAAAACCTTGCAGAGTGCTATCAGTAAGAAGCCTTCAATTCGTCTTTAATCACAGGAAATCACTACTTAACGTCTGACAACCGAGTAAAGCTATTTAACTTTCTTAGTTCACAAAAATAATGAATAAATAACGGATGTTGTTGAATAGGTGTTAGCCATGACGCCCGCGCTTACTAGTATCTATTAGTTTTTCTAATCTTTTGTGCTTAAAAAATGTACGTTGTATGTTGCTTGTTCTACCAATAGAATCCGCGCCTGTTTATCACCATAGAATATGCATGTAGCTTAATAGAGCTGCTAGTATTACGTTAATCATTGAAGTTGTTGTAGAGAAATGGACAAGTTAGAGTTTATTCAAATCCGTCGTTTTATCCTTAAGCTGGGTAAAATGTTACATAAATATGGATCACCCTCGTTTCGTCTTGAAGCGTATTTAACTGAAATTGCTACGCATTTTGGTCTAAACGCGTCTTTTAACTCTACACCTACTACTCTATCTATCGTGCTGTGGAGTGATCGTCATGAAGACGAATATAACCACTCTGCGCGTATGCAACCGGGCGAGCTAGATATGAATTCTTTGTCCCGCACAGATGAGCTGGCATTCGAATTGCTGTCTGGAGACATAACTCTTGCTGAAGCTGATGAACGTTTAGACGAAATTGATGTTATGCCTAGTCCATATGGCAAAAGCCTAACGGGTGTGGCTTTTGGTTTGTCTACCAGCGCATTTGCGATGTTGATGGGGGCAGGTTGGTCTGAAATTATATACTCAGGTCTGCTGGGGTTGATGGTGTATTTTTGGACCCTTTGGGCACGTCGTTCAAAGCGGGTAAATTTGATGTTAGAACCTGTCGCGTCTTTTTCGGTAGGTTTTGTAGCTTGTGCGATCAATCATTATTCGGCATCAGGCTACAACATATGGCTGATCATACTCTCTTCTTTGATTATTTTAGTACCTGGTTTGTCATTGACCATGGGCTTAGCTGAATTATCCTCCCGCAATTTGGTCTCAGGAACCGCACGGGTAATGGATGCCACCATGCAGCTATTCAAATTGTATTTTGGGGCGTTTTTAGGGATTAGTTTAGGTTACCAATTATTTGGCCAACAAGAGCTGGTAATGGCAGACACGTTGCCCTTTTGGGTGAATTGGTTGGGCGTTCTCATGTTAAGTGTGGGGCTGGTCGCTATATTTCGTACTCGTATGAAACATGTGCCTTGGGCTATCGTTTCTACTTTTATCGCTTACGGCGCATCTACCTGGAGTTCGGCTTATCTTGAAAACGGCCTTGGAGCTTTTGTTGGGGCATTTGCATTGGGTGTGTTTGCTAATATGTTTTCACGTATCGCTAATGCTCCCTCTACCATAGTGGCTATGCATGGCCTAATTGTGCTGGTTCCGGGATCAAAAACATACATTGGGCTAAATTCTTTTATTTCTGGGCAAGATATTATCAAAACCGATCATATCGGTCAGGAAACCTTCTTAATATTAATGTCGCTGGTGGCTGGATTAATATTTGCCAATGTGGTGATGCCCACTAGAAAAGTCCTATAACAATAGGGTGATTGGTTATTGTCAAATTAGAAGGCTTTTAATTTAAGAGTTGGCAGCACAGAGAGCAGTCGGCGAAGCACCAGAATTTCTAATGTTCTGGGCTTCCTATCCATATACTATTATCTAACTTACGTGTACTTTTTTGATTATCAATTGAGGCTTAATAATTTACATACCTAATCGATTTCAATAAATAATTTCTGAATTTTCTCTACTTCATGCATATTTTGAATGAGTGCATTAACGCAATTTTCGTCCAATTTTTTACCTGCCATTTTAAGTAAGGTATCGATGGCTTCTTGATTACTCCAGGCCTTTTTATAAGGACGGACGCTGGTTAACGCATCAAATACATCTGCCACGGCTACAATTCGTGCCTCAATCGGTATTTGCTCGCCTTTTATACCTAGTGGGTAGCCTTCACCATTGATGGCCTCATGATGAAATTCAGCAATATTGCGCAACATTGACATGTACTTAACATTTTCTAGTCCGAAGTTTTTAAGTAGTTCATCCACTATTTCCCGGCCTTTACTAGCGTGTGTGTTCATAACGATCCGTTCGTCATCGCTGAGCATACCTGGTTTAAGTAAAATGTTATCTGGAATGCCAATTTTACCAATGTCATGGAGGGGAGAAAACATAAATATATGTTCTATGTATTCGTCATCTAATTGGTATTTATCGGCCAGTGTTTTGGCAATCATACGACTATAACGAGACATGCGGTCGAGGTGGCTACCGGTTTCAGGGTCGCGCACATGAGTAATGCTTCCTGCCGTTTTAACTGCTGCCGCTAAGGTTTGAATAGAGGCTAACTCATTGATGACCATTAACGAGATCATATGTGCGTATACATCTATCTGACGTAAAACTTGTTCGGTAAACACTTCTTTTTGTTTTGAATTAAAGAACACAAAACCAATAAATACGCCATTGTTGAAAATGGGTAAGGTATAAATGGCAGCATAACCTTGGCGGCCAATTCTTTTGGTGTGTACATTATGGCTTTCTTCAAATGTAAGCAGATTATTGATGACTCTGGGCAGTCCTTTTTCGAAGATGTTTTTTAGAGACGGGGCATCATCCATCAATGTCTGATAGTGCTCCAGAGGATTATCTTCGCCACTGCTGTGCAAGTAGGTTTTGAGCATAGTTGTTTCAGGGTCATAAATCGCAATAGCAATCCTCGCTATAAATGGGAAGTATTCACTAACCGATTTATGTGTAGTGATTAATTTTTCGCGCAATGGTGTGTATTTATTAAGTTCACTGAGATTGTCGTAGTGCTCAGACATGTTTTATCCTGAAAGCGTATATTTATAAGTAAGTCTCTAAGTTCAGTGTAAACTTTTTGCGCTGTATACCAAAATAATTAACAGCAAAGTAATAAAAAGCACTGCAATGTTAAATGAGATCAAACAAACATACTGCTTAGAAAACTTTTAGTTTGCCGGCTTTTTGAGCTCTAGGTGATTTTGTCGAAAGACAATTCAGCCCCTTTTCTCCAAAATACTTTATTTCTTACATGTTCCAATAAAATACGATTGATTGCTGATTATTTGTAATAATAAAAATATCAAAGGCAGTAAAGATTGAAGTATCAGGAGTTGTGTTGTCAAAATTGCGAACATTTTTTGAAGTGACTAGTTACGGTATTTATGAAAACTGGGATGAAAAGAGTAAAAACCTTCCGAAAATTAAAACCTTTACGACTAATATTCCAACTGAATTGGAAATTGAATTTGGTTTTATTCTCAGCGCTAAAAAATCCAAAGACAAACGACTAGATTGGACCATTTTTCATCCTGAGGTGCCCGATGAAAATGGGCAGGTCATGCCTCCTTTCGAGGGAGTGGTATATGTTAGGAATAATGATTGGGAATTTTATCTAGGCGACTCAGTTTGGGCGCCAATCCACAATAAAGTGGGTGATTGGCGCATGGTTATTGAGTGTGATGGAAAAGTCATAGCAGAGAAAACCTTTAGTTTATTGGTTGAGCACGGTGATGGTGAGCTTCAGTTTTGGAAAAAAAGAGGCTATTAAGTTTTTATATTAATATTTCTTATTGTTAATTGCGGTTTTATCGCCGTTTTTACGCCTGATAGCTAGACCAATGTAGGAAATGAGAATTCTATTCGATTAATTTAGAAAGTATCTTTACTCACCATATATACATCGTTTCTAGTGATAGTTATTATGGCTAGATGATTATTTCAGAAACTATAAATAAAAGGCTTAAAACTCATTTTCTATTTGAGATTTTGTGTGCTTTTATTCGATGTAAAAGTTTACCTTTTCTCTTGTTTTTTTGCTTTTCAGCCCCTTCATTTGCTAACTTCAAAATTGCATATGTTGATGTTCCGCCTTATGCATTCCAAGCGCCTAATAAAAAGGCAAAAGGCTTATTAATAGACTCATTTCGTGGAATAGCTCAAACCTTAGAGCTAGAGGCTGAATTTGTTTATTTACCTCATAGACGGCTACTTGATTTTATTAAGAAAGGGAATGTTGATTTGTGGGCTGGTTTAGATAAATCACAAATAAGCGACGATTTAGCTTTGGTCAGTAAAAAACCATTATTTGTTATGGAGCTGCAAGTATATTGGAAGGCAGATACGACAAGTGTTGATAAATTAGAAGACTTAGTTGATAAAAATCTCATTTTGATTTCAAGTTACTCCTATGGTGGAAATTACAATAAATTAAGTCAAGCAAGCCGGTCTGTCCGCTACACCATTAATCATGAAGATGGTTTCGAGCAGTTGCTATCAGGCAATAAAGAGTATCTTTTGGTTTATAAACAGATATCTGAGCAAATCATTGATAAATTTCAAATTACAGGAATCCAAAAGACAACTTTAGCTAAGTATGATCTTTACGTTAAATTGTCTCGAACATACCCCAATGCTATTGAGGTTATGCAAGAAATTGATGAATATTTATTAACTTTAAAAAAATCCAAAGATTAATTAGTTAGGCTATGTTTGTATTAACTGTTGTTGAACACTAAACATACTGTTTTTATTGAACTTTTCATCATTGTCCAAATATC
>NZ_CAJWCF010000081.1 GCF_913020055.1 uncultured Paraglaciecola sp. | reverse complement strand
ATATTTGGACAATGATGAAAAGTTCAATAAAAACAGTATGTTTAGTGTTCAACAACAGTTAATACAAACATAGCCATTGATTTATATCTGCTAGCCGAATATTTTGTTGACGTTTTTGATTACTCCCTCCATTCTTTTGCCTTGTTGAAACACTTAGTTTGATGCGAATTAGTATAAGTTGGAATGGTCTTTGCTTTGTCTTGTTTACATACACAAAATAACTGCTAATTTATAGCTGAACTTGCAACAGATAAGCTCGCTACAAACGTTACTATAAAGTAATAAAAGCTTATAATTCAGTTTTTTAGCCTAATTTTCTCAGTTCGAGGGATAAAAAACGATGATGCAAAATGTTGCCACAACTAAATCAGAAGTTGCCACCTTTGCCACGGATACACAGACCAGTTCATTTACTGACTCTGGCGCAAATGAGCAATTTGGTAGGTTATTGCAAGAGCAAAAATCTACTAATTCTGTCGTTGTTAAATCTGAGAATGCCTCATCTCAAACATCAAACAAGAAAGTGTCACAACAACCAGAAGCGAATATAAAAAACGATCTTTTTGTAGAGGCAAACCAAAACACCTCAAAAGACCGTGTAAAATCTAACGATGAACAAATATCGACTGCGTCACAAGATAAGGCTGTAACCGACAGTAGTGATGGCAGTGTGCGTGAAGTGGAGAGTGATGATAGCTTTAATGATGATCTAAAGGTTGAGAACACAAAGGCAGAGTTGCAGTTGCCATTAAAGCAAAATGATATCGATTCAAGTGACGAATCAGCCACTATTGTTGCTGAGGAATGGGTTTTATTGATTGATAATCTGAACAAACTGGCAGATATCGCTCAGACTTCCAATCCATCTTTGCTTGAGAAAAATACTGGCTCTTTAGAAGTAACAGTGGGTGACCTTAAATTACCCAAAAAAGTTGAAAATGCACTGTCTGAGGAAATAGGTGAAAGTCAATTCGTCGACGATCACAGAATAGTCATAGACGGTTTTAACTTACTGGGTACTGAAGACAAGAAAGTGCCTAGTGAGTATATATTATCCTCCAAAAAGCAAACAGAGCAGACTATTTCTAGTATTGTTGATAAAGCGCTAGGTGAAGTGTTAGCCGCCGTTGAGGGTGAAACAGAAGTTGATATACCGCAAAAAACGGCAAAATTGATACTGGAAGAACCCCTAGTACTGAAAGATTTAATCAATCAACTTCGAGTAGCCAGTCAAGAAAGTGATACTGATTCCACAGAGCAACAACCACTTGATACCGCAACAGATAGTGCGGTTAAAAAAGACTCTCAGCTAATAAATCAGCAAGCCGATTTAACGCTTACTGAGAATAAAGACTTATTGAAAACCTTAGTTGTCGAAATAGATACAAACGAGACAGATAAACTGGTTAAGGCTAACTCTTCTGATGCTGTAGAAAAACTAGTACAAACACAACAAGCAGAAGTTGAAACAACAAAGCTAAATCCTATTGCCGAAAAAGGAGAGTTGATTGAGCAAGACGTTCAAATGACTCAAGTTGCGGCTAACATCCAACTCAACGTCAATAAAACAGATAAAGCTGTGGTTAATAATGACCTAAAAAGTTTATTGAACCTAACCGATAGTAAGCTGGATAAAGTATTAGAGAATATTGCCCAACGAGTTTTTGACAGCAAAAACGCTGGCGAATCTATAAGTCCAGAACAGTTAGCGCAGCAGCTTGTTCCGCCTAAAGTTGCTGAAATCATTAATGCAATTGAATCTTCTACAAAGGATTTTATTTCAGCCTTAAAGTCGGGGTTAGAAGAATTCAAAAATCAATTATCCCAAGGTAGAGAACCTGGCATTGATTTAAAGGCTCTAATGGCCGAAGCATTGGCTAAAACAACCGACCCTGCAACCGTTGCTAAAACTCCTGTCAACTTAGAACAAATAGCTAGTAGTGTTTCTCAAGTGTTAGATTTAGCTCAATCATTGAGCCGCACTATTGAGAATCGTCACGACCAAGCTTATAGCGCTACCTTAAGAGATGTCGCACAAATACAGGGCGAACAAAGTAAACAAATTCAATTAAATCAGGTTGAGTCTAGGTTTGAAAAAGCCATTAATATAGCCAAACCTGAAGGACATCAACAGTTAGCCGAAAAAGTTCGCTGGATGGTTAATACCAAAAACTTGGTGGCGGAGATTCGACTTGATCCTGCTGAGTTGGGGTCAGTACATGTCAAAGTTTCCATGTCAGGTGAGTCTGCAACAGTGAATTTTGTGGTTCAGTCACAACAAGCAAGAGATGCGGTTGACACTGCCACCCCTAGATTACGAGAGATGTTGGCTGAAAAAGGTATTGAGCTAGGCCAATCTTCAGTGCGTCAAGAAAGTGATGGTCAGCAGGGACATGGCGATAGCGAACTAGCCAAACAAGGTGGTCGTGCTAATGGTGAGTCCGAAGAAACTGACATGTCAGAGCAAGTGTTAGCCCAACAAAATATTGTTAACGGGGCCCTTGGTGGAATCGATTATTTTGTGTGATTTACAGATGAATTTGCAAGTAAATTGCCTAAAGCGCTTTGCCAATTTCACTTTGGGGCTGATAATAGGGCAACTATGCTTAACGTTTTGACAATGTGAGAGAAAAACATGGCTGAAGAAGAACTAAAAATGGAAGAGGGCAGCAAAAAAGGCAAGCTGATTATTATTATCGTTGCTGTTGTTGTACTTATTGCTGGTGGTGGTGCTGCTTATTTCTTTTTAATGGGTGACGATGACCCGATGCCAGTGGCAGAAGGCGAACCTATGGTACAAGGTGAAGAAGGTGTTGCCTCCGCTCTTGTAAAAACAGGTACTGCTTTGTATGTGGCGATGCCAAGACCTTTTGTGTTCAATGTGCCTGGTTCAACCCGAGATCGGTTAGTTGAAATTAAAGTACAGCTAATGATGCGAGGGTCCGATAACGAAGAACAAGCCAAGATGCATATTCCATTGATCGAAGGCACCTTGTTAAAAACCTTTAGTACCGCCAATGCCGATGATCTAGTCACAGAGGCTGGCAAAATAGCAATTCGAGATAGTGCATTAAAAGAAGTGCAAAAAATCATGGTAGATGTCAGCGGCAACCAAACGGTGGAAGAAGTACTTTTCACTGGTTTTGTTATGCAGTAACAACTGATTTGTTAATGAGAGAGTTAGATTGAGCGATTTATTATCCCAAGACGAGATTGATGCACTATTACATGGTGTAGACGATGTTGAGGAAGAAGAAGTTGACGGTGGTGAGTCTAATGGCTCGGCTATGGAATACGACTTTTCTTCGCAAGATCGAATCGTTCGTGGACGTATGCCAACCCTTGAAATTGTTAATGAACGTTTTGCTCGACATATGCGAGTCAGTTTATTTAATATGATGCGCCGTTCGGCGGAAGTTTCTATTAATGGTATCCAAATGATTAAATTTGGTGAGTACATTCACACATTGTTTGTACCAACTAGTTTAAATATGGTGCGTTTTCGCCCGTTAAAAGGTACCGGACTGATTACCATGGAGGCCAGACTGGTATTTATTTTGGTCGATAACTTTTTTGGTGGTGATGGTCGTTATCATGCAAAAATTGAAGGCCGAGAATTTACTCCAACGGAACGCCGTATTATTCAGATGTTACTCAAGCTTATCTTTGAAGATTACAAAGAAGCATGGGCACCCGTTATGGATGTGTCATTTGAATATTTGGACTCCGAAGTTAATCCGGCCATGGCCAATATCGTGAGCCCAACTGAAGTCGTAGTCATCAGCTCTTTCCACATAGAGCTAGATGGTGGTGGTGGTGACTTCCACGTATCTTTACCTTATTCAATGCTGGAACCCATACGAGAGCTTCTGGATGCTGGTGTGCAAAGTGATAAAGAAGACACTGATTTACGCTGGAGTAAGGCTCTACGTGATGAAATTATGGATGTGCAAGTTACTTTGTCTACTCATATGATGGATCTGGAGTTATCGTTGGAAAATATCATGGAGCTGGAACCGGGTTTTGTTATACCCATCGAAATGCCTGAGCATATTACGGTTTTAATTGAAGACTTGCCGACTTTTAGAGCCAAGTTAGGGCGCTCAAGAGATAACGTAGCGCTTAAAATAACTGAAAAAATTCCGCGCCCAACTTCTGTGAAGTCGGAGCTGCAACTATTAACTAAGGGTGGTCGAAGAATTGATAGCGACGCCGAATTGCAAACCCTCGAAGATGATTGGTAAATCCTTTTGTCCAGAGTATGGAGTAAATAATGAGTGAAGAAGACGGTTTAGACGATTGGGCTGCGGCCATGGCCGAACAAGCTGACGAAGAAGGTAAATCTGAAGGCGACTCTGGTGAGGATCTTGGATTAGATGCAGAAGTCGCCGAACTTGAAGAGTTTGAAGAAGATCGTGAAATAACGCCTAAAGAAAAGCGTAAGCTTGACACTATTTTAGATATCCCTGTGACTATCTCCATGGAAGTCGGTCGAAGTAATATCAGTATTCGAAATTTACTCCAATTAAACCAAGGATCTGTAGTGGAACTTGATCGAGTTGCTGGAGAGCCATTAGATGTTTTAGTAAATGGCACGTTGATTGCTCATGGAGAAGTAGTAGTAGTCAACGATAAATTTGGTATTCGATTAACTGATGTTATTAGTCAACTGGAAAGAATCAAAAAGCTTAGATAGACAAAAAGCTTATAAAACATGGGCTTGGATAGCTCTTTGCTCATGTTTATGTGTCTCCTTTAAGGCCAATTCGGCGCCTCAAAGCCTGTCCAACCCCACATCTATAGTGTCAATTTTCCTCTCTTTGTTATTGGTTATTGGTGTTGTTTTTATGCTGGCGTTCCTAATGCGACGGTTTAACGTCACTCAGTCTGGCACTTCAAATCTAAAAGTGGTGGCTTCAATGATGGCTGGGGCCAAAGAACGAGTTATGGTGATTGAAGTTGCTGGTGAGCAGCATTTATTAGGTATAACCGCGCACAATATTAATCACCTAGCGACCTTATCTACTCCTATAGATACTTCGACTGGATCCTCAGGCAACGAAAAGTTCAAAGACAAGTTATCGTTATTTATGGCAGGTAAAATAAATCCTGCAATGGCACAAAATAGTAAAACCACAAAAACTCAACGAGAAGAATCATGAAAAAACTATCTTGGGGTCTTTGTTTGATATTGTTGTTAGGCTTTGTCAGTGGACATGTTTTGGCCGAACCAGGGATCCCAGCGTTAACACTCACGGATAATCCTGACGGTAGTCAAGAATATACGATGACATTACAAGTAGTTGCTATCATGACTGCGCTCAGCTTGCTGCCAGCATTTGTGATGATGATGACCTCTTTCACTCGAATCATTATTGTTTTATCAATATTACGCCAAGCCATTGGTTTGCAACAATCACCCTCTAACCAAATATTAATTGGTGTCAGTTTATTTTTGTCGATGTTCATCATGGCCCCGGTGTTTGAAAAGATGAACGAAACGGCGTTACAACCTTACTTAAACGAAGAAATTACTTCTCTTCAGGCCTATGAAATAGGTAAGGAGCCTTTACGCGCTTTTATGTTGTCGCAAACTCGGGTTAAAGACTTGGAGACCTTTGTGCAGATTGGCGGTATGGACGGGCAATTTCAAGATCCGGTTGACGTGCCTATGAACGTTTTGATCCCCGCCTTTGTGACTAGCGAACTGAAAACTGCGTTCCAAATTGGTTTTATGTTGTTTATCCCGTTCCTAATTTTAGATTTAGTGGTTGCCTCTATATTAATGGCGATGGGCATGATGATGTTGTCACCGATGATCGTGTCATTACCCTTTAAGTTGATGTTGTTTGTATTGGTAGATGGTTGGAACTTGGTCTTTGGCACCTTAGCCAACAGTTTTGGGATGGGGTGACGAATGTTACATAATCAAAAAATCATTAAGGTGCATCCATGAGCCCAGAAGTCTTTGTTGAAATACTCAAAGAAGCATTACAAATGGTTATTTTGTTGGTGTCAGCCATTATCTTACCAAGCTTGTTTGTAGGGTTAATAGTGGCTGTGTTTCAAGCAGCAACATCCATAAATGAACAAACCATGAGTTTTCTACCACGCTTAATTGTCACTTTATTGGCACTGAGTTGGGGAGGACATTGGTTGGTTCAAAAGCTGATGGATTTCTTTTTTACTATGGTAGAACGCATTCCTGAGGTAGTGGGGTAGTTGTGTTCGCTTTTTCAGGTGTTAGGGTAAAATCTTGGATATAGCCACAACAACCGTTATGCAGTATTTGGCAGATTTATTGTTGCCTTTTATGCGTATCTCTGGATTGTTCGCATCTATGGTTGGCTTAAGCGCAAAGAGTGTGCCGCCCACTACAAGGGCCTTACTCACGTTATTTTTAACCCTTATCATTATGCCTGTGATACCGCCTGTCCCCATCCCAGCTACAGATGTCTTTTCTGTAGGTACTTTTATGTTAGTGATACAGCAATTAATTATCGGTATTGCATTGGGTTTTTTATCAAATATGGTGCTCAATACTTTTGTGTTAGCAGGGCAAATAGTGGCATTGCAAACAGGTTTGGGCTTTGCGTCGATAGTCGATCCGGTAAACGGTATTAGTGTGCCAGCTGTGGGGCAGTTTTATCTTATTTTGGCAACCTTACTATTTTGGGCCTTAGATGGACATTTATCGATGATCCGTATGGTGGTAATGAGTTTTGAGGCTTTTCCTATTGGTGTTGCATGGTTTGCTCCAGAACAATTCAGAGATATTGCTCATTGGGCAGGTTGGATGTTTATTTCAGCGGTAACGATATCTTTAGCACCGATAGTGTCATTACTGATTGTTAATTTAGCGTTTGGGGTAATGACCAAAGCAGCCCCACAATTGAATATTTTTAGTATAGGTTTTGCAATAGCACAAATTATGGGCCTACTGATAATTTGGTTAACCTTAGACAACTTAACCCATCACTTTGAAGTGATGTGGGAGCGGGCACAAAACATGATGTGTCAGCTAGTGTTAGTTTGTCCTTAAATATACGGAGGTAAATCATGTCTGATGCAAACGAAAAAACAGAAGAACCCACCTCCAAAAAGATTGAGGACTCCCGTAAAAAGGGACAAATAGCCAGATCTAAAGAGTTGTCTACGGCTTTAGTGTTAATCGCAAGTGGGGTTAGTTTCCTGGTTATTGGTTCTCAAATAGCCAGCGCTATATTTGAAGTGACTCAGCGAACATTCACACTGTCCCGTGATGAATCCTACGATTTCACCCACATGTTTCAGGCATGGGAGTTTGCCATTGATACCATTAGTATGCCTGTTTTGTTATATATGCTGATTGTGACAGTTGCTGGTATCTACGGAAATATCGCCTTAGGTGGTTACAATTTTACTTGGGATGGAGCCGCGCCTAAAGCTCAAAAAATAAGCCCTATCGCTGGCTTTAAACGTATGTTTGGTATGAATAGCGTAGTGGAATTGTTCAAGGCGATCGCTAAATTTGTGGTGGTGGCGTTGATGGCATATGTAGCGCTTATTGTTTTTAAAGATGAAGCATTACATTTGGACTTAGAGTTGTATCCACAGAATCTGTTTCACGCCATGGATTTAATTGCATGGGGCTTTTTGATTATGTGTTGTGCATTAATTCCAATAGCTGTTTTTGATGTGCCTTACCAGAGTTACAAACACAACAAAGAAATGAAAATGTCTATGCAGGAAGTCAAAGACGAGCGTAAAAACGCAGATGGCGATCCCCAAGTAAAGAGTAGAATTCGTAAGTTACAATATCAAGCTGCTGCTAATCGTATGATGCAAGAAGTGCCGAATGCTGACGTGATAGTAACCAACCCTACGCACTTTTCTGTGGCATTAAAGTATGACCAGTTTGGTACCCGAGCGCCTACTCTAGTGGCTAAAGGTGTGGATGAAATGGCCATGCATATTCGTACTATTGGCAATGCACATGAAGTGCCTATTGTCGCCTCTCCTATGCTGGCTAGAGCGATTTATTACTCCACTGAAGCCGACCACGAAATTCCTGAAAAGCTGTTTATGGCCGTGGCCCAAGTACTGGCTTATGTTTATCAATTAAAAGCCTTTAAACAAGGTAAAGGTAAACGTCCTAAACCATTAAATCGTAACCTTCCAATCCCGCCAGAGCTTAGACGTTAAGTATTAACTGGTTTTGTACTGCAGCTTACATTGATGTTTAACCGTTGTGACGCCTTGCCTAATGAGTGGTTGTTAGTAAAAAGAATCCTCCTATTAATAGACTTGGCGCACTAGTTGCTTTTACACCTACTAAGGTTTACAAAATCAACAAAGCGTCAATATTTCGTTTATGCAATTAGCATCTTATTTCGGTCGGTTTGATAAAAACCAATTCAAGTCAGTATCATCTGGTTTAGGCGCGCCAATAGTCTTGTTAGCAATAATGGGCATGGTGATTTTACCTATGCCGGCATTTTTGTTGGATATCCTTTTCAGCTTTAATATTGCTCTTTCTCTTGTCGTTATTCTGGTGTCTGTTTTTACTAAAAAACCAGTCGATTTTGGCATTTTCCCCTTGGTGTTGCTCATCGCGACAGTATTACGACTTGCTTTGAACGTAGCATCTACAAGGATAGTACTACTTGAAGGTCACGAAGGCGGAGATGCTGCAGGTAAAGTGATACAAGCCTTTGGAGAAGTGGTAATTGGCGGCAACTATGCGGTAGGTATAGTGGTTTTTGCCATATTACTTATTATTAACTTCAAAGTGGTTACCGCTGGTGCAGGACGAATTTCAGAAGTAAGTGCTCGGTTTACCTTGGATGCAATGCCAGGTAAACAAATGGCTATAGACGCAGATTTAAATGCAGGTTTTATTGATTCTGATGAAGCCCGTAAACGCCGTTTTGAAATCACCAGTGAAGCGGACTTCTATGGATCAATGGACGGTGCGTCAAAATTTGTGAAAGGCGACGCTATTGCCGGGTTATTTATTATGTTGATTAATATTGTCGGTGGTTTGTTTATTGGCATGATTCAACATGATTTGGCTTTTGGTGATGCCATTGAAATATATACTTTATTGACCATTGGTGATGGTTTAGTGGCGCAAATTCCTTCTTTATTACTGTCGGTGGCGACCGCCATAATTGTTACTAGAGAAAATGACTCACAAGAAATGGGCAGTGAATTAACCAAACAATTGGGTAATCAGCGAGCGCTTTATATTACATCCGGTATTTTGTTTGTAATGGGGATTGTTCCTGGTATGCCGCATATTGCCTTTTTGGGGTTTAGTGCGGTTGTTGGCGGATATGCATTCTACAGTCATTGGCGTGCAGAAAAAATTGCCAATGAGCCAGAAGTGGTTAAGTCTTTACCTGAACAGAATCAACAACCACTGGAAATAAAAGAGCTTGGTTGGGATGACGTTCAGCACGTTGACACCATAGGTTTGGAAGTAGGCTACAGGTTGATCCCATTGGTCGACAAAGCCCAAGGTGGCGAATTGCTTACTCGTATAAAAGGCGTACGAAAAAAATTATCTCAAGAGCTTGGTTTCTTGATCCCTCCGGTACATATTCGCGACAACCTAGATTTGAGTCCTAATAACTACACTATTGCGATGTTAGGTGTCACCGTTGGTGAGGCTGAATTGAGTCATGATGATGAGTTGGCGATTAACCCTGGACAAGTGTTTGGCAAATTGGAAGGTAGGATAACTAAAGACCCTGCTTTTGGACTTGACGCGGTATGGATAAAAGCCAATCAAAGAGAACATGCCCAAACCCTTGGTTATACAGTGGTGGATGCAGCGACTGTGGTGGCGACACATTTAAGTCAATTGTTAACCAACAATGCCTACCAATTGTTAGGTCATGAAGAAGTGCAACAACTATTAGATTTGTTAGCAAAAAACAGCCCCAAACTTGTTGAAGGTTTAGTTCCAGATATTTTGCCTTTGAGTACTGTGGTTAAGGTCTTGCAAACCATGCTATATGAAGGTGTACCAATAAGAGATATGCGCAGCATAGTACAGACGTTATGCGAGTTTGGTCCTAAGAGCCAAGATCCTGACGTTTTAGTGTCTGCGGTCCGTATCGCCCTCAAACGCCTAATAGTGCAGGAAATAAACGGTGGCTTGGCCGAAATCCCTGTTATTACCTTAGCTCCAGAGTTGGAACAGATGTTGCACCAGTCTCTGCAAGCGGGTGGCGCAGATGGCGCTGGAATTGAACCTGGTTTAGCTGAGCGGTTACAAGGTTCCTTGAATGAAGCTGCTCAACAACAAGAATTAGCTGGTGAACCTGCAGTTTTATTGACCTCAGGTATGTTAAGGCCAGTGTTAGCGAAATTTTTAAAACACTCGGTGAGTGGTTTACATGTGTTGTCTTATCAGGAAATTCCTGATGATAAACAAATCAAAATTGTCAGTGCCGTTGGTCAATAATCTGACGGGATGTTCGGACCTAGTGTAGGTACTTAAGAGGTATATATGAAAATCAGACGTTTTTATGGCAAAGACATGCGTGAAGCACTCAAACAAGTAAAAGACGAGTTGGGTGGTGACGCGGTTATCATGTCAAACAAAAAACATGCTGACGGTATTGAGATCGTGGCCGCCTATGACAAAGAACCCGACGCCGAGCTAATGCCTAATAAAGCACAACCCAAAGTTCAAACAAGCCCGACTAAAAAAACACCCACTTTAAGTGAGATTATTGGTGACACTGGGCCCGATAGTTTAAAAGCATTATTAGAAAAACAATCTCAGACTAACTCTCCCGCGCAAATAAAAGATGTAAAGCCGACAGCTGAAGCGCAGCCGCAAGTGTATTCAAATGCGCCAAATACAGTTGAGCAAAATAACCAGCAACAAAATGCCCTTAAAGAAATGCGTCAAGAGTTATCCTCCTTACGACACATTTTACAATTTCAGGTTTCAGGGTTAATAGAACAAGAGAAACATCGTAAACATCCATTGCATGGATATTTATTGCAAAGGTTGCAGCAAATGGGGATTTCAGATGCCTTAGCGGAAGAAGTGGTGTCATATGCGCCAGAAGAAGCTGATGAAAGGCAGTCTTGGTTGTTCCTTCTTAAACTTTTGGCTAATAGATTACAAACCAAACATGATGATATCTTATCGCAGCCCGGTGTGGTGGCGTTAATGGGGCCGACAGGCACAGGTAAAACTACCACAATAGCCAAACTTGCTGCTCAGGCGGCACAAAAATTTGGTGTCGATCAAGTCGCTATTATTACCTTGGATAATTATCGTATAGGCGCATACGAACAGATCTCTACATATGGAAAGATCATTGGATGTAGTGTTAAAAAAGCACAAAATTCGAACGAACTATCAGATTTACTTTACCAATTTAGAAATAAACGTTTAGTTTTAGTAGATACAGCTGGTTTTAGTCAAAAAGATGCTAGACTAATCAAACAGTTAGATACTATGAAGCAGAATTCATGTACTAACATTAGAAATTATTTAGTGATGCAGGCTAACTGTCAGTACCGCGTCATGCAACAAACTGTAAATGAATATCGACAGATTTCTTTACATGGGTGTATATTGACTAAATTAGATGAGTGTTACAGCTTAGGAGAGGTAATCAGCGTGGCAATTGAAAACAAATTACAGATTTGTTATCTGGCTGATGGACAGCGCGTTCCTGAGGATTTGCAAGCTGCAAGCACAAAATTTTTAATTACTAGTGCAGCGAAGCTTTATAAAAAATTCGGTTTAATTCATACTAACCCCAATTTAGTTAATAACGCAGCAGTGGCAGTATGATTGAGGACCAAGCGAGTAGCTTAAGAAGAATGAATCAATCTAGGTTAATAAAAGTCATAGCCGTGACCGGTGGCAAGGGTGGAGTAGGGAAAACAAATGTTACCCTCAACACTGCAATTTCGCTCGCACAACAGGGCAAAAGAGTCATGGTGTTGGATGCGGATTTAGGCTTAGCCAACGTTGACGTGCTTTTAGGCCTTAGAGTAGAAAAAAACTTGTCACACGTCTTGTCGGGCGAATGCACCTTAGATGAGGTGTTAGTTGAAGGGCCGTACGGGATTAAAATTGCACCGGCTACATCCGGTAGCCAATCGATGACAGAACTTACTTCTACGGAACACGCGGGTCTTATTCGTGCGTTTAGTGAATTACAATCGCAAATTGATGTATTAATTGTTGATACTGCAGCTGGTATATCAGACATGGTATTAAGTTTTTCTAAGGCGTCACAGGATGTAGTGATGGTGGTTTGTGATGAACCTACGTCGCTTACTGATGCTTATGCTCTAATCAAAATTCTGAACAAGGAACATGGAATATTCCGATTTAAAATTGTTGCCAATATGGTGCGTAGTATGCGTGAAGGTGATGAACTGTTTTCCAAATTAACTAAAGTAACCAATAGGTTTTTGGATGTAGCACTAGAATTAGTTGCTGTAATTCCATTTGATGAAAATGTTCGCAAGTCTGTCAGAAAACAAAAAGCCGTAGTTGAAGCATTTCCTACCTCACCTGCTGCAGTGGCTATTCGAAGACTTGCTAAGAAAGCAATAGACTGGCCTATTCCTAATCAACCAGGTGGTCATCTAGAGTTTTTCCTTGAACAATTAGTAACGAAAAAAGCAGCGGGCGAAAACAGGTGAATAGTAAAGCTGCTGCTTACCAACAATTGGCCGATAAAAATGAGTTGGTTGAAAGGCACGCTTCTTTGGTCAAGCGAATTGCTCATCATTTGATTGCACGTTTGCCTGCCAGTGTTCTGGTCGAAGACTTAATTCAAGCTGGTATGATAGGCTTATTAGAAGCTTCCCGAAATTTTGACGGGAGTAAAGGTGCCAGTTTTGAGACTTTCGCCGGGATCCGTATTAGAGGATCGATGTTAGATGAAATACGTAAAGGTGATTGGACGCCTCGCTCTGTTCATAAGAATGGGCGTGCTATTACCGAAGCTATTAATAAGGTCGAACGAGAAACTGGTCGAGATGCCCGCGATTTAGACGTCGCAGAAAAATTACAAGTTAGTATTGAAAGTTACCACCAGATGTTGAATGAAGTTAATGGTGGAAAAATCATCGGCATGGAAGACTTAGGTGTAACTGAAGATGTTATTACTACAGAACAAACAAAAGGTTCAGACACGCCCTTTGAAGATTTTCTTCAAGGTTCGTTTCAAAAAGCACTGGCGCATGCAATAACAACATTGCCAGAGCGTGAGGCAATTGTATTGTCTCTATACTATGATGAAGAACTGAATCTGAGAGAAATTGGTGAAGTACTGGATGTGAGTGAGTCCAGAGTGAGTCAAATACATAGCCAAGCCATGTTGAAACTTAAGTCTCGCATGCAGTATTGGCGTTCAAACGACAAATAATTATAGCAATAAAGTTGGGTTGTAACCTGAGTGTTAGAACTCTCACCGGAGGTGGTTTTGGATAAGAATATGAAGATCCTTGTTGTTGACGATTTTTCAACGATGCGTAGGATTATCAAGAACTTACTTAAAGATCTTGGCTTTGCAAACATACAAGAAGCAGACGATGGTAGTACTGCATTACCTATGTTGCAACAAGGTGATTTTGATTTTGTGGTAACCGACTGGAACATGCCTGGCATGCAAGGTATTGATTTGCTCAGAGCCATTCGTGCAGATGCTAATTTAAAACATATTCCTGTTTTGATGGTGACTGCCGAAGCTAAAAAAGAACAAATTGTAGCTGCTGCGCAAGCTGGGGTTAATGGTTATGTTATAAAACCTTTTACTGCAGCAACATTAAAAGAGAAATTAGCAAAAATCTTTGAAAGACTTGGTTAAATTCAGGCTAACCTGATTACGAGGAAAGACTGTATGACGACCTTGAAAACTGCGCCAATTTCTCTTGAAGACGCAAAAAAATTAGTAACACTGGTAGAGAACGGAGACAATCAAGGAGCTCAAGAGTTACTTGAATCCGCTGGTGCTCAAAGTTCTGTTGAGCTATTCGCTGAAGTCGGTAAATTGACACGTCAACTTCATGACTCATTGAATAATTTTCAACTCGATCCTCGAATAGCCAATATGGCAAACGAGGATATTCCGGATGCACAAACACGCCTGACCTATGTCATAGAAGCAACTGAAGAGGCCGCGAATAAAACCATGGATTTGGTTGATTCCTGTATGCCTATAGCAGAGAAGCTGCATGATGGAATAGTACAAGTCATGCCCGAATGGAATAAACTGATTGCACGAGAGTTGCAATTGGGGGAATTTAACCAGTTAGTAAAGGATATGGGTAATTTCCTGAAAAATGGTAGTGATGATTCTACAAAATTAACTGGTCTGTTGACTGAAGTGTTGATGGCCCAAGGATATCAAGATTTAACTGGCCAAGTTATTAGACGTGTTATTCAGTTAGTTAAAGAAGTTGAAGACAATCTAGTCTACATGCTCACTATGTTTGGCGGCATTGAACAAAAAGATGGTGCCGAGGCAATTGAAAAACCTAACCATTCTGAGAATGAAGCCGATATAATAAAGGCTGAGGGTCCAATATTGGACGCTGACAGTAGAGAAGACGTAGCGTCAGATCAAGATGATGTTGATGATTTGCTTTCGAGTCTGGGATTTTAAGGGGGCTATAAAATGGCTTTTGATGTTGACGAGGAAATACTAGCTGACTTTCTGGTTGAAGCCGGGGAGATCTTAGAGTTATTACAAGAACAGCTCGTCGATCTAGAAAATAACCCAGAAGACGCGGATCTGCTAAACGCTATCTTTAGGGGATATCATACCGTAAAAGGTGGAGCTGGGTTTTTATCACTGACTGAGTTAGTTGAAATTTGCCACGGTGCAGAAAACGTCTTTGATGTAATGCGTAATGGTCAACGTACGCTTACGCCTGAATTGATGGATGTAATACTGCAGGCAACCGATGAAGTGGTGCAAATGTTTGACCACGTTAAAGCCGGGGAGCCCTTAGTCGCAGCAGAAAAAAGTCTTATCGATACCCTTACCAGACTCAGTAAACCAGAATCAGCTGACGAAGCCACTTCTGCAGAAGAGTCTGAAGCTGTTGTTGAAGCAACTCCCACGAGTGGTGAAGTAGCAACCGATTCAGGTGATTTTAGCGAAGATGAATTTGAGTCTTTGTTAGATGAGTTGCATGGCACAGATGCTCCTGGCGCTAAAGAACCCGAGAAGGTAGAAGAATCCTCTGCAAATGACCAAGATATTAGTGATGACGAATTCGAGAAACTTCTTGACCAGTTACATGGAAAAGGTCAGTTTCAGGGCGAAGAAAAAGCTGAAAATGTTCCAGCTGAAGAAAGTCCAACTGCACCTGTACCAAGCTCTTCTGGAGATGACATTTCTGATGATGAATTTGAGGCGCTTTTAGACCAACTGCACGGCAAAGGTAAAGGGCCGGTCGAGGATGCGTCTGAAGCACCTGTAGTGGCCAAAGAAACTAAACCTGCGCCAGCAAAACCTGCTGAAGTTAAGAAAACCGCAGCACCAGTGAAAAAAGTAGAAACGGCTAAACCCGTTGTTGCCAAAAAAGAAGAGAAAAAGACAGCGCCTCCACCTCAAGCTGAAACCACAGTAAGAGTCGATACTAAACGTCTTGATCAAATAATGAATATGGTCGGCGAACTGGTATTAGTGAGAAACCGTCTACTCAGTCTTAGCAATAATGTTAGTGATGAAAGTATGGCGAAAGCCATTGCAAATTTGGATGTAGTAACAGGCGATTTGCAAGGCGCGGTCATGAAAACGCGTATGCAACCCATTAAGAAAGTGTTTGGGCGTTTTCCTCGAGTCGTTCGAGATCTTGCAAGAACGCTGAAAAAAGAGATCACCCTTGAACTTGAAGGTGAAGAAACAGATTTAGATAAAAATTTAGTGGAAGCGCTAGCCGATCCCTTAGTGCATTTGGTCCGAAATTCTGTCGATCACGGTATTGAAATGCCTGAAGATAGGAAAGCTGCAGGTAAACCCACAATGGGCACAGTCAAACTGTCTGCATCTCAAGAGGGCGATCATATACTACTGAGTATTATCGACGATGGTAAAGGCATGGATCCAGATAAACTCAAGGAGATTGCTGTTTCTCGTGGCGTTATGGATGCTGATACAGCGGCTAGGATGTCTGATGTAGAAGCCTTTAGTTTGATTTTTGCTCCTGGTTTTTCAACTAAAACCGAAATATCTGAAGTATCTGGCCGTGGTGTCGGTATGGATGTGGTTAAAACCAAAATAAACCAACTGAATGGAACCGTGGCTATTGACTCCAAAATGGGAGTGGGAACCACACTTGAAATCAAGGTGCCATTGACCTTAGCAATATTGCCAACGCTAATGATAGTCATAGGTGAACAAACGTTTGCACTACCGCTAGGATCTGTAAATGAGATCATCAATCTTGACATGCAAAAAACCAATACTGTTGATGGCCAGCTGACCATGATCGTTCGCTCTAAAGCTATCCCATTGTTTTATTTGGGAGAGTGGTTAGCGAGAGGGGAAGTCAATATTGATAAAACTAGAGGACATGTTGTAGTTGTGCAAATTGGTACTCAGCAACTTGGTTTTGTAGTTGATGCTCTAATTGGTCAAGAAGAAGTCGTTATCAAACCCCTAGATGAATTACTGCAAGGCACGCCTGGTATGGCGGGTGCAACTATAACTAGTGATGGTGGAATCGCATTGATATTAGATGTACCCGGTTTACTGAAAAGGTATGCGGCTAAAAAAGCATAGGTGCTTGTCCTGTTGATACGCCTAACGTGAAATTGAATGTTATAGATATAGGTAATATAGGCGAAGATGGCTCATAGGATTTTAATAGTTGATGATTCAACTTTTTTTCGCCGTAGAATAAAACAGATACTTGAAGAAGACACTGAATTACAGGTGGTAGGTGAAGCTAAAAATGGCCAAGAAGCGTTAGCGTTAGTTGCTTCTTTAAAGCCTGATGTAGTGACTATGGACATTGAAATGCCGGTAATGGATGGTATTACGGCGGTGAAGAAAATTATGGCGAGCAATCCTGTTCCTATCATTATGTTTTCATCACTTACTCAAGAAGGTGCGCAAGCAACCTTGGATGCATTGGACGCAGGTGCACTAGACTTTCTTCCTAAGAAATTCGAAGACATTGCTCTAAACAGAAAAGAAGCGATTCTGTTGCTACAAAACCGTGTCAAAGCCCTGTGTGGTAGAAAGTTATTTGGTCCCAAGTCTTCGTTAGGATCACGTTATTCTGCATTTAATTCCTCAAAGGCGTTGTCGACGAAGAATATAAATAAAGTCGCTAGTACTTTAGGCACTAGGTCCAATATTGGCACTTCTGCTTCACGTGATTATTCATGTTTAGCGATAGGCACCTCTACGGGAGGACCGGTAGCATTGCAGAAAATTTTAACAGAACTACCCGTTAATTTTTCTGTGCCAGTGTTAATGGTTCAACACATGCCCGGCTCTTTTACTCAGGCTTTTGCTAGGCGTCTTAATGATTTATGTGATGTGAAGGTAAAAGAAGCTGCTAACGGTGAGTTGTTAACACCCGGAGTGTGTTATCTCGCTCCAGGGGGTAAACAAATGACAATTGAAGGTAGAGCCGGTAGCGCTAGAGTTGTTATATCAGAACCAGAGCGTTTTCCAAATTCCACTTATAAGCCAAGTGTAGATGTGACTTTTGATTCTGTGGCTAAAGTTTATGCTGGTAATGTACTTGCCGTAATCTTGACGGGTATGGGTGCGGATGGCCGAGATGGGTGTAAAACTTTAAAATCTAAAGGTGCCAAGATTTGGGCGCAAGATGAGCAAAGTTGCGTAGTGTATGGGATGCCTCAGGCTGTTACCGTCGCCAATATTTCTGAAGCAAATTTTGACATTGCCCACATGGCAGGTCATATAAAGAACGAAATTTTAAATTAGGGTTAAAGGAGCACTTTGAGTGTTTTTTCAAAAAGAGAACAGTAACCTAATTGTCACTGTATTGCCTTTCAGTCTTACTCGTAAAGTGTGGTTATTGGTTTGGTAGTATGGACTGTCGCAAATCATAAAGGTGGTGTGGGTAAAACCACCACAACGGTTACCCTTGGCGGTTTGCTGGCGCAAAGTGGAAAACGAGTCATATTGGTTGATACTGATCCACAGGCCTCATTAAGTTATTATTTTGGTGTCGATTCTGAAGAATTGTCTGCTAGTTTATACAACGTATTTATGGCTGGAAAGTCTGTTACTAAAGAAGATGTCTTAGACTGTTTGTGTCCGACAAAATTGGATTCTTTGTTTATTTTACCAGCAACTATGGCTTTAGCCACATTAGATCGCAAGTTGGGTACCCAAAGTGGAATGGGATTGATTTTGCGCCAAGCTTTGGATCTTATTCGGGATGAGTTTGATTATGCGATTATAGATTGCCCGCCCGTTTTAGGGGTGTTGATGATTAACGCTTTAGCTGCCTGCGATAGAGTTGTTATCCCAGTTCAGACCGAGTTTTTGGCGTTAAAAGGTTTAGACCGAATGATGCATTCTATGGAAATCATGCAAAAATCATTAGCCAAAACCTTTGCTTATACAATAGTGCCGACTATGTACGATAAACGTGTAAATGCAGCAACAGAAGCATACAGCACATTAACTCGCACTTATAAAGAGAAGGTGTGGATAGGGTTAATTCCTGTTGATACACGTTTTAGAGATGCGAGTCAGGCACAGAGTCCACCATCTTTGTATTGTCCGAAATCCCGTGGGGTTTTTGCCTATGCTAAATTACTGAGTTATTTACAAAAATTGGAAACACAAACATGAGTGGTAGTCCCTTCGCTAACGAAGATGTGATGGAAGATTACATGTCAGCTTTATTGACAGATGAGCCTATTATTGAGGACCTCACGCGGCATTCAGTTGAGCAGTTATTAAAGACTGCACCTATTCCAAGAACTGAGCCATTTAAGCAACCAATAGAAGAAACTGTTGAAACTGTACCAGTGATTGCTAAAGTTCTTGAGGCTAAGGTCGAAAAAAAGTTAGTAACAGTTAAAACACCGACGAAAGTTGTCAAACCTGTTATACCTGAAGGAGAGTTTCAGGTGTTGTTGTTTGAAGTAGCAGGTATGACATTGGCTGTACCATTAACAGAATTAGGTGGAATACACCAAGTTGAGACCATCAACCCACTATTTGGTAAGCCTGAATGGTTTAAAGGTGTTTTGCTACATCGAGACGAAAAGTATAATGTGGTGGATACTGCAAAGTGGGTAATGCCAGAAAAATCTGCTGAAAAACTGGCAGAATCTACAAAATATCAATATCTTATAGTATTAGGTGAAAGTGGTTGGGGATTAGGCTGTGAAAGTTTGGTTGCCACCGAAACATTGATTCCAGATGATGTGAAATGGCGAAATGTTGAAGGTAGTCGTCCATGGTTATCTGGAATGGTTAAAAAGAAAATGTGTGCCTTGGTGAATGTACAGCAGTTGATTAGCATGTTAAACCAAGGTTTAAGCAGTAACGATTAGCCTATTTTGGGCCGGAGCAATGGGAATGAGTGACGACAGAAATTCAAGTAATACAGTAGCCGCAAACGGTGATGAAGTCCTACAGTGGGTTACCTACAAATTAGGCGAAGAAACGTACGGCATTAATGTTATGCAGGTACAAGAAGTCTTGCGTCATACCGAAATAGCGCCTGTCCCTGGAGCGCCAGATTATGTCTTGGGTATTATTAATTTACGGGGCAATGTTGTTACGGTTATCGATACCCGTTCGCGTTTTGGCTTGCCTTCGTCTGATATTTCAGACAATACCCGTATAGTGATTATTGAATCTGATGACCAAGTGGTAGGTATTCTTGTCGACAGCGTTGCTGAAGTGGTTTATCTACGTTCTTCAGAAATAGACAGCGCGCCAAATGTCGGAACGGAAGAAAGCGCCAAGTTTATTCAAGGCGTAAGTAACAGAGACGGACAATTACTCATTCTTGTTGATTTAAATAAATTACTCAGCGATGAAGAGTGGACCGAAATTACCAATATCTGAGTATAAAACTTAGGCCGCACGTTTCACTAATACGTAATTTTCCTGCTTACGTTAAAGTGGGGCGTGTTTTGTTGTCCTTTTAGAGATAATTATGAGTTTCCCATTATTACTAAGCTTACTAGCGTTGATTGTCTCTGTTGTCTGTTTAACACTTTTGATCGTGCTGTTTAAGCGTTATAACACTCAGCTTGAAACCAATGCCAGTCAAAACCAAGTGCAGATAGAACTTAGTAAAAAAGTAAATAACCTCACAGAAGAAGTACACGAAATTCGTAGCGGTAATTATGGTGTTATTAACCGTTTCAAAGAGCTTGTGCAGCAAGTCGACAATTTACAAACCAGCCAACAAAGCTTAGCCGAAAATCTAGTCGAACAAGATCCCCAAAGTCGCTTCTACAGCAAAGGTGCGAAGCTTATCAGCCAGGGTGCCAGCCTCGAGGATGTAATGCGAGAATGTGACATGCCAGCGGCGGAAGCAGAGTTACTGTTTAGTCTTCATAATAATCAAAAATAGTCTCCACTTTTTTCTGTTTTATGTACCTTACTGAAAGCTGCAAAGAAGTTTGATTCAACCTCAGTTAAATCAATTATATATAAATATTTGAAGTGGCTTTTCCTTGTCTAAGACCAAATTTTACATTTGTATACTTTTTCATTTAGACGTCTAGACGTAAAGATGTTGACTTTTTTAGTGTATTAAGCCAAATTTGTTTGCATCACTTTCAGCCTTAGATCCTTTATGCCAATTAGAATCCCAAGTAATTTGCCAGCACAAAATGTCTTAAACAAAGAAAATATCTTTGTTATGGATACTCAGCGCGCCGCGACGCAAGATATTAGGCCTATGGAAGTGGGCATTTTGAATTTGATGCCGAATAAGATGGAAACTGAAGAGCAATTTTTACGTTTACTCTCGAATACGCCTTTGCAGGTAAATATCGATCTAATTCGTATTGATAAACAAGCACCTAAAAACACTCCCGCTGCTCATATGGATAATTTCTATGTTGAGTTTGATGATGTCGCTAATAAAAAATATGACGGCTTAATTGTAACTGGTGCACCTCTGGCGCATCTTGCTTATGGGGATGTGAAGTATTGGGAAAAAATGACAGTGATCATGGATTGGGCACGTCGTCATGTGCAGTCTACTTTATTTTCGTGTTGGGCTGCACATGCCGCAATTTATCATTTTTTCGGTAAAAATAGGGCGTTACGAGAGCACAAGTTAAGCGGTGTTTATCGGCATTTCGTGCAAAATGAGCACGATGAATTACTTAGAGGGTTTGATCCTACTTTTTACGCGCCGCAATCACGTTACGGTGAAATAAGTCTGTCAGATTATGCTTCTATACCTGGACTGAATGTATTGGCCAAGTCAGATGAGGGAGGTGCTTATATTGTTGCGTCTGAGGATAAACGTTTAGTATTTTTGACTGGACATCCTGAGTACGATCCTGAGAGTTTAAAACAAGAATACCAAAGAGATTTATCGACTAATGGTCAGCCGCAAATCCCAGTAAACTACTTCGTTGATAACGATCCAAATAATGAGCCGATAGTTAATTGGCGAGCCCATGGCAGTTTATTGTTTACCAATTGGCTGAACTATTACGTTTACCAAAATACCCCTTATGACTTGGCTAAGCTTTCTGAGTAGAAATAGTTAATTTATAGGTAAGAGTGGAGAGGAAAAACATTGAGTCAGAGCATTGCCGAGAAGCAACTGATAGAAGCAGCAAATAAGCGTATTTTGTTGCTCGATGGTGCAATGGGCACCATGATCCAAGAACATAAATTAGAAGAAGCGGATTACCGCGGTGAGCGTTTTGCTGATTGGCATTCTGATGTGAAGGGAAATAATGATTTATTAGTCTTGAGTCAGCCCAAAATAATCTACGATATTCACTGCGCTTACCTCGACGCGGGGGCTGATATTATTGAAACCAATACGTTTAATGCCACTACTATCTCTATGGCCGATTATAATATGCAGGAGTTGGCCAAAGAGATAAACATTGAAGCGACAAAATTAGCCAAACAAGCGGCGGATAAATTTACCGCGTTAACACCCGATAAACCTAGATTTGTTGCTGGTGTGTTAGGGCCTACTAGTCGCACAGCTTCTATTTCTCCAGATGTAAACGACCCGGCTAAACGCAACGTTACCTTTGATGAATTGGTCGAAGCATATGTTGAAGCGACGCATGGATTGATTGAGGGCGGGGCAGATTTGATCATGGTAGAAACCATTTTTGATACCTTAAATGCCAAAGCTGCAGTGTTTGCTGTGCAGACCGTTTTTGATGAACTTGGATATAATTTACCCGTGATGATTTCTGGTACC
The DNA here is from genome assembly GCF_913020055.1 of uncultured Paraglaciecola sp. Taxonomy (GTDB): domain Bacteria; phylum Pseudomonadota; class Gammaproteobacteria; order Enterobacterales; family Alteromonadaceae; genus Paraglaciecola. The sequence continues at coordinate 113 of NZ_CAJWCF010000081.1, read as the reverse complement.
ATCACCGATGCCTCTGGTCGCACATTATCAGGTCAGACGGCTGAAGCTTTTTATTATTCGATGAATCATATAGAGCCTTTCTCCTTTGGTTTAAATTGCGCGTTAGGTCCTGA
>NZ_CAJWCF010000080.1 GCF_913020055.1 uncultured Paraglaciecola sp. | reverse complement strand
ATTTCTACGTCTTTAGGGGCTTCATTGGCGGTAAATACACGTTCTGTGAAATTAATTCGCACCGCATTTGAAAGGGACTCTTTGTAGGTGAAGTTAGGGTAATCAAAACTGTCACTAAACTCATCAAAGGTTTCAGCCGAATCAATTGGGAAACCGCGAAACAATACCGCACCAGATTGTTCTAAGTGCTGTTCAATTTCAGTCAAGTTCCGCTTTATCCAAGCATGACATTGATCAGCGGTTGTCAGCGAACCATCGTTGACAATTATTTGCGGAAATACATGCTTGCCGTCATCTATTTGCTTTGGCACGGATAAAGTTTGGATACTAGTCACGGTGGCCTCTTATTAATCGTAAATGGGATAAAAAGTGTTAAAAGCAGCTTCGCAGAAGTTGCCCGGATCATTAAATCGCCTATTACTGTTCAAAGATGAAATTCTATGCATTTCTTCTGACGTCAATTCGAAATCAAAAATAGCTAAATTCTCAATTAGTCGTTCTGGGCGAGACGTCTTCGGTATAATTGCATTACCTCGTTGAACACCCCATCGCAATACAACTTGTGCAGCCGTTTTGCCTAGTCTTTGTGCCGCTTGTTTAACCACAGACTGTTCTAACACAGATTCTGCAGCACCTGCCATATCTAGTTCAAGGTAGGATAAAGCACCCAGAGGTGAAAAAGCAGTAACCTGCAGACCATACTGATTAGCTAAACGCATTAATCGTTCTTGAGTTAAATAAGGATGTGATTCGACTTGTAAAACTGAAGGTTTAATTCGCGCATAAGACATCAAATCATTCAATAAACCGGTGTTGTAGTTGCATACACCAATCTGTTTGGTTAGACCTTTCTCCTGTTGGGCTTCCATTGCTTGCCACGTTTCAAACAATGGCACCGGTGCAAGCTCCATCTTGCCAACAGTTGTGTCTGTTATCCACTCTGGAGGATAACGGTCATCGAAATCGACGAAAGGTTGAGCAATAGGAAAGTGAATCAAATATAAATCGAGATAATCTAACTGCAAGTCAGTTAATGTTTTTTCTAAAGCAAGTCCGACATGCTCTTTAGCATGAAAAGTATTCCATAACTTAGATGTAACCCACAACTCTTCGCGAGTACATAATCCATCATCAATTGCGCGCTTAATACCTTCACCAACTTGCACTTCGTTGCCGTAATCACAAGCACTATCTAAATGACGATAACCAGCTTTAATTGCGTTATAAACAGAATCAGCACAAATATCCTGAGGTATTTTCCAAAGACCAAAACCGACCTCTGGCATCTTTTTATGACTATTTGGCATCTATTTTTCCAATTAAAAAGCGGGACATACTTCATGTCTTATATAAGACATAAGTTAAGTGAATGCTTAAACTTTGTCAAATGTACAGTAGAGATAAGAGGCTTTTGCTTCAAAAAGTTCATTAATGATAGAGATAGCCTTAGGAATACGAAGAATCAAACAGATTATTTTATTGAGATTCGCCTTCGTTTTTAAACAAACCATCTATTACATTCATAACATAGTGGTATGAGGGAGTGATGATGAAATTAGCTACTTCTTTTGTCGGGAGAAAAGAAGCAGCTAATGCAGCAGATGTAAATTAAAGTTGGGTACATTGAAAGCACCAGAATCACTAAAACGTCACTACTACGTTAATATACAGAGAGCTAAACGGCCTCACCTTCACCGCGTATCTTCATTTGCAAACCCTTCAAAAAGTTTCGCAAAATTTGATCATTACAGGCGCGATATTGACGATTTTCTGGTTTTCTAAATAAGGCACTCAATTCATGTTTGCTGATTTTGAAACCACTTAAATCCATCGCTTCTAAAACGGCTTCGGCTTGCATATTGAGTGCAATTTTTAGTTTCATGAAAATGATGTTATTAGTCAGCCTACGCTCTACTGGTGCTTCGACGCCTTCACGTTTACCGCGATTTAGATTAATCAAACCGTTCAAAAATAGTGAAAACTGAAGATCGGTAAGTTCGACAAAAGCAGGATCATCGTCTTTGCGTAACCAAGTATGGAGCTGAGCAACTGTAGCGGGGTAATCAGCTTGAGCAAAAATTTCAATCATTTTAGCGTCGTTAAAATCGAAGATATAACGCACACGGCGCATGACATCATTGTTAATCATAATATTCCTAAAAACGAAGTTGGTTTATCCAACCTTAAACATGTTGTTAGTTTAAAGGTTTTTATGCTGAATGCGTTACTTTATTGGCAGATAAATATCGATGATCATTTTATGTTCAAAGTCATCAGGATAAAAACTCACTCGTTTAATCGAACAACGTGAGTTTATAAGACTTACAATGCATTGTTCTAATCAGTGAAAATCCAGAAGCGCTTCTTAGTGCCGCCAAAAAATTTTCCATAATAGTTAAAAGCAAAAACTACTTTGTCGCCTTTGAGATTTGACTCGTTTGGCTTGCTGTTCATTAGCAAACGCCCTTAGTTTATCCATACGACTAAGAATATTGTCAGCTTCTTCAGACATTTGAGCCTGACTGCATAAATCCATATTCGCATAATATTCAACGTGCTGACTGCAACTCCGCTGAACGCTATTTGCACCACTAACTGAATTTAAATGATTATTCATGTTGCCTCCAACAAACAACTGTTTATACATACAGTATAATTATGTTCATTAATTGTGCAAATGTTTTTTATTCAACCTTTTAAAAGATATTGCTGCACAAAATGTAGTAAGCGTTCATTCTAGTTTGATATATGCTACCAGCCCATAGACCTAAACGTCCTATGTTAGGGAGACAAGGCTGATTTTAGAGCGCTTAAACCGCCCCCTAAGTCCGTCATTTTAAGGTGACACGGGAATAAACGTATTGATGATTATGTAGATAAGTATTTGGAGGGATAATGGCCGAAGCAAAAATTTGGTGGGGTGATATAACCCTGGCTTTAGATGAAATCAAAGTGTGGGGCATGGGTGAACGAAAAATAGCGATCCAAAGATTGCACAAGGAGTGGGTTGTTTGGAACAAGGAGTTAGAATCAGAGAGCACGTCTCAAATTAGTGTTAAATCCCTTAAAACAACTAATTCACTTATCGATGTGCCTTACTCACGTCACTTAGTTAATCAAACCAAAGATACTATCAATATATCACCTATTTTGGCTGATAGACCTATAGTGGCAAGACCCGCAACCTCATTAAATATCCTGCCTGGTGAGTTCGTTGAACTGTATATTAGCTCCCCCTTATGGTTTCTGATGAAAGTAAACATCGACGCTTCTCCCATTGTCGACATCCCATTTTTACGCCCTTCTGATTCTTGGTTTGGGCCTTCCACAATGGAAGGTGAGTTATGTTATGCAAAATACACAGACGCTAGAGTAAATTTAGCTCTAATTGAAAAACGCGGACACAGGGCGATTACTCCTGTATTAGTTAAAAATCAGCACACTGAAACCTTAGTAATTGAACGTATTAATTTACCCGCGCCATTTTTATCCTTATATGCAGATGAACAGAATAACTTTTGGACCCAGGAAGTCGAAATCACATATCATAGTGACAGTGATAAAGCAGGTTTGAGACTAAAGAACACCGCTCCAAAGAGCAATTCAGGCAACATGTATTTAGTCACAAACGCCAGACAAAAATCCGACAGTCATCACTTCGTAAAATCAATCAAAAGCTTATTAGGCTAATTTCCCTTAACCAATGAGGAACCAGTTATGGAAGAAACCACATCAACTATTAGCCTAATGGAACAGCTACATATATTTGCTATTGGCAAAGCATTATTGATTTTAATTGTTGGTTATTTCATCGCCAAAATTGCCAGCACGGCCATTTTACGTATCGATTTTTCTAATCTGGGTCCGCACGGTAAAGTGCAATTAAAAAGAGCGGTTTTTTATGGCATTTTTATTCTCATGCTATTTTCAGCTCTAAGAGAACTGGGCTTCGATTTGAGTGTGGTGCTAGGCGCTGCAGGTATTTTAAGTGTTGCAATAGGTTTTGCCTCACAAACATCAGCGTCTAATCTTATCAGTGGTATTTTTTTGATGATGGAAAGGCCATTCTCAATCGCCGATGTCATTCGGGTAGGAGATACAACGGGTGAAGTGATATCTATTGATTTGTTATCGGTTAAACTTAGAACATTTGACAATTTGTTTGTGCGCATTCCAAACGAATCAATGATTAAAACTCAAGTGACGACACTGACTAAGTTCCCTATTAGGCGCGCAGACTTACAAATAGGCATTGCTTACAAAGAGGATATTGAACAGGTTCAGCAAATATTGGCTGATGTCGCAGCAAAAAATATCTTGTGCCTAGACGAACCTGCACCTTTGTTTATTCTATTAGGATTTGGCAGTTCGTCAGTGAATATTCAATTTTCAGTATGGGCCAAACGAGAGAACTTCCTGGCGCTAAAAAACACTATGTATCAGCAAATTAAAAAGACTTTTGATGATCTGGGTATAGAAATTCCATTTCCGCATATCAGTATCTACAAAGGAGAAGCCACGCAACCAATCCCCATAACCATGCATCAGGAACAACATGGTTCAAACGAACCTATTACTGATAAAACGTCTAGCAGAAAACTATGAATCTAGAAGCTGAAAAACAGCATATTTGTCACGTCAGTGCCATTTTATATACCGCGAGTCAATCGATCCGAATACTGTCGCACATAGAATGGAATCGAGATGTTAAAAGGCAATTTTTTGCAGAAAAAAGCAAAGCACTGCCTAAAGTCACTTACCCTGAGTTTGATCCAGCTAACACCATATCTTTAGTCGCTGAAGCGCGAAAACTATTAGGTAATACTGATATTGATCAATGGCTAGAAAGAATAGCCATTAAGCTCGAATACAGTGCATTAATGATGGCTTCAACGGGTAGCAATAAATTCTATGAGTTCTCTGAAAAATTGTATGGCAAACCTACCAATCCTTTTGTTGATGGTAAGTCTACGCCCCTTGATTTAGCCAATACATTTGATAAACAAATAAGCAGTTATGCCAATTATGACATGGGTGCTCCTGCACCTATGTGTTACTTGGCGTCTGGCATTGCTGACCAAATGCAGGCAGCAGTAATTGAAATGTTTGGTGACGAGGCGCCTAAAATTGAGATAGTAGATGAACTATCAGCCAATGCATTGGCTAGCCCTAAACTGATTAGAATTAGAAAAACGGCTTGTTTTACTGACTTAGACGCTCAACAATTGATTAATCATGAAGCACATATCCATGTAGCAACGTCTATTAATGGTTTAAATCAGCCGCATCTGAAGATATTGGCAGCTGGTCATCCAGGTACTACTAAAACGCAGGAGGGTTTGGCAGTATTTTCCGAGTATATTACTAATTCAATCGATTTAGATCGTCTACGAAGGTTAGCCGATCGAATTATTGCCATTCAAATGGCAATTGAAGGCGCCAACTTTCTCGAGGTGTACCAGTACTTTCTCGGTCGTATAGGCAGTGAATCTCAAGCCTATGAAAATAGCCGCAGAGTCTTCAGAGGTGGCGTGTTAACAGGCGGGGCCCCCTTTACTAAAGATGGGGTCTATCTAGAAGGACTCATTCGTGTCCACAACTTTTTAAAAGCCATAGCAGCCAATGGTAGAGCCGATTGTCTAAAGCTATTATTTTGCGGAAAATTAGATATCGAAGATATTCCAGTACTGTACAAATTAGAAAAAATGGGACTTTGTAAGCCCGCTAAATATCTTCCTCCCTGGGTAAAAGATGCCCGTTACTTATTAGCCTATTTAACCTGTTCAGGGTTTCTTAACAAGATGGATGTCACTTCCATTTACGCTCACTACGATGACTTATTACACAGCATTCCAAAAACGGGGGTGTAATAAAAACCAGCTTACAGAACGATATAACTTGGCCTGTTATAATATTTAGTGCCTTGGAAATAACTATGAAATACCAATGGAATCATTCATCATTGATTATAAATCAATAATCATAAAAACGAGTTAATCCAACATGGATACAAATTCCGTTTCGGCAGTGGTTGAAGACGTTTTGCAGACCGCAAACCTGGCCATTGGCGACACTAACACTTACATACAATTAGTGGTCATCGCTGTTATTTATGCTTTGTCTTTTGCAATCGCGTACAAGATAAGACACAGCGTGGGGCTGACCCATAACGAACCATCAGAAAGTGCACATCCGGTGCGCAAACTTGCTTTTAGAATAGGCGGCGTTTTATTTCCTTTATTGGCGATCATTCTGTTACAGGTGTCGACTAAAGCCAGTGAAAGTTTGGCATTCACACCTTGGTTAATCGAAACTGCTTTAGCTATTGCAATCATGCTGTTTTTTAATTCTTTAATACGCGCTTTTGTTCAACATAAGTTTGCTGCGTCATTGTTTCGATGGATAGGTTTGCCCATATTGTTATTGCATATATTGGGTTTGTTACCAACCGTGATTAGTGCCTTAGAGGAAATATCACTTGATGTAGGCAATGTCAGCATATCGGCATACGGTGTAGTGAGAGTGCTTATATTTGGTAGTTTCTTATTTTGGTTAGGCCGTGCATCAAACACTTTTGGCAAAGCCGTCATCAGAAAGCAACCTTCCCTAGATGTGCCCACTAAAGAAGTATTCAGTAAACTCTTTGAAGTCGGCTTATTCTGTATAGTTATGCTGTTACTGCTCAATATTATGGGAGTTAACCTAACCACCTTAGCAGTATTCGGAGGGGCAGTAGGCGTAGGGCTTGGATTAGGCTTACAGTCTATCGCTTCAAACTTTATATCAGGCATTATTATCCTACTCGACCGCTCACTGACAGTGGGTGATTTTGTTGAGTTAGACGATGGGCAAAAAGGCTTTGTCCGAGAATTTAAAATGCGCTATGCCGTATTAGAAACCTACGACGGTAAAGACATCTTAGTACCCAATGAAAAGTTCATTTCGTCTTTGCTGGTAAATTGGACTCATAAAGATCCGAAACAACGATACCGCGTCGATTTTTCAGTGCCTTACGCCACAGATGTGCGCAGCATGGTTGAATTTATCAAGGTAGCCGTAGGAGAACATGAACAAGTCATAAGTGGTCTAGATGTGCCATTTGAAGAACGTCCTGATTGTGAGATTGATAGTTTTGGTGATTCTGGTATCAACATGTTTGTTGAGTTTTGGATGATAGGAGTGGACGATGGTAAAAACAGAGTTGGCGGAGATCTGATGCTAATTATTCTAGAAACTTTACGTGAAAATGGTATCGAAATACCCTTTCCTCAACGTGAAGTTAAAATTCTTAATCCTGAGCAGAACGTAGGAAAATAGTAACTCTATAAGAAAACAAAAAGGCCAAGTTTGCGGATGCAGACTTGGCCTTTTTTTATGCTGTTACTTTGAGTGTAACTACTATCCTTTACCTTGCGTTTTAGTGCGGTGAGGTTTGGCATTTTTTTCAATAAATTGAAAAATCAAATCAGCTACATCTTTTTCGGTAGCGGTTTCAATACCTTCCAACCCTGGCGAAGAGTTCACCTCCATCACCACTGGCCCTCGTTCAGCGCGTAATAAATCTACACCACACACATTCAGCCCCATAATATTAGCTGCCGCGACAGCTGTCGCTCTCTCCTCTTTGGTTAACTTAACTAAAACAGCAGAGCCGCCTCGATGTAAGTTTGAACGAAATTCACCTTCCGCTCCTTGACGTTTCATCGCTGCAACCACTCGGTCACCCACTACAAAACAACGAATATCGGCACCACCAGCTTCCTTAATAAATTCTTGAATAAGAATGTTAGCATTTAACCCCATAAAGGCTTCAACAATAGCTTCGGCAGTTTTAGCGGTTTCAGCCAACACCACTCCAATACCTTGAGTACCTTCAAGCAACTTAATAACACAAGGAGCTCCACCCACATTTTTGATTAGGTCTTTGATGTTATCTGGTCGATTGGCAAAACCGGTTCTAGGTAAACCGATGCCTTTTCTAGATAGAAGTTGCATCGAGCGAAGTTTGTCTCGAGAGCGACTGATAGCCACAGACTCATTCACACAAAAGCTACCGGTCATTTCAAACTGCCTAACAACGGCTGTACCATAAAACGATATTGAAGCACCTATACGCGGGATAATCGCATCATACTGCGGTAATTCTTTACCCATATAACGCACAACTGGTCTGCTACTAGTGATGTCCATATAACAATGTAGAGTATCTATTATGTCGACCTCGTGGCCTCTGGCAATGCCAGCTTCCTTTAGTCTACGAGTAGAATATAAATTTTTATTTCGCGAAAGAATGCCAATTTTCATACATTTCCACACAGTTGATTTATAAAAATGTGATCGTACCTATAAATAAACTTCAAATCGACTTATTAAATAAAGAGCTGTGAAAAAATTAAAGATATGATTGATTGCGTGAGAATTGACAAAATTGTGATAATCTCTCGCCCGCCCCAAATATAGGGCAGTTACTAAGAGTAAATTTTAATTACTTTGCCCTATCCCAACAGTTAAATTTTGATAATTAACCTTAAGACTAGATGTGGCCTTTATGACGTATGACATTTTAATTTGGATTGGTATCGCCATTTGCGTAACACAATCAGCGATTTTTTCGGGACTGAACTTAGCGTTTTTTAGTCTGAGTCGATTGCAGCTTGAAGTAGAAGCGAAGCAAGGACGTAGTAGTGCAAAAACAATACTTTCTATGCGCGAAGATTCTAACTTTTTGTTATCGACTATCTTGTGGGGCAACGTGTCAATAAACGTATTGCTGACTTTGTTGTCTGATTCGGTATTGGCTGGTATGTATTCATTTATGTTTTCAACCATTGTCATCACGTTTTTAGGCGAGATATTCCCCCAAGCCTACTTCTCTCGAAATGCATTAACTGTGGCATCTAAACTCACGCCTATAATTAAGTTTTATCAGATATTACTTTTCCCAGTAGCCAAACCTACCGCTTTGATTTTAGACGGTTGGTTAGGTCGAGAAGGTATTACCTACTTTCGTGAAAAAGAACTTACCGCCATTATCAACGCTCACATAGAATCAGATGATACCGACATGGAGCACGTTCAAGGCGTAGGTGCCCTTAACTTTCTTCAAGTGGACAAAATAACCGTTAGCCAAGAAGGTGAAAGTTTAGATCCCAACAGTGTATTAAAACTCCCCTGCAAACTGGATTTACCGATACTTCCAGAAATAGGCAGTCCTGAGTTTCTAGCCTTTGCCCATGATGTTAATCGCTCTGGGCATAAATGGGTGTTGTTGACAGATGAAGAAAACTTGCCACTGTTAATGTTGGACGCAGATGGTTTTATACGTTCAACGATTACCGAGGATGCGAACAAGGATCCCTATTCATACTGCCATCGCCCTTTGATAATAGAAAACGCTCAATGTTCTTTAGGTGAAGCGATGAAAAACCTAAAGTTAGCCCATGATTTAGAGCCCAACTCAGATGAAGTATTACATGCTGATGTAATACTAGTCTGGAGTGATACTGAAAAAAGAGTCATTACCGGTGCAGATATCTTAGGCAGATTGCTCAAAGGTATTGGTAGTAATGAAACCAATAAATTAACTGAAAAGAGCTAATATAAGGGTTTTCCGGGTATCTGCTGGGGCAATCACTGCGTCAATTTCTAATACGCTGGCCACCTCTTGAGCTTGGCCTTTTTGATATTGCTCGGCTAAGACTTGCTCATAAAGAACATTTCTAGCAGTAGGATCCTGCACCGCAGCGAGTTCTTTTTTAAAGCCGAGTTTGACTGCACCTTCTAGCCCCATCGCACCAAACTCTCCAGTCGGCCAAGCAATGGTATAACTCGGTTTACTGGTATTTCCTCCCAACAAAGCCTGAGCACCCAAGCCGTAACATTTTCTTAAAACCACTGCCACTAAGGGCACGGTGAGTTGGCTACCTGCCACAAACAATTGAGACAAGCGTCGCACTGCCCCCTTATCTTCATGCTCCGGACCCACCATAAATCCTGGTGTATCACACAGCACAACCAAAGGAATAGAAAACTGCTGACAAAGATGCATAAATTGACTGGCTTTTTCTCCTGCTTCAACATCAATAGCCCCGCCTAACACTTTACAGTTACTAGCAATCACTCCCACAGGATGACCTTGTAAATGCATAAAACCAGTAATGATAGCGCCACCAAATTGAGCTTTAATTTCAGTAAAAGAGTCAGTGTCTGCGAGGACTTTAATGATGTTTTTTACGTCATACACAAAACGCCTGTCTTCGGGTAAAACCTGATTTAGAAGCAGCTGATCTGCAAAGGTGCTTTTTTCTCCTTCGACCAATGGTCCTTGAAAATACAACAAACATTTTTTTGCCATTTCGGCCGCTTGTTGTTCATTTTCTACCAAAATATCAATCACACCATTTTTGCACTGGTTTGCGCTAGGACCAATATCTGTGGGTTTAACCACCCCTAAACCACCACCTTCAATCATCGCAGGTCCTGCCATACCTATCCATGAAGATTGGGTTGCAATGGTAATATCTGCCGCACCAAATAAAGCTGCGTTGCCAGCAAAACAATAACCGTTTGCCACTGATATGCGTGGCACTTTTCCTTGTAAACTGGCCCAAGTCGCGAAGGACTGACATTGCAGTCCAGAATTTACCGTTGTGATATCTGTATCACCTGGGCGTCCTCCACCACCTTCAGTAAACATCACCACTGGATAGTTTTTATCTGCTGCTACTGCCAAGATACGATCTAGTTTTAGATGATGGAAGTATCCCTGGGTGCCTGCTAATACGCTGTAATCATTGATTACTATGGCCGTCTGCGAGTCCTTTTTCGTAACCAAGTCTGGATTAATATGCCCCACTCCGGTGATAACTCCATCAGCGGCAGTCGCCGATTTTAAATCCTCGTGATCTCGGCGTAACCGCTGTGCAGCCACGGCCATTTGCCCGTATTCCATAAAACTGTCAACAGGACACAAGTTTTGTAAGTTCTGTCTAGCGGTTAAATAGCCTTTCTGATGGCGTTTTTGTTGCTGTTCCAATCTGAATTCATCAAGTGTCATTGCCTTTCTGACGTTCAGTTCGTCTAGTAATATTTGATTGATACTGTCCGTGTTTGGCACTTTTGTAGTATTTATTTTATTTGCGCCGTCTGCGTGTATATCCAGCAAAGGCATGCCCAACAAACAATCATCACCAATGCCGACAAAAACTTGGTTCACCTTTCCCGACACTTCTGCACACAAGGTAGTTTGCATTTTCATAGCTTCGATAATAAGTAATGGTTGCCCCAAGTGTACTAGCTCATTTTGATTGACCAAGACTGCCACAATAATTCCTTTATTGGGCGCGCACGACGTATGAATGGGGGGCATAAAAGACACCTTAAACTTTTCAAATTAACTCATACTAGCATCGACCAGCAGGATTGATCCCGTCAAAAGTCACCGATGTTAAGAAAAAACTTGGCAACTCGGGTTAAAATATATACCTTGACACGATAAAGAAATCTTATAACAATCATAATGATACTGAGAATAATAGCTACATTACTCATAATGTTAGCACCCATAGTAGTAAGTGGTGATTCGATGAAACACTTATATCGGGTACTTGAGTAAAAAGGCAGACTGTATGATTGAAAATTTAAAACGTTCCTTTTTAAACTATTTAATGCTTTCAGATAATGATGATACGTTTGGAGGTTTAGAAAGATGGCGTGTCAGTGCTTTACGAATAATGATCATTAGCGGATATTCGCTTTACTCTGTGGTGGCAATTCATTGTCTAATTAAATCATTTGAGAACGGATATTATGCAACTCTTCCCGTCATATTAGGCTTTTATATCGTAGGTGGATTACAGCTTTGGTTGTCTAAGACTCACTATTATCTCAGTTCTTACAGTTTACTAATCAGTATTGTTCTCGCCGCTGTATGTATCAATTCAATGGTGCAAATACCTACTCTAGCCATGTTAGGCCCTGTGTTTATTTTCTCTTTACCTTTAGTGGCTTTTGTACTGTTAGGATTAAAAGTGGGGGTTATTTGTATAATCCTTAATATTTTACCTTTTGTTACTTTGCTAAATGGTTTTCAACTTAATCAGTACATAAGTGAACACGCGTATGTAGAAGGCGCAAATGCCTATATATTTAGCATTATATTTCTATTTTTTAATGTCTGTATCCCGTTAGCAGTAGCTCGGGCTAATGTCGCTAATTTTCGTTTGAACAAACGCATTACTGCACAGAATGTCAATTTGCAATTACAAAATGATTTTTATAAAACCTTATTTGTTGAAACTGATATAGCCAAATTAGTGGTGTGCTCTAATGGTTTTATTTCTGAGATGAATACAGCTGCTGAACAATTATTAGATTGTAACTTTAAGCAGCGAACCCAAGTCATTCCGATTTCAGAATTATTTTTCGACATGCCTTCAGAAGAAGGAACAATCACTGTTAATTTGACTGTTGCAGGCAAGATGAAAGCGTTCAAAGTAAGTCGTAGTGCATTGCTCAACAACTCTTATTATTTTCTTACCGTTCAGGATGTTACAGCTAAAGTAATATTGCATAAAACCTTGGCTGCACAGACTCTACTATATCGAAAGCAAAACTTAGACGAAGCGACTCGTTTGCCGAATCGAACTTGGTTAGAGAGTCATTTAAAAAACCAATTAAGCTACTCAGATACAAAGTTATGTATCGTAGCGATCCGTATTAAAAACGCTGAATTTGTAGCACAAAAACATGGCTTTCAAACGATGCCTTTAATGATCCGTAAATTAGCCGACCAGTGGTTATCAGAAACAAAAGTGGAATGCCAATTTGCATCTGTAGAGCCAAACAATTTAACTATCGTTTGTGAATTGTCTGACAAAGGAGCACAAAGTTTGCTTACCTCTTTTATCGAACAGTTACCTAAAAACCTAAAAATTAAAGGACAAAAAATCCCTCTAGACATCCAGTTTGGTATATCACTTTCAGATGGAGCAAATCTTCAATCCGAAAAACTGGTTAATAATGCTCTATATGCGGCAAACTCAAGTAACCTGGAGATAAACTTCTACCAAACCTCTAGTCTGGAACGTTTTATAGAACAGCAGGAAATTAACCTTCTTTTGAGTGAAGCCATCGCGAATGATGAACTTCATATAGTGTATCAACCTAAAGTAGAAGGGGATGGGAGATTAATCGGTTTGGAAGCATTATTACGCTGGAATTCACCGGTTATTGGTGCGGTTTCTCCCAGTGTATTTATTCCAATTGCGGAAAAATCAGGTTTAGTAACCAGTCTAACTCGTTGGTTGATTTTAAACGTTTGTAAACAAATAAACGACTGGCAACAGTCAAATTTACAATTAGTACCAGTCGCAATTAATATTTCAGGTGCAGACCTTGACCAAGATGATTTTCATGAACATTTGATCAAACCTCTGATCGAATACAAAATCAAACCTCAATTAATAGAGCTTGAATTAACCGAGTCAGCAAGAAGCATCTCCAATGAGAAAGCTTTATCAACCATAAATCACCTCGTCAATTGGGGATTTGATATTACTATTGACGACTTTGGTATTGGTTATTCTGGTATTTCAAAACTCATATCCTATCCAGTAAAAAAAGTAAAAATAGACCGACAGTTTATTAAAAACATCGATAAAGATAAGAGAAAGTCTCAAGTGATAGAAGCTATCATTGCAATGTGTAAAGTGTTTAATATACAAATATTGGCTGAAGGAACAGAAAACTTTGCCGAAGTAGACACCTTAATCAAGTTGGGCTGTCATAATTTTCAAGGTTATGTATTTTCCAAACCAATGAAAGCAGAAAATGTTAGGCAATTATTGTTGGTACAAAATGTATTGGATTTCAATAAATGTAGCCCTCTGGGCATACGTTAAAAAGACTAATCACCTTCCAACAAAAAACGCTCAGCGCGTTCTACTTTGCGCGGTTTCGCGGCTATCACTATTACGTCACCCACTAATAACGCCATGTCTTCATCAGGCTCTGCTAATTCAAGGTTATCCCTGCGCAGCCCTTTGACTTTAATCCGCCATTGCTGCAGATTTAACTGTTTCAATGATTTGCCCACTGCATAAGCATCTTCGGTCAGAATAACCGCGTGCATAAACTCCAGTTTGTCTTGTTTGGCGTAATCAAGTTCAGTCGTTTCACCCGGAAAAAATCCGTGCATATTGGCATAGTGCCCCATACGTTCTTTGCGCACACGTTTGAGTATTCGAGACATTGGCACACCAGATAACTGTAAAACCTGTGTCACTAACATCAGACTTCCTTCTAGAATTTCTGGCACCACCTGTGATGCTCCAGCTTCGAGCAACTCTTCCATGCGATAATCTTTTCGAGTTCTGACCACAACTGGTAAGTCGGGATATAGGCTTTTGACAACATGAATAACACTCATAGCCTTTTCATGTTGGTCAAAAGTAATCAACACCAACTTAGCTCGTTCTATTCCAACAGAACGCAATATGTCCTTTTGTTTTACGTCACCAAAATAAACCGGCTCTCCCGCACTTTGACTCTCTTGTACTCGGATGGGATCAGCATCTACCACCATATAAGGGATTGCTTCTATCTTTAATAAACGGCTAACTGATTGGCCCACACGGCCAAAACCAAAAATCAGTACATGGTCTTTGAGTTGTTGGTCTCTGGCTGAAAGTTGTTCTAAGCCTTTAACGTTAGGCGCGGCTTCAGGACTAATTGCTCTAGCGATTTTTGGACTTTTATCGACCAACCAAGGTGTAATCGCCATACTCATCACACCAATAGTTAACAATAATGACCCTTGTTCTGAGTTTATAATCGAGCGATCTACCGCCAATGCAGCCAATACAAAACTGAATTCCCCCATTTGACACAATTTAAGTCCAGCCGCCCAAGCATCTTGTTTACCTAATTTAAAGATTTCAGCAGAAACCCGAATAAGCACCACTTTAAACAACACAATAACCACTAAACCTAACAGTGCCCAATGTATCTGGCCTGGTAAATTATGCAGTTCTAAACGCATTCCAATAGTAATAAAGAACAAGCCCATCAGGATGTCTCTAAAAGGGCGTATATCAGCTTCTAATTGATGTTTATATTGGCTTTCACCTAGCATCATGCCTGCTAAAAACGCACCTAACGCCATGGATAAGCCAAACGAAAACGCTAAACCAGCGGCCATCAACGCCACCATAATGGTAGTCAAAACAAAAAGCTCATCAGTGCGGGTGCGAGCAACTTCACTAAACACTTTAGGTAATACCCATTTGCCTATGGATAACAAAATACCGATGACTAGCAGCCCCTTGAGAAATGCCATCGAAATGGCAATACCTAAACTTTGTTCTGAATCAGCAGCTAATAAAGGCACCAAAATCAGCAATGGCACAACAGCCAAATCTTGCAGCAATAAAATACTCACCGCAATTTGCGCGCGAGGAGTATTCAAGATCCCTAAATCACTGGTTTGTTTAATCACAATGGCAGTGGAAGAAAGCGCAATAATGCCACCTATCACCAGCGATGCTTTGCCATCAAACCCCAGTAACATGGCAATGCCCATAAATACGGACGTGGTTAATACCATCTGGGCCAGCCCCACACCAAATACTAGATGGCGCATGGCTATCATTTTGGGAAGTGAAAACTCCAAGCCCAATGAAAATAACAAAAAAACAATTCCTAGCTCGGCAAAGTTTTGCATGTCTTCAGGATGCTCAAATAATGCAAGCAGGTCCGGACCGGCCAAAATCCCACAAAACAAATAGGCCAAAATAGGCGGTAAATTGATACGTTTAAATAACCAAACAGTGATCACTGCAACGGCCATCAGAATAACAATATTGCCTAAATTTCCATGCATGGTCTGTTGTTTCCTGTTTTTATTATCTGACCGGCACAATATTTGCTCAGTGTTAGATAATAGTATTTTTGTATAGCAATTCGCCAATTTATTGGCAGGAGAAACCGTTGGAACAACTTAACCAGTTATACGACGAAAACGTCGGTGAGCCTTATTTCAGCCTTGAGGAGTCTAATCAAGGACTCAACCATGGGCAGAATCAAGGACTATCACAAAGTAAACTTAATAAATTCATCCAGAAATTGCTAACAACCATAGATTTGCCCAAACTTACTGAATTATATTTTCAACAGCTAGAAACCACCCTACCGCTGTCTGAACTAAAAATCCAGTTTGAAGATAACCGAGTGACATTTGGTCAACCGGTAAAAAATACACACTTAAAAACCCTCAATTGTTTGCAGATGGGTGGCATAGTAGCCGTTATGGATTATGCCTTTAAACACCCGTTGTCGTTGAAGAATTGGCAAATTTTGCAACAGATGCATAGTAACTTTTGTTTTCCATTTAAAAATGCATTGGAACACCATAAAATTAAACAATATGCCATGAAGGATTTTTTAACCTCTTTAGGCAACAGAGCTAGCTATGACGAAACTATGGTCAGGTTGGCCAATCAATCGCAAAGGCGCCACCAGCCTTTTGGTTTGTTGGTATTAGATATGGATAACTTTAAACAAGTTAACGATGTTCACGGGCATCAAGAAGGCGATAAAGTATTAATGGCCTGTGCAGATACTATTGTGCACAGCCTGAGAGAATCTGATTTTGCCTTTAGATTTGGTGGTGATGAATTCTGCTGTTTGTTACCAGATGCAGATAACCAGACTAACAATTTGATTGCAGAACGTATTCGCAGCGCAATTGAATCACACCCTTTGCTGCAACAACATCAAATATCTTGCAGTATTGGTAGCGCGACTTATCAAGAGGAAGACTCGCAAATTGGTATTTTCTCGCGAGCTGATGAAGCACTGTATGCTGCCAAACAAGCAGGAAAGAATTGTATTAGAAACGCTTAGTAGAAGCTGGCAAAAAATTGCCGTCAAAACCTGCAAAAACGACAAAGCCATGCTAATCAGCATGGCTTTGTTATATTAATACGCATAAAGAATTGTGATGACTTAAGGTCAAAGGCAATTCAAAACATGCTCTTATCTAAACAACACTTTTTCTTGATTAAACCAATACACACAAAAAGCAAACAAAGCCCCTGCAATAATGACGGTTGAACCAAAAATGGCAAAAAGTTGATAATAATCCATTGTCCCTTTGACCAATTCTTTCATGGCTAGTGAAACGTTAGTCACCGGCACCCAAGCCCAAGCACCTTTCAATTCTACGCCAGGTAAAAGCGCGATCATAATAGGTACAATGACCAAAATTGTCATAGGTCCCATGTAACTTTGCGCTTCTTTGAAACTTTTGGCATAAATAGAAATGCTCAGCAAAATCGCCGAGAAAATCGCCACTACAGGCACCAGCATGAGAAATATCAGCAGAAAATCAATCATGGCTATTTGTGCCATAAAATCCGCGACAAACTTAATTGCCATACCTTGACTTAAAACCAATCCCCAAATCACCATACTGGCAACAGTTATGAGCGCAGTCATTGTGCCTGCAAAAGCAATAGTCAAAAATTTTCCCATGACAATTTTGTTTCGATCTATCGGTGAAATCAACAAGGTCTCAAGAGTGCCCCGCTCTTTTTCACCAGCACCGATATCTGTAGCTGGAGCCATCGCACCGGTCAAACAGATAATGAAAAGTAAATAAGGCAACATGCCACCAATCTTTTCCCCCCAATTTTCACGATCATCTGCGGTATTAACTTTCTCTAAGACAATCGGCTCTATCAAAGCACTTTGTTTGGCTTCATTTAAACCCAAATCAGAAAACGCACTTTGTTGAAACAACTCTGACTGACTTTTAACAATTTCATTTACCCGTCGGTAAACCAAATTGAGTCCTGCATCGTTGTAATATAACTTAATGTTAGCCTGACCATTTGTTAAAACATCGCTTGAATAATTTTCTGGAATTTCCAACACAAAATCCACAGTATCGCTGCGTATAATCGAGGTATAATCAGCGTCAACTTCAATTTCGACAAGGTTAAACTTGTCTGGTTGTTGCAGCTCCTTAACAATATCTGGTGCATATTGCCCACCTATCAACGCGTAATTAAGTACTTGAGTTTCTGCTTTATCGATGGCTTGTTTACTGACAAAACCAACAATACCGAAGATCAAAGGGAAGATTAATAACGGCAGCGCTATCATAAAAAACAAGGTTTTACGGTCGCGTAGTAATTCTTTTATCTCTTTTTTAAATACTAACCACATAGTCTATTCTCCCTTTTCGCTAACAGTTGATTGGATAGCAGCCATAAAGGATTGGTGTAATGAACCCTCAGAAAGCGCTTTAAAACTGGCGATATCACCATCAAACATCGTACTACCTTGATCAATAACCGTGACCTTGTCGCATAACTCTTCAACTTCATCCAAATGATGCGTTGAAAAAATCACCGGAGTACCTTGCTCTTTTAAGCCACGAATAAACTCGAGTACAGTTTGTGTAGCCATAATATCTAAACCTGTTGTGGGTTCATCTAAGATTACTAACTCTGGAGAGTGCACCACCGCTCGAGCAATCGCTGTTTTTTGCTTCATACCGGTTGAGAAGTTTTCTGATCGTCTGTCTAAGAAATTGTGCATATCCAATAAATCAGCCAGCTCCTGTATACGACTGGCAATAGACTCTTCGCTCATGCCATGTAACTGACCGAAATAATGGATATTTTCACGGCCCGTTAAGCGACCATATAATCCGGTAGAGCCTGATAGAAAGCCAATCTTCTTGCGAGCAATAACAGGATTGGCTAACACGTTATCACCGTCAATTTCGACACTGCCACCATCTGGTTTGAGCGCTGTGGATAACATACGTAAAGTGGTGGTTTTGCCGGCTCCATTTGGTCCGAGCAAACCTAACACTTCACCTTTTTGACAAGTAAAAGATACATCTTGCACCGAATGGAAAAAACGTCCTTTTAGTCGCGGATCTTTTTTCTCTTGCTCACTCAGCTTTTTAGGATTTTCCACAGCGAACTTCTTCGCCAGTTGTTTTATTTCTATCATTCCTTTTTCCTAGTTTGTTACTGCCTGTTATCTATAGTCTCTGAATTTTGTGATTTATTACATGCGCTAGGTAAAAAAAATGTGTAACAATAATCAATTCCAGCAAACTATAAAAAAATACACATCATCATTATCGTGCAGCAAAGATAAATTAAGGGAAGTTAAATGCAACAAGTCAGTAACCCATTTCAGGCCATGAAGGACATTATTACCAAACCTAATCAAGTGTTTGCCACCATCAATGAAGTTCACAATTGGTCATGGATCCCATTTTTATTTATCGCAGTGACTGGTGCCTTTCCTATTTATTTGTATTTCAACTTTGTTGACTTTGCTTGGTACAACGAATTAATGGTGCAATCTATCGCCGGAGACCTTAGTCCTGCTGAACAAAATTCAGTACGTAATGTCATGTCAGATCAAGCGCAATCTTTATGGGCTGGAGTATTTGGTTCAGTTTTGGTCGCTATTGTCAGCAACGCTATATTGGCGCTTTACTTTAATATTTTCACTAAGGCCGATGAAGAGTGTGTACAAGGCTACACAGACTGGTATGGCTTCGCTTGGTGGGTAAGCTTACCCACTATTGTAGCTAGTTTAATTAGCATAGTGGTTGTGTTGTTGGCACAAGATAATCAGCTATCTCCCGTGGCCATGGCGCCGACTTCGTTGGCATTTATTTTTTCAGTCGATATGACATCTCAGTGGTCATCGTTGATGCAAAGTATTCGTTTAGAATCCATTTGGATGATGTACTTAACCACAGTAGGTTTGAGTCAGTGGACCAATTTCTCGGCAAATAGAAACTACACTATTGCTATCTCACCCTATCTTATTATTTGGGGTATCAGGACGCTATTTATTATTTTTTAGTCGCGACAGTGGCCTGAAATAATCTGTGTTAGCGTAAAACGCTGGGGTTTTATTGGTATCCCACATACCTGGGATGCCTAATAAAGGAATGGGAAACATAGGTTTCTTTTCAGCAAAAAAATTGCTCTGTTTGATATGTTTTACTAATAACTCATCAACCTGCTTTAACTGCTCACTATGACTTATCGTAGCAAACTGACTATCTACTTCTAAGGCAAGCCATTTTCCTGTTAGACCAATGAATGGCTGTAACAACATTTCTAAATTAGCGTGGCCAAAGATAAAACTGTTTAACTCTTTACCCCACGCCAGTCTATTTTCTATAAAAACAGATTGCCATCTGTGCATCGCTAACTCTTTAATCAGTTGCTGAGCAATAGAGTCTTTTTGATAGGTTAATATCACGCCACATTCATCAAAATGGGTTAAGTTATTGCGTCTAATCGTTCTTGGAGACAAACCATTTAATTCAATGTCTTCAACATGTTGTTGGTTAAGCAAACGTTTAGTGTTTGGAAACTGCAACCAAATTAGGCCATTAAACAAGTCATGCCAGCTATCTGGCCGAGTAGGAATGATATTTTGTTGATGGATTATTTGCTCGTAATAATGCTCAGTCTCGCTGAGTTGGTTTTGACACACAAATTGCGGGATAGACAAATCCCCTAAGCGCGATTTTAAAACATTGAGTCCATTGGCGTTTGGACAGTCTGCCATAGCGGACAGGCCAAAAAGCTCTTCAAGTTGCTGCATGGGCAACATAGATTGTTGCTGAATATAGTCTTGGTGCCAAACGCTCACAATTGCCCTTGAGATAAATCTACTGTAAAAAGGATGCGTTTATAATATCTATGCCATTAAACTACAAGAGCAACTATATGAAAACTTGCCACACACTCCTGGCCTTATGCCTGCCATTAACATTGGCTCTATCAGCCTGCCAAGATAAAACAATTGAAGCTAAGCCGCCGGTTGAAGATAACTTTGTTGATGTTTATCAAAGCATTAATACTGATGACCTAAAGAAACATATCAAAATATTAGCATCGGATGAGTTTGAAGGTCGCCTACCCACTACAGTAGGTGAGCAAAAAACCCTTGATTATTTAGTCAACGAATTTAAACAAATGGGTTATGCCCCAGGCAATGGCGACAGTTTTTTACAACCCGTTGAACTGATTGAAATGACAGCTGATCCGGATATGACCATGACCATAGGCGAAAACGAGCTTGTCTATAAAGAAGGCATGATTGCGTCTACCAGCCGAGAGCAAAGCAAAGTAGAACTAAAAGATTCTGAACTAGTATTCGTTGGTTACGGAGTCAATGCCCCTGAATATGATTGGAATGATTACCAAGGCTTAGATGTAAAAGGTAAAACCGTAGTGATTCTGGTTAACGACCCGGGGTTTGAAAATCCCGAAGGTGATAAGTTCCAGGGCAAAACTATGACCTATTATGGCCGCTGGACATACAAATACGAAGAAGCCAGTCGCCAAGGTGCCGAGGCAGCTATCATAGTCCATGAAACTAAACCTGCATCTTATGGCTGGTCGGTAGTTGCCAATAGCTGGAGTGGTCCACAATATGGTTTAGTCAGCAAAAATGGCAATGCTGACCGCGTGGCAGTTGAAGGTTGGTTAACCATTGAATCAGCACAAAAAGTATTTGCTGATGCAGGTTTAGACTTTATTGCCGAAAAACAAAAAGCAAAAACGGCACCTTACAATAAACACTTAGGTTTAAATGCCTCGGTCACCGTCAATAACAGCTTTAAGAAATCAATCAGTCATAATGTCATTGCTACTTTGCCAGGAGCAGAAACACCAGACGAACACCTAATATTTAGTGCCCACTGGGATCATTTAGGCAAAGATGAGACAAAAGATGGCGACCAAATCTATAACGGTGCCCACGACAATGCCACTGGCACTGCCACAGCTCTAGTCATGGCAAATGCCTACGCAAAATTGAACATAAAACCTAAACGTTCTGCCACATTCTTGATTGTTACTGCAGAAGAACAAGGTTTATTAGGTTCTAAATATTATGCAGAACATCCCATTGTGCCACTTGCTAAAACCGTGGCTAATATCAATATGGATGCAATGAGTGTTTTAGGCAAAACCAAAGATGTTGCGGTAATTGGTATGGGTAAATCTGATTTAGAAACCAACCTAGAAAAAGCGGCTAAACGCCAAGGTCGATACTTAGTGCAAGAAGGGACCCCTGGAGCTGGCTATTATTATCGCTCTGATCATTTCAACTTTGCCAAGCAAGGCGTTCCTGCATTATATGCAAAAGGTGGAGAAGAGCCTATTGATGAAGCCACTGCAAAATACCGCAAACGCACCAATGTCATAGTGAGAGGCTGCTACCATCAAGTATGTGACCAATTCCGCGAAAACTGGGATTTATCAGGTATCCAACAGGATGCGCAACTATTGTTTGAAGTGGGTCATGATTTAGTATCATCGAATGATTGGCCAAAATGGAACACAACAAGCGAGTTTCAACGGAAGTAGGATTTAGACTTGAGACTTACGCTTTTAATAGCGTAAGTCTTTTTTGACCTTATAACTTGATGTGCTCAATAAACGGCAAGATTCATTTAAAATTAAGGCTATGTTTTTGTAAACTGTTGCAATACTGTATATAATTACAGTTAATAAGGAGGTGGTCTATGATCCCAGCAC
>NZ_CAJWCF010000079.1 GCF_913020055.1 uncultured Paraglaciecola sp. | reverse complement strand
ATTTGGACAATGATGAAAAGTTCAATAAAAACAGTATGTTTAGTGTTCAACAACAGTTAATACAAACATAGCCAAAATTAATTACGATTTCCCACTTTGACAGTTCCAACAAATTTCAAAGGATTCGGTGTTCTGTTCAGCACATGTTGAACAAATCCAGTTTTTAGATTCATCATTTTCAGAAGACTTTAACAATTCAATTGCGGTTTCATAGTCTGAATCATCAACCCACAACTCTAGCCAGATTTGATGTCCAGGAATGGCACTTCCCGATGTATGTTCGTTCCTAATTTCTACAGCTATTCCGGCGCACTCAATTACGTTTTTGGAATTCATCGCTAAAAGTCGGTTTTCATTGGTGTATATTTGTTTCATAGTTTTTCCCTAACACTTCAAATATTCGGCGCACTTTGGCTGGGTGTCGCCCCCCAAAATTGTTTGTTATGTTTCTAAACACAACACTGTTTTTACGTGTATTGAGCTTTTAGCGCAGCTAAAGTTGAATTCACAATACGAAAGATAATTCACTTTAGCGGGATAAAACCAACAAATTGTCAGCATTTCTCTGGATAATCTTGAGTAACTTAACCGGCAAAGAACACCTCCCAATTCTGGGTTCAGTCCATTACCTAAGCTTTAGAAGCTAGCCACTTATAATCACTTAGATGTTTAATTTAGATTGTGACTTTCTATTTGCTCAATATTCAGTCAACCTAGCAGAAGGAATAGTTTTTATTTTGTAGTTAGATGCATTCATAAATGACTCTATATTTTAGGGAACAATGCCATCTTGATCCAATTAATTTATACCAGTGATTTTGCTCAGGCTCTCAAAATTGAGGACTTTGAAAAAATATTAGCCGCAGCTGTAACCAAGAATAAGAGACTTGATATAACAGGAATGATGGTAGTCATTGATGGGCATATATTTCAAACGATTGAAGGCTCAGAACATAACGTTCAGTCCTTGATGGATTCAATTAAAGCGGATAATCGCCATAATAATATACGTATTATTGGAGTTGATTCAGTGGTGGTGAGGGATTATCCAGATTGGGCAATGGGATATACCTGCAATTGGCAAGGAACAACTTTAGACGACGTTAAGTCGCTATTATTGCAATTAGCCGAAACAAACACCTTCAGTGAAAATAACGCACAAAGTCTAAAAATACTGATGCGATCATTACGACCTGAGCTCACTTAACCATCACGTCTAATAATCGTTTATTTTCAACTTAATTTGAACTCAATGGAATAACGTAAGGAAAGACCTGTGCACATAGGAATGATTGGTGGAATAGGCCCTGCCGCGACTGACTTTTATTATAAAAACCTAATCAAAGCGTTTGCATTGGCGGATAAAAAATTGGAGCTGACCATAGTTCATGCTGAGGTCAGTGACGTTATTAATAATATAGTCACCGACGCCGCCGATAAACAAGCTGACACTTTTCTAAAATCAGCCCTGCGTTTGAAAGCTGCTGGAGCAGATGTAATTGTTATCTCCTCCATTGCCGCTCATTTTTGCATTGCAGAGTTTAGTGCGTTATCACCGTTACCCATTGTTAGTATCATACCTACATTGGATGCTGAATTTAATAAAAGAGGGCTTAAACGCGTTGGCTTACTCGGACATAGTATTTCAATGGGCTCCAAGTTATTTGGAGGAATTTCATCAGCAGAAGTGGTGGTACCTTTAGATGATGACTTTGATACTGTTCACAAAACCTATATAAAAATGGCTGCAAAGGGGCAAGTTGATTCAACTCAGAGAAAAACGCTGTTCACTATCGGCAAAAAGCTATGTACCGAGCAAGGAGCTGACGCTGTTATATTGGCAGGAACAGACCTTTGCCTAGCATTTGATGGATATAAATGTGGCTTTAATGTAATAGATAGCGCACTCGTTCATATAGATGCTTTGTGTGACATGTCAGACTAAGTCAATAACGAAAAAGTAACCACTGTGAGTACAATCGAAGATAAATACTGCTGCCCAAACCTGCTAAAACAAGCATTGTTCTTAGTAATTCCTTTCTAATGTAAGAAAATCACAGTTTATCCTTGCTTTTTTCGCTCAGACTGGCAAATTCAAGGTCGCGAAAGACTCTCTAAAAATAACAACAGTTTTCGCTTTTTTCGGCTTGTCACGATAGAAATACCAAGCCCCTTATAAACACCAAGTAACAAGAGAAACATTTTTATGTGTGGTATTTTCGGTATTCTGGGCATCAAGAGTGATGTGGCAGAACTTAGAACGCAAGCGTTAGAGCTTTCCAAATTACTCCGCCACCGCGGACCTGACTGGTCAGGTATTTGGAATAATGACAGCGCTATTTTATGTCACGAACGTTTGGCAATAGTCGACGTAGACACAGGCGCTCAACCGCTAATAAGCCGCGATAATAATCAAGTGTTAGCCGTTAATGGTGAAATTTATAACCACAAAGCGTTAGAAGCCGCACTTGCAGCACCTTATGACTTTAGAACCAAATCTGACTGCGAAATCATCTTGCCTTTGTATCAGCAAAAAGGCGTTGAGTTTATCGACGAGTTGGAAGGTATGTTTGCTTTTGTCTTATACGACGCAGAGCAAGACACCTATCTAATTGCCCGTGACCACATGGGCATCATCCCCTTGTATACCGGTTATGATGAACACGGAAATTTATACGTTGCCTCAGAAATGAAAGCTTTGGCACCTGTATGTAAGACAATTCAGGAATTTCCTCCTGGTCATTACATGTGGAGTAAAACAGGCCAATTAACCAATTACTATAAACGTGATTGGATGGACTACGAAAACGTTAAAAACAACCCTACTGATCTGAATGACCTGAAAATTGCTTTTGAAAAAGCGGTCAAATCACATTTAATGTCTGATGTGCCCTATGGTGTACTTTTATCAGGCGGCTTAGACTCTTCTTTAGTGTCTGCGGTTGCAGCTAAATACGTGGCTAAACGTGTTGAAGATGGTGATAAATCAGATGCATGGTGGCCTCGTTTGCACTCTTTTGCTGTTGGTTTAGAAGGTGCTCCTGACCTAATTGCTGCACAAAAAGTGGCTAAGATGATAGGTACAGTTCACCACGAAGTGCACTTTACCGTGCAAGAAGGCATCGATGCCCTACGTGACGTGATTTATCATATAGAAACCTATGACACCACTACCATTCGTGCTTCGACTCCTATGTATTTACTTAGTCGTAAAATCAAAGCGATGGGTATTAAAATGGTGTTGTCGGGTGAAGGAGCGGATGAAATATTTGGTGGTTATCTATATTTCCATAAAGCGCCAAATGCTAAAGAATTCCATGAAGAAACCCTGCGTAAACTAAATCGTTTACACATGTTCGATTGTGCCCGAGCTAATAAATCCACTTCTGCTTGGGGTGTTGAGGGTCGAGTGCCTTTTCTAGACAAAGAATTTATGGACGTAGCCATGCGCCTAAACCCACAAGACAAAATGTGTCTTGATGGAAAAATGGAAAAATGGGTATTACGAAAAGCCTTCGATAATAATGAATATTTACCTTCTGAAATATTATGGCGTCAAAAAGAGCAGTTCAGTGACGGTGTGGGTTATTCGTGGATTGATTCACTTAAAGAATTTATCGAAACCCAAGTAACTGATGCGCAAATGGCTTCAGCGGAATTTCGATTCCCGGTCAATACGCCTGATACCAAAGAAGGTTACTTTTATCGGACCATTTTTGAAGGGTACTTCCCACAGGAAACCGCAGCCAAATGTGTACCAAGTGGAAAATCTATCGCTTGTAGTACGGTAGAAGCCTTAGAATGGGATGCGAGTTTTAAAGCTAATGCTGACCCTTCCGGTCGTGCAATGAGCACTGTTCATGGTAAAAGTTAGTTCACAAACAAGCTAACTAGATTCAAACAGTACGACGACTAAAGCCAGAGCTAACCCTCTGGCTTTTTTATGGTTCGAGTTGAGAGGAGATCTTCCCGTCGAACCATAACTCCTTCCTGTCTAAAGGTGTTTTTTCTGGTAAAAAGGGGTTTTTTAACGTGTAAAATGTTCTTTGTTCAATCTTAGATTTTTCAATGTAATCAGCATAATTCTCGATGAATAATGCTTGAAACGTACCATTTTCAATGGCTTTTTCTAACCCTTTTTCAATAAGCTTGGCTAGGGGTACACTTTTCTTATTTACAAAAAAGTAAATAGCCGTAGGATAATGTACCCCAAGAGTAGGTTGGATTTTGATTTGATTTTGCAACTCACTTTTGGCTAACTCTTCCCAAATTTCAATGATAGAACGTGGGAAAAAGTCCCCTTGTGCTTTGCTAAGCATTCTCATCAGTGCTTTATGAGTCCGCTCAGTTACCACATCAAAACCATTGGATTGCAGTATTTTGGTATCAGGCCAATCTCTACCTTGAAGAGGTATGAGCTTAACTAAATGCTCGAGTTGCTGAATATAGGCAAAACGTTCAGCCATATCTTGACGAATAAGTAACAAACGCCAGCCACTGAGTCCCTTAAAGATTGGAATGCGTATAGGTAGAAAGTCTTTTTCACGCTGTTCGTTAGTCATGCCCCAAACAATATTTATTTCTCTATTGTCTTGTAGCCTATCTAAAGCCTTGCCCTTGGAGAGAAGTTTCTCTGAGGGTTTTAGTTGATAATTCACTCCAGTTTGATCCAAAGCCAATGACAATAACTGTATGGGATATTCATCAATAGCTGAAGTGCTTTCTTGGGGGCTAGGAAACGTTATTTGCCAAGAAGCCCCCTTAGCGTTAAAGCTACAAAGTAGAATCAATACGGCCAGTGCTTTGTTCATAAATCACCCAGTGCGGCTAAACAAATCTGTAAGTTTATTTTCATCATCATCTATTACCGCCACTATTATTTTAAATTGATTATCGGGCATTTTCTGTAACGTGTATGAGGTTGCGCAGCCAAAACATAGATCATCGTTCTGGTCAAAAAATTGCCAGCGCATTTTAGAGAAATACAAGGTATCTGATAAACGCATAGTTTGCTGTAACTTAGGCACAAACGTCTTAACGCCAACCTTGGTAAACTGCGTAATCATTCGACTCACAGCTTTTTCTAATTCTTCTTCGTTAGCCATGACCTTTTTACTATTATCGTTCATGATAATAGTAGGGGGTAAACAAAAGCTGGCTATTTTCTTAGCGTCAAAAGTATTTAATACTTTGGCATAAGCATCTAAAAAACTTTCTGAATCCATGGGCATAAATGTCATGTTCCTTAATTACATATATTCAGTTTACAGACCGCTACTCAATTCCAATAAATTTATGAGTTTGTAACGACAAACGCCAATTACGCGCTATACAGGTTTTAATTGCAAGGTCGGTTGCACGTTTTTGTTGGCTAATGGGTTGCAAATAAATATTCGGAGCACTTTGTTCACCTAATAGCAGTAACACTAGGTCTAACTCTTCGATGTGTTTTTGCATGGCTACCGGATGTTTAATTTCGTTTGCTCGGCGCATAGCACTGCTCAATACTGGTCTACCTCCAGGCATATTCACTTTAGGCGAGACAGTGACCCATGTGTCTGGATGAGCAATAATTTCGTAGGTACCGCTGGTTTCAATTTGCACCGAATAACCTTTTGTTATTAAGCTAGTTGTTATCTCGGTCAAATCATACAAACAAGGCTCACCGCCGGAAAGCACTATATGTTTAGCCACATAATCATGTTGACTAAAAAGGGCAATTAATTGTTCTGTGGTGTGTTCAAACCAGCTATCTGATTCTGCCGTTTCCGCCATCACCTTATCGCTTGTGGTTTTTAATTCAGGTGAGACCACCCAAGTATGTTTAGTATCACACCATGGGCATCCAACTGGACAACCTTGCAGCCGCACAAAAATAGAGGGTAATCCCGTATAACTGCCCTCCCCTTGCAAAGACTCAAATACTTCATTAATTTTATATGAACTCAATCACTTTCCTTTTTGTTTAACGCATTCCTGTTGTGGGAATTTAGCGTTAAATCACTTAAAATCGCTGCTAATGTATAGATTATAAAGAAGCAAAGCCCATGTCACAAAAGGTAGTGGTAATTTTTTCCGGTGGAATGGACTCGTTTACTGTCCTAAACCTAGCAGTTAAAAAGGGTTTAGAGGTGTTTGCCTTGTCTTTTAACTATGGACAAAGACACAAAAAAGAACTGGATTACGCCAGTCTCGCCTGCAAAACCTTGAGGGTACAACATAAAATAGTCGATATCTCTGCTATCAACCAACTAATTGGCGGTTCTTCTCTCACTTCTGATATTGATGTATCTGAAGGTCATTACGAAGAAGAAAGTATGAAAAGCACAGTTGTACCTAACCGTAATATGATTTTACTGTCTATGGCGGTGGGTTATGCCGTTTCAATCAATGCGAATAAAGTTTACTACGGTGCTCATTCAGGTGATCACGCTATTTATCCTGACTGCCGCCCTGAATTCGTGCACAAGATGAATGATGTCTGTGCCATTGCTAACTACGAAGCAGTAGAAATTGTGACGCCTTTTTTAGACGTGAGTAAAACTGCAATTTTAACCGCGGGTTTAGCAATGGGCTTGGATTACAATCAAACATGGACTTGCTACAACGGCCGTGAAAAGGCGTGTGGAAAATGTGGTGCATGTCAGGAAAGATTAGAAGCGTTTAGCGAAAATGGCGTAAGTGATCCTCTAGAGTATGAAGCCTAACAAGCATTCGTTATGATTATACATAAACCCCACTAAAACAAGGTTTCGACAACTCTAGCGTATCAAAATATTTACACTTATATGCTTTAACAGCGATCGCAACTCTCCCTTCAGAATGCCCTTTTCGGGCATTTTTTATTGAAATAACCTAAGCTGCTGACGTCCGATTTTGGCGGAATCACCACTAAAAAATTTAATTAGCTAAAACTAAAGACGGGATTCATTAGAAGTCCTTAAAAGGCTCCCCCTATTTTAGGTTTTAGACATGACTAAAGAGAATAAATAATGGCAGACTTATTTGAAAATCCAGTAGGCTTAGACGGATTTGAATTCATAGAATTTTCTTCTCCTGAAAAAGGGCAATTAGAAAAAGTGTTTACTGCAATGGGATTTACTCAAGTAGCAAATCACCGCACCAAGGATGCACAATTGTGGCGTCAAGGTGGTATTAACTTAATCGCCAACTATGAACCCAAGTCAGCCGCTTGGTACTTTGCTCGTGAACACGGTCCTTCTGCATGTGGCATGGGGTTTAGAGTCAAAAATGCCGTTCAGGCTTATGAGTATTTATTAGCCCAAGGTGCCGAGCCAGTTATTGTTGAAACAGGTCCTATGGAACTTCGTTTACCGGCCATTCGTGGTATTGGTAACGCGATAATTTACCTCATTGACCGTTATGGCGATGAATTGTCCATTTATGATATCGACTTCAACTACATTGAAGGTGTTGAGCGCAACCCAGTAGGCGCTGGTTTTAACGTAATTGACCATTTAACCCATAACGTTTATGGCGGTCGAATGAAATATTGGGCTGACTTTTACCAAACATTATTCAATTTCCAAGAAATTCGTTTCTTTGACATTAAAGGTGAATACACTGGATTGACCTCAAAAGCGTTAACCGCTCCTGATGGCAAAATTCGGATTCCTTTAAACGAGGAAGGAGAAGGGGGTAAAGGACAAATTGAAGAGTTCTTACGCGCATTTAACGGCGAAGGTATTCAACATATTGCTTTCAGTTGCGACGACTTAGTAGCTTGTTGGGACCGTTTAAAAGCCATGGGCATGCCATTTATGACGGCCCCTCCAGAAACATATTACGAATTGCTAGAAGGTCGATTACCTAATCATGGCGAGCCTGTTGATGAACTGCAAACTCGCGGAATTTTGCTGGATGGCACTACAGAAGACGGCCCAAGACTGTTGCTGCAAATATTTTCAGAGACTCAGTTAGGACCAGTATTTTTTGAATTCATTCAGCGCAAAGGTGATGACGGCTTTGGTGAAGGTAACTTCAAGGCATTATTCGAATCAATTGAGCGGGATCAAGTGAATCGTGGTGTTTTGAAAACCGGGAAAAAAGAGGACGCATAAGCGAGCGCTTAAACCCTCATTAAAAAGCCGCTTTTAAGCGGCTTTTTAAATCAGAACTAGTTGAAGTGCTATTTTAGTATATATACAGCTAAATCTTACTTCTCTACCTTCTGAATAAAGTAACTGATTTCTTTAATCAAATGTCTTAAAACGGGGTTTAGACGAGTATTTTTACCATTCATCACAAATAGGTCATGGCTAAATTCAAATAAACTTTTGCCTACGGGTACAAGACCTAAACCTGCCGCTTGATTGGTAAGTACATAATCAGGCAATAAACCCACATACTCACCGGTCATAATTGCTGACAAACAGCCATCGTAAGAATCAGAAAAAGTTTGAATTGCCATACGCGTATCATCAGAGATGTAATTAGCTGATGACAAGCCGGAAATGCCTATTGCTGGATAGTCACCGATTTTAACATTGTCGGGTAGACCATCACGGTATTTTGCTAACACATGCGAAGGAGAACAATATAATCGACCTTTACATGTCACTTCTACAGGATGAAAGGTCACTGATTCAGGTTTCACCATGTCGTAAGTTGATAACACCAAATGACATTCACCAGATAACGCCACATGTTCTACCTCGTTATACAAACGAGTTTGAATATTCACGTGAATATCATTGAATTTTTTCATGGTACTTTTAACGGCTTTACTGACCGATAAATGATAAGAAAGCGGTAGCCCTGCCATCATCACTAAGGTGATATGCCCTGAGTAGTCGTCGTGTAAACTCTTCAAATTAAACACAAAGTTATCAAAAGAATTGAAGATACGTTTGGTTTCTTGAAAAACCACCTCCCCCTCTTTGGTCATTTGAAAACCACCACGACCACGATGGCACAACACTAAGTCTAACCGCTCTTCCAGTTTTTTAATGGCAGCGCTAATATTAGGTCTTTGCATCCGCAACACTGGTTCTGCTGCGGTAAAGCCATTACATGAAGCTACAGCGTAAAATACACGCAATAATTTGATATCAGATTCTTGAAGACGATTTAACATTACAGCACCACTTATAGGTATAGTTCTTGATACTAAAGTACATAGTAGGAAAGCCGTAGCAGGATTACAATGGAAATTTAGCAGAACAGCTAAAAACAGTGGTGCTATACCCCTCCGCATAAAAAATTACCCATTAAAAGGAGTAATCCTTTATGTAAATCGTATTAACAATGCTTAATTAGTAATGACCAACACCTTAATGGTGAGACCTTTAATCAGACAATATTAATAGTCATATTTGTTAACTAAGAGTTTTTTACAATTTGCGAGCGAAACGCTTCAATTTCATCTCGTAAATTCGCCGCTTTTTCAAATTCTAAATCCTTAGCCGCTTTAAACATGACTTTTTCTAGCTCAATAATTCTCTGCAAAATTTGTGGTGTACTAAGCGCATTATATTTTTTACTCGATTCGGCCACTAATCTAAGTTTAACCTTACCGTCAGAGCTACCATCTCCAACATCCATAATATCAGTAATAGGTTTATTCAGTTGCGTGGGAACAATGCCGTGTTTAAGGTTGTATGCTCTTTGAATTTCACGGCGTCTGTCTGTTTCTGCAATGGCTCGCTCCATAGAGCCAGTGATCCTATCACCATACAATATTGCTCGGCCATTGAGATGTCGCGCTGCCCTCCCCATAGTTTGAATCAGCGACTTGTCAGAACGTAAAAAACCTTCTTTATCTGCATCAAGAATCGCGACTAACGACACTTCAGGCATATCAAGCCCTTCTCTAAGTAGATTGATACCCACTAACACATCGAACTTACCGATACGTAAATCACGAATAATTTCAATACGCTCAACTGTGTCTATATCTGAATGTAAATAACGCGCTTTCACACCATGTTCATCAAGATAATCACTTAAATCTTCGGACATACGTTTGGTTAAAGTGGTAACCAGTACTCTTTCGTTTAATGCCACACATTTTTGGATTTCCGACAATAAGTCATCAACTTGAGTGCCTACTGGCCGTATTTCTATTTCTGGATCAAGTAAACCAGTGGGACGCACAAGTTGTTCAACTATATCGTCTGGTACCGCAGCCAATTCAAATTTACCGGGCGTGGCAGACACATAAATAGTTTGCGGGGTAATTTGTTCAAACTCTTCAAACTTCAAAGGCCGATTATCTAATGCCGAGGGCAACCTGAAACCATATTCAACTAAGGTTTCTTTGCGAGAACGATCGCCTTTATACATAGCGCCGATTTGTGACACAGTAACGTGGGACTCATCGATAAACATCAGTCCGTCAGCCGGGAAATAATCAATTAAAGTCGGTGGCGGATCACCAGGGTTTCGACCTGACAAATACCGAGAGTAGTTTTCGATGCCTGAGCAATAACCTAGCTCCTGCATCATTTCTATATCAAATTGACAGCGCTGCGATACGCGCTGCTCTTCAACCAATTTATTTACCGACTTAAGCTGCTCGCGCCTTTCCTTAAGCTCGACCTTTATATGCTCAACTGCATCGAGAATTTTTTCTCTAGGCGTGACGTAATGGGTTTTTGGGAAAACAGTGGCCCGGGTGACTGTTTTTTCAACTGCACCGGTAAGCGGATCAAAAATACTGATTCGTTCCACTTCTTCGTCGAACAATTCCACTCTAATACCATGGCGTTCTGAATCTGCAGGGAATACATCAATCACATCACCGCGTACCCTAAACGTACCACGCTCAAAAGCGATATCATTACGAGTGTATTGAATTTCGGCCAAACGGCGCAAAATATCCCGTTGGTTCATGATGTCGCCTTGACGAAAATGCACCAACATTTTCATATACGACTCTGGGTCACCTAGTCCATATATGGCCGAGACACTAGACACAATGATAACATCACGCCTTTCCATCAGTGATTTGGTTGCAGATAAACGCATTTGTTCGATATGTGCGTTGATTGATGCATCTTTCTCAATAAAGGTATCACTGGAGGGCACATACGCCTCTGGCTGGTAATAATCGTAATAGGAAACAAAATATTCCACAGCGTTATTTGGGAAAAACTCTTTCATCTCTCCGTAAAGTTGCGCAGCTAAAGTTTTATTGTGTGCCAATATCAACGTCGGCCGCTGAACCTTTTCAATCACATTGGCCATGGTAAAAGTTTTACCCGAACCTGTTACACCCAACAATATTTGGCGTGCTAAGCCATCTTCTAAACCTTCAACTAATGCTTTAATCGCTTTTGGCTGGTCGCCAGCAGGAGAATAGTTGGAGGATATTTCAAATGCTCTGCTCATAATTCTTATTTACTCAATACACTTTGTTCAAATCGAGAAGCCAAAATGGATTTAAACCAAATAAAGGCAATACAACCAACGGTAAGGTTTGCCATTACTCCAGCCCAAAAAAGTCCAAGCAATCCAAACCAATAACTGCCTATAAACGAAAAAGGCACAAAAAATACAAATAAACGCATACCGTTTAATGACAATGCTGACATAGGCATGTGCATGGCATTAAACGATGAGTTGGTCAAAATGGTCACGCCCTGCAGGCCATACCCTAAGGGCACAATTAATAAAAACATTATGATGGTTGCAGACACTTTTGGCTCATTGGTAAATATATTAGCAATCACACCAGACAAAACAGCCAATATTGCAAACACTATCAGTTGCCAAACGATCACAAACTTAACGCATAAACTGTAGGCTTGGCCCACTCGCTCAAGCTTATTAGCCCCAAAATTTTGACTGATAAAAGGGGGCAATGACATAGATAACGACAAGACCACTATGCTGGCGATTGATTCTAACCGCCCCCCTACTCCCCAAGCAGCAACAGCTTCAGGTCCATAACCTGCAACAATTGCGGTCACAACACCAGCTGAAATAGGGGTTAGCATATTGGCTCCAGAGGCAGGCAATCCAATCTTTAAAATTCCACCTGTGCTACGTTTTAACTGCTGCCAATTAAGTAACTTGGGCTCCATTAGCTTTCGCTTTACAGCCAGTACATACAAGATATAAAACAAACCTACCGCCCAAGCGATAAGGGTAGCAATAGCCGCTCCTTGTATGCCAAAAGCAGGTACAGGGCCCCAACCAAAGATGAGTATCGGATCAAGTACTACATTAATAAGACCACCAAAAGCCATGACGTAGCTAGGTGTTTTAGTATCACCCGAAGCACGCAACACACTGTTGCCTACCATAGGCATAGCCAGAAAAACCCCAGCTCCATACCACACCAACATGTATTCTCGAATCAAGACTAACTGCTCTTCGTCAGCCCCCATTAAGCGAAAGATAGGCTCCATGGTCAACACACCAACAATAGCCAAAACAATGGCTAGCACCATTGTTAGCATTAACGCACCTGTAGCCGTTTCCTTTGCTTGGTCGTGCTGGCCAGCACCTAACAATTTAGCAATTACTGCCGAGGTACCAATACCCAAACCAATATTCAAACTAATTACCGTGAAAGTAACTGGGAAAGTAAAACTGATAGCGGCAAGCTCTTGGGTGCCTAACATGCCAATAAAAAAGGTATCAACTAACCCAAACGTCATAAGTACAACCATTCCTACTATCATAGGAAGCGTCATTTTACGTAACGTGTTAGCAATATCATTGTTTAGCAAATCTGGATGGCGCGCTGTTTTAGTGCTTGAGGTCAATATTGCTCTCTCTTAAATGAAGATATTGGTAGATAAGTAAGTAAACCAGATGAAAATCATATGACACCGATTTTACCCTTTAAATTTCATGCTGTTGTATGTGCTGTCATATTGGGGTCTATAGTACGCGATTTTTCCTTCATATTTCTTATATTTACTGGACTTAATGTTACAAAGTTGTTAACAACCACTCTCCAACTAAGTGTCTCTTTTTGAATACATGTGAGTGCCTATTTTTTGACGTTTTATGTTTTTTTGTACGTTTTAAAGTAAAAGATTTATTTTTGTTTTAAAAACAATCAATTAAAAATAAATAAATATTTTGTTTGTTTTAGCATATTTTTCTCTTTTCTCTTTAAAAACAACACACAAGCGAAATTCCATCATATTTACAATTAATTTTTTATTTAAAAGAAAAACATCATAATAACGTAATCGATTGATTTTTAATGGCTTTTAAAATTAATTAGATATTTCCAACTTCATCTGTTGACTTTGAATTGAAGTTCTAAACTTTACCAGTAACAATTTAATCCACAAGGTTATCCACAAGATTCGTGGATAACTGCCCTCGTCCTTTAATTGGCGTACATTGACACCACTGTGTGCTTTTATTTTAGTTGGTAACCACTAACCTTTTGCATCGCCAACGAAGGTTATACTTTTGTTAAATACTGTCATTACATACAGTACACAACAAATCGTTAATAACAATTAGCTATAACGAAATTGAAAAACGGTCTTTGATTTAAGATTATTTAAGAGAACCAAAATCGCATAAATTTGAAGCAATAAACCCGAGATTTTTTTGATATTTGAAGAATACGCATGGATTGTGAGAAAGTTTATAAAAATATCGTTAAAACCTCACTTTGAGTGTTGACAGCGGACGGTATGCTGATTAATATCCTGCCCCGTTGAAAAGCACCTTGGTTTGTAACTAAGCAACGTTTTAAACGTAAGTATAAAGTTCCCCCTTAGCTCAGCTGGTTAGAGCGACGGACTGTTAATCCGCAGGTCCCCTGTTCGAGTCGGGGAGGGGGAGCCAATTCAATTTTTACCAGCTCTCCTATCCACCTTTCCTGTTATTATCTCTAGTTATCGACTTTTATTTTAAAAATAAACACCTTTTAGCAATAAACTTTTGAATATCAAGTTGTTAATGGTCACTTAAATAAAGATAATAAGAGTGTATTAATAACTCCTGGCTAATATTCACTTAAATGACCGAATTCTTATTACTATTAATTGGCACAGTTCTGGTGAACAACTTCGTGTTGGTTCAATTCCTCGGCTTATGTCCGTTTATGGGAGTGTCTGGAAAATTAGAAACGGCTATTGGCATGTCTATGGCCACCACTTTTGTGTTAACCCTAGCCTCTCTTTCCAGCTACCTAGTTGAACACTATATATTGCTACCACTTGGTATCGGCTATTTGCGCACCCTGAGTTTTATTTTGGTGATTGCCGTAGTCGTGCAGTTCACCGAAATGGTTGTACACAAAACCAGTCCCACTTTATACCGCCTGCTCGGCATATTTTTACCGCTTATCACCACTAACTGCGCTGTATTAGGCGTAGCATTACTGAATATTAACCAAGATCATAATTTTGTTGAATCGGTTGTTTATGGTTTTGGTGCAGCCGTAGGATTTTCTTTAGTGCTTATATTATTCTCCGCCATGCGTGAACGTTTAGCCGTAGCAGACGTACCTAAACCTTTTAAAGGAGCTTCTATAGGTATGATAACCGCTGGATTGATGTCTTTAGCCTTTATGGGGTTTACTGGCTTGGTTAAATTTTAATGTCTCTAGGTTTCGCAATTCTAACTGCACTGCTAGCTATAGGTCTGTTGGCGCTAATCTTTGGATTGGTACTAGGTTTTGCTGCGGTAAAATTTAAAGTAGAAAGCGATCCGCTAGTCGAACAAATTGACCAAATACTTCCGCAAACCCAATGTGGGCAATGTGGATTTCCTGGTTGCAAACCTTATGCTCAATCAATAGCTGATGGCGACGAAATCAATAAGTGCCCACCAGGTGGCGATGCCACTATAAAAAAACTTGCCGACCTTATGGGAGTAGAAGCTAAATCTTTAGATTCAGCACATGGGGTGGAAGAGATAAAAAAGGTTGCCTACATTCGTGAAGACGAATGTATAGGATGTACAAAATGTATTCAGGCCTGTCCGGTTGATGCCATATTGGGCGCGGCCAAGCAAATGCACACAGTTATTACAGACGAGTGCACAGGCTGCGATCTATGTGTCGATCCCTGCCCTGTTGATTGCATAGATATGTTGCCCTTAGCAAATAGCGCTTCATCTTGGCGCTGGGACATTAATGCCATCCCTATCAAACAAATTAGTT
The DNA here is from genome assembly GCF_913020055.1 of uncultured Paraglaciecola sp. GTDB lineage: Bacteria > Pseudomonadota > Gammaproteobacteria > Enterobacterales > Alteromonadaceae > Paraglaciecola. The sequence continues at coordinate 7,498 of NZ_CAJWCF010000079.1, read as the reverse complement.
AGACGGGAATTATGCAAAATAACTTCGACGATATTATTGATAAACTAGACAACAACCAATTGTGGGACTTCCCCGGTGGTGTATTTCCTGCTGAACGTAAAACACTGTCGAATCAAACACCAATAGGCAACTCACCCATCCCTGAGCGTCTCTATGTGACCACTAAACAACATATTGGTGTTGAGGGTCATCTAGTGGTTGAAGTGGGGCAAAAGGTGCTCAAGGGTCAAGCTTTGACAAAAAGCATGAACCCATTTGCAGTGCCCATTCATGCTCCTACATCTGGTGAGATAGTCGCCATTCAAAAACACGTATCAGCTCATCCTTCTGGATTGCCGGAGATGACTGTAGAGATACGCAGTGATCAACAAGACAAATGGATTCAACTTAATCCTTTAGTGGATTATCAAAATCAACCCAAAATGCAAGTACTCGCTGCGATTTGTGATGCCGGCATTAGTGGTATGGGTGGCGCTGGATTTCCTACTCATATTAAATCGTCACCTAAAAAAGACGTCGACTTTTTAATCATTAATGGCATTGAATGTGAACCTTACATTACGTCTGATGATCGCTTGATGCGCGAACATGCTTGGCAGATTCGCCAGGGTATAGATGTTTTGTGTCATCTGCTAAAGCCAAAACATGTATTGATTGGCATAGAGAATAATAAACCTGAAGCCATCGAAGCGATGCAAGTCGCCTGTCGAGAAAATCCCAACTACCGAGTTTGTAGTATTCCCACTAAGTATCCCGCAGGTGGCGAAAAACAACTCATTCAAGTGTTAACCAATAGAGAAGTGCCCGCTAAAGGCTTGCCTGTGGATGTAGGCGTGATCATGCACAATGTAGGCACTTGTTTTGCCATAGCTGATGCCATTTTTTCAGGCAAACCACTGATTGAACGCGTGGTAACTGTCACTGGTGAAGCGGTTGAGAAACCCGGTAATGTGTGGGCAATGATTGGTAGCCCTGTTGCTCACCTTTTGGCACACAGAGAATATAAAAAAACAGCTCAGAGCCAACCTAACGTCATTATGGGTGGCCCAATGATGGGCTTTAGTGTGATAAGTGATTTGGTGCCAGTGGTGAAAACCACAAACTGCATATTGGCCCCCACTGATAATGAAATAGCAGGTAACAATGAACAAGCATGTATTCGTTGCAGTGCATGTGCAGATGTTTGCCCGGCAAGCTTATTGCCACAACAATTATTTTGGCATGCAAAAGCTAAAGAATTAGATAAAACTCAAGACTACAATTTATTTGATTGTATCGAATGTGGCGCCTGTGCTTATGTTTGCCCTAGTGAAATACCTTTGGTTCACTATTACCGCATCGCAAAATCTGACATTAGAATAGAGCAAGAAGAAAAACAAAAATCAGACAAAGCGAGAGATCGTTTTGAAAAACGCGAAATTAGACTCATTGCCGAACAACACGCTAGAGACGAAAAGCATCGATTAGCAGCAGAAGCCAGAAAGCTAGCCATGGCAAGCAATGGCAATAACTCAAAAGACAAAATTGCCGCAGCACTCGCCAGAGCAAAAGCCAAAAAACAAGCGACCAATTCATTAGACGATAAGCAAATAGAGCCTGTAGAAATTGATGCTGCGAACAAAGCAGAGCAAACAGTAAAAACCGAAAAATCTGATACAACCACTAAGGCAGCCAGTTCAAATCAAAGGGTTCAAGCAGCCATCGCCAGAGCAAAAGCTAAAAAAGTGGCTGCGGAAGCAGGAAAAGAAAAAGAAATATCTCAACTTGAACTAAAAGATAAAGTTGAGGTTGTTACCGTAGAAGAAAATAAACCTGAAGAAAAACAACTGGATACTGATGACAAAGTTGACACACCTCCCCCTGTCAAAACACAGGTGAGCACTCAGACAACAATCAGTAACGAAACGCCAGCAGTTGCAGCGCCACAAAATATAGAACCGACCAAAGCTGACGTCAAACAAGCTAAGATCGCAGCTGCAGTTGCAAAAGCCAAGGCTAAACGCCAAGCGCAAAAAATAATAGACAATAAAGACAGGTCAAATCAACCGTCACCAGTTAATGTAGATAACACCAAAACTGATAGCCAAGTTGAACTTGCCAAAACAGAAGAACAACAAATAGAAATGAAAAAACGCAGAATTGCCACAGCTGTTGCAAAAGCAAAAGCCAAAAAGGCAGCCGAAAAAAAAATGAGCAAGGAAGATAAACCTTCATGAAATTTAGGTTAGCCAGTTCCCCTCATCAACATATTCGTCGTGATACCGGTCAAGTAATGCGCTTGGTCATTCTAGCCTTGGTACCAGGGGTATTAATGCAAACATGGTTCTTTGGTTGGGGCACGATCATCCAGATTGTACTTGCAGTCATAACCGCAGTTGCAACCGAAGCAGCCATTTTAGAGTTACGTAAACGAGATTTCGAGCGAGCACTTAAAGATTATAGTGCGATATTAGCCGCGATCTTATTGGCAGTGAGTATTCCGCCATTTGCCCCTTGGTGGGTTATTGTAATTGGTACATTTTTCGCTATTGGCATAGTCAAACAATTGTATGGTGGACTGGGTTTTAACGTGTTTAATCCGGCAATGGCGGCTTATGTCATGTTGTTGGTTTCCTTCCCTGTGCAAATGACTCAATGGTTACCGCCAATGAATCTAGCCCAATATAGCCATGATTTTATGGATGCACTCTATGTTGTTTTCACTGGTTTCAGTGTTGAAGGTTTTAGTCTTGCACAACTCAAAACAGATATAGATGGCGTGACGATGGCAACTGGCCTAGACACGGTAAAAACTGGACTTGCACAGGGGTTCACTTTTTCAGAAATGATTGATTTCCCCATTTTTGATAGTGTTATTTCTGGTTTAGGCGTGGCATCAAGCTGGATCACCCTAAGTTATCTGTTAGGCGGTTTATATTTACTCAAACAAAAAATCATTAATTGGCATATACCCGTTAGTATGATTATGGGTTTGTTTGTTTGCTCAATGATAATGTCGCTGGTTGACAGTGACTTATACCCATCCAGCCTATTCCATTTATTCAATGGAAGTATCATTATCGGCGCCTTTTTTATTGCCACAGACCCCGTATCAGCCTCAACCACCAATAAAGGTAGATTGATTTTTGGCGCCGCTATTGGTGTGTGGGTTTATCTGATAAGGGAATGGGGAGGTTACCCCGACGCTGTGGCTTTTGCCGTGTTGATTATGAATATGGCTGTTCCCTTAATTGATTATTACACTCGCCCACGTACCTACGGCCACAGTTCGAACAAGGGAAAACCAATAAACAAGGCTCAGTCATGACAAAAAGTATACAACATACTATGTCTAAAAATGGTTTGATATTGGCGGTTTTTGCCATAGTCACAACGGGATTGATTGCCCTCACCTACTTTGGCACCAAAGATCAAATCGCTTTGCAGCAACAACAAAAATTGTTATCCATACTCAATGCTGTGATTGACAACAGCAGTTATGACAACGCCATTCAGTTTGATTGCGCCTTAGTGACTTCTGCTGAATTATTAGGTTCAGATGAATCACAACACGTTTATCGCGCCACTAAACAAGGAAAAGGAGTTGCTGTAGCCATAGAAACAACTACACCAGACGGATACAGCGGAAAAATCCATTTAGTGGTTGGCGTAACCAGTTCCGAAACCGGCTCAGCCAAGGTAACAGGGGTAAGAATACTCGAACATAAAGAAACACCTGGGTTAGGCGACAAAATTGACTTGCGTATTAGTGACTGGGTATTGGACTTTGACAATCAAACTTATAGCGCTGACATCGCCACCAATTGGGCCGTCAAGAAAGACGGGGGACAATTTGACCAATTTACAGGTGCTACTATTACACCTAGAGCTGTAGTTAGTGCGGTCAAGTTAAGTGCGGAATATTACTTAGCCAATCAAGCCGCTATTTTTAATGCGGCTAATGCCTGTGCCGTGAATAATTCTGCAGACGCCATTGTTGAAAACGCCGTGGCTAAAAACGCCGTGGCTAAAAAAGTGAGCCAAAGTAATGAGTGAGTTTAAAGAGTTAAGTTGGCAAGGATTGTGGAAAAACAATCCAGCTTTAGTGCAACTATTAGGTTTGTGCCCATTGTTAGCTGTTACCGCTACTGTCACCAATGGGTTAGGTTTAGGCCTTGCAACAACTCTTGTATTGATAGGTTCAAATACTACAGTCTCGATAATCCGCAATTGGGTGCCAAGCGAGATTCGCATCCCTATTTTTGTGATGATCATCGCAGCATTTGTAACCATAGTGCAACTACTGATGAATGCCTACACTTTTACCCTTTATCAAGCTTTAGGTATTTTTATTCCACTGATAGTTACGAATTGCGCCATTATTGGACGAGCCGAAGCCTACGCATCCAAAAATACTATTGGAAAATCAGCTTTCGATGGTTTGATGATGGGACTGGGTTTCACTGTTGTATTGGTATTATTAGGCGCAATGCGCGAATTACTGGGCTATGGCACCTTATTTGATGGCGCCAACTTATTATTAGGCGATTGGGCCACAAGCTTGAAAATCACTGTATTTGAAACTGAAAGCCCATTTTTATTGGCGATTTTACCCCCCGGTGCTTTTTTATGCATGGGCCTGTTAATCGCCCTAAAAAATGTACTGGATAGTCATATGGAACGTTTGTTTGCCGCCAAGTCCGAAGATAAAGTGGTACAGCGAGCGCGAGTCACTACTGAGAGCTGAGAGCTGAGAGCTTCGAGCTTCGAGCTTCGAGCTTCGAGCTTCGAGCTTCGAGCTTCGAGCTTCGAGCTTCGAGCTTATTTAGAGTATAAATCGATATTAAATGAATAAACACAAACGCTTAGAAATGTTGACTCGCTTGCGCGATGCTAACCCTCACCCTACTACCGAACTTAATTTCAGTTCTGCATTTGAGCTGTTAGTAGCGGTTACTTTATCCGCTCAAGCGACTGATGTAAGTGTCAATAAAGCCACCGACAAGCTCTACCCTGTTGCCAATACCCCTCAGGCGATTTTTAATTTAGGCGTAGACGGGCTAAAAACCTATATCAAAACCATCGGTCTATTTAATACCAAAGCAGAAAACGTCATCAAGGCTTGCAAAATTCTGCTCGAACAACATAACGGAGAAGTACCGCAAAGCCGCGAAGCATTGGAAGCATTGCCAGGTGTCGGCCGAAAAACTGCAAACGTAGTATTAAATACGGCTTTTGGTTGGCCCACCATAGCCGTAGACACCCACATTGACCGCGTTTCCAATCGCACTAAATTTGCCATGGGTAAAAACGTTGTGGAAGTTGAGAAGAAACTCTTAAAAGTGGTGCCTGCTGAATTCAAAGTCGATGTGCACCATTGGTTGATTCTCCATGGCCGCTATACCTGCGTGGCGCGTAAGCCAAGATGTGGTAGCTGTATTATTGAAGACTTATGTGAGTATAAAGATAAGACTGATTAGCCGCATGAGCAAAGTCATGTATTGATTTTGTTGTTAGCCAATGGTTACATTATCATCAAACAATGCTTGAGTGGTGTAAATACCCTTGTTAACTTTAAATATTATTAAACGATCTGTCCTTATTGGAATATGCCTGACTAGTTTATTTTCCTGCACCCAAACAAAAATGCCTTCTACTATTAAGCCAATATCAACGCATGCACAATCAAATGAGTTAGTAATAAGCAAAACAAACTATGAGCAGTCCATGTACGGATTCTGGCTAGGACAAAGCATTGCGAACTGGACTGGGTTGGTTACCGAAATGGATAAAATTGGCAATTTAGGCGAGATAAAAACTGGCAAATTCTATACTTCCGAAGACTGGGGAAAACCAGATCAAGCAAGTATTTGGGGACAAGGTATACCCAGCGATTTGTCCGAAACTATTGACTTTGTGTTTGCCAAAAACAATGAGCCATGGGGTTCGGACGATGACACCGATATTGAATTTATTTATCAAACACTACTCGAGCAACACCAAACTACAGAGCTTAGCGCTGAACAAATTCGCGAGGGTTGGCTTAAGCATATATATTCAAGCGATGAAATCACACCCTATGGAAAAGATCCTGAAGGTGACAATGAAAATTATCTATGGGTATCTAATCAAGCTGCGCACAATCTAATGCGAAATGGAATGCTGCCTCCATTCACCGGACTACCAGAAAATAACCCCCATTTCGACATGATAGACGCTCAGCTTACAACCGAGGTTTTTGGTTTCTTTGCGCCAGCCAAACCAGATATAGCCTTAAGATTGGCTAATCTCCCTATCCGTACCGTAGCATTTGGGGAAGCCGCATCTATCGCTGAATTTTATGTGGTAATGTATTCTCTTGCTGCTCGCTATACCGGACAAACTATTGATACGTCTGACATTCTTTGGATGGCAGACACAGCTAGAACTTATCTACCAGATGGTCAGTACCCTGCGAAAATGTACGATTTTGTGCTAAGTAAATATCTGCAAGGAAATACTTGGGAACAAGTCCGTGATGCCGTGTATCAGCGCTACCAAGTTGAGGAGAGTGACTGGTATAAAATCACTTCCAGAAATCTATATTGTAACGGTTGTTTTGCAGCTGGAATTAATTTTGCCTCAAGCCTTATCAGCTTGTTCTACGGTGAAGGTGATTACAAAAAAACCGTCAAAATAGCGACCTTAGCTGGTTGGGACTCAGACAACCCAGCCGCAACTTGGGGAGGAATGCTGGGCTTTATATTAGGGAAAGAAGGTTTAGAGAAAATTTTTGACCGGTCCTTTTCAAGTACATTTAATATACATAGAACAAGACGTAATTTTCAAAATGACGGTATTATACCCTTGGATGAAATGGCTGCTACTGGTGTGAGTATTGCTGATAGAGTGTTGAGAACAAATCATGTTGTAGACATCAAATCTGATAGTTGGTACATAAAAGATGCTGTAGTGAAGCCTTAAAATAACAACATTAGCGTAAAATTAGGATAAAAGTAGCGTGGCGCAGATCCAAACCTTAAAAACGCTAAGTTTCCAAACAGAACTGGTTAACTATCAAGTAACTTTCTGAAAGTTATAAAAGTCCTTTAAAATATGATAAGTCTACTTCGCTTATCTTTTGGCTGGCCGACAATAGCGGTGGACACCCACATCGACCGAGTATCAAACCGCACTAAATTTGTCATGGGTAAAAACGTAGTAGAAGTTGAGCAAAAGCTGCTAAAAGTTGTGCCTGCTGAGTTCAAGGTAGGTGTACCACTGGTTAATTCTTCACGGTCGTTATACCTGCGTTGCTCGAAAACCAAGGTGTGGCGCTTGTATTATTGAAGATCTTTGTGAGTTTAAAGATAAAACTGAATAACTTCTGTCTGCTACAAGACGATATCGGACGTTCCTCACAGATATCAAAATGTATTGTTTGATTATAAATTTACCCGTTAGTCGGCAGGCTAATGGAATGGTCGCCTCCCTTCCCAAACTAAAAACGTAATGGCAAAGTAGTGAGGCAGTTTCTCAT
>NZ_CAJWCF010000078.1 GCF_913020055.1 uncultured Paraglaciecola sp. | reverse complement strand
ATACGTAATCTATTGTTATCACTCATGTTTATTTCCAATCCTGTTTAAAAATGTGTTACTAAATTTACAATTCATCAGTGGCTTTATAGACCTAAAAGAAAAACCCCCGAAAGATTCCTTCCGGGGGTTTAGATTGTGTCTGCGCCGCTAGAAGGATTCAATAGACCTTCCAGCAAACACCTGAAAGGTTAAGCTATATGATGATGGACGACTGCTTTCAAGGTAATGTTCATAATTTTAGGTTCTTTTAAATCACTGCGCTTCAATGGCGCCTACATTATGTAATCGGCCTGATTAATGCAAGAATATTTAGGATGAAAGTAGCTGCTTTCTTACAATTAAATCAACTATGTTAGTTTACAAGTATGTGATTGAATGTTTTGTGAACAATGTTGTCGAAATAATAGATAACCTGAACTCTGGTTAAGACGTGCCGCTTTCCTTTAAATGAATACAATAGCAACAGCCTGTTAGAGAGTTTTTTACATTGGGAACGCGTGGAACACATCCAGAGCTCAGGTTAAATATTAATAAGGAGAAATTATGACTACTGACCTTTTATTTTCGATACTGCCTAGAGAGGGCAAAGTGCCGATTGCACATGATAGCCAGAAAGTAGCAAAAATTGATAAACAAGAAAAACTAAAGGCCTTAAGTGATGAGGAGAAAGAACTTAAGGGCGAGGAAAGGGAAGCTAAGAAAAAGAAGCAACAAAAACAAAATAAAAATGAACAGAGTCCAGAACAAAACACTAATCCAGATCTAGTTGAGAACGCAGATGGCGACGCTGACCAGAAGAAACCCAAAGGACCAAAACATTTAGATATTTATGTTTAAGACCTAAGGCCAAAACCCAAATTATTCGAGTTGTAGGCCGCATAGACGCTCAATCCATGAGTCTAGATTCAGTAAATGAGTGATGACAATATACAAAACTATAGCTTCAAGGGAAGCGGGTATAAATAGATTGTATATTATGTCACCCAGGCTACTGTCAACTAGAGTGAGCAATGGCACTACCAAACCTTTGGCTCACATTAATACATACAAATTACTGAAAGTGAGGACGATATGTCTGAATTTATTATTAGTCAGATGCATATCGAAGCGGCTAGAAATTCTACTGATGACTTCAATCTTTTTCATGATAAAAATCGCTGGCATCATATTCAATCAAATCCCTTTGAAGGTCCTATTGCATTAGGTTTTCAGCTTGGCTGTTTTGTTGAAGACCAAATGAACCGCTCTACTAAAAACTACGCTAGCCACCTTGAATCAAAAGAATTGCCGAGTGAAGATTCTGAACTTCTTAATTTTAGTCAATATGAACTGAGTTTTGCGGGTTCGGTTAAGCCAGGAGATACGATTGAACTCGTTGTACGTGATGGCCGCTTCTCAGAAATATCAGGTGTACAATGTTTTACCAATAGGATTGCCCTTAAAGCTAATGGTAAAACCGTTTTGCTGGGTTATAAACGTTATTCGACACAGCATTTAGTAAAGGGTGTTGTTCCTTTACCTGAACTTAGTGAGGTCATAAACGGCAAAGATAGAAGTTTTATTGGAACAGAGAGATATTTTTTAAAACGTAAATATATGATTGTAGGAAACGCTAAAAATTTTCTGGCGAGTGCTTTTGCCGAACAATCTGAATACATAGATGAATTTGCAGATAAAGTTAGTTTCCCGGAAATGTATCCATTAAGTCTAGTGTCGTCAGCGTTATTAGAGAGAGCAAAAGCCGAAGGCCATAATCTGGTTGAAAAACCTATGATTTATGTGTCCCACAAACTATCTATTGATAGAATATTATTAGCAGGGCTAAAAAGTAATGATGCACTAAATATTCTGGTTAGCTCACCACATTCCACAGGCAATCAAAACTCTGAGAATGTGACGCAAGTTTGTACTTGTGTGTTATCAAATCAACAGGTGATTTTTCATGCAGAAATACAATTAGTGCCACTTTCAGCTTTATTAAACCGGTAGTTTGCAAGGTAGGCATAATTGTAATCTTAGGGGGTAACTCGATATAGATATTACTGTTTATTATTCGCTAAGTGCTCAATGATGGCCTTGTGCTGAGGGAACTGCTTAAGTAATTCGTCTTGGCTTACCTCTATCATATCTTCCATTTCCCAGCCGGGAGCGACCGCTTCACTGACCAAACCAAAGGTTCCGGATGTCAGTTCAGCTGCTTTATAAGTACCGCCAGGTACAGCAAGCTGCAACTGTTGGCCATTTAGTATATCTGGGCCAACAACGACCTTGTCATACTGTCCGTCTGGAGAAATCATATGGTAGGTAATGGGCGCACCCAAATGATAAAACTCGATGCCATCTGAATGTTTAGTATGGAAATGATCGATATTGTTGTCTTCGGTTAACATGTAATAGATAGCCGTCATGGTGGTACGATCGCCACGGACAGTGGTGACCTTATCCCTATGCTGGGCTTTAAATGTTTGACGAAAATAGCCGCCTTCGAAGTGATGTTCTAAATTCAGCTGGGTTATCACTTGTTCTTTAGTCAATACTTTAGTTGGGATAGGAGCGTTTTCGTTATTCATTTATTCGTTTCATTTCTCAGTATTTTCAGAATACGACTATATATGATTTCGGCTAAATTCCAGTCATATCCATCAAAGTTAGATGTATTATTAAATTGAATCACTACTGTGTCGATGTCTTTGTGGTATTCAGCAAAGCTCTGATAACCCACTAGCAAACCTGTATGTTTGTATACGTAAATGGAGGAATAGATATCCTGCTCTCCATCATTAAATACTGAGCCATCGTTTAGGGCGCGCAAAAATATCCCCACATCTTCTGCTGTAGCGAGCATTAAACCGGTATCTTCTGTCTTAAAGTCTTGATCAACACCAACGTAATAACCACTCATCACCTTGTCTATATGCACTTCGCCAAGCGAGCCAAAAGTATTTTTTAAGCCAAGTGGTATCAGTATTTCCTCTTTAATATATTGTTGATGTGTATAACCCACAACTTTATCAATCAGATCAGAAATCAACATATAGTTGGTGTTTGAATAGCCATAACCTTCACCGGGGGCAAAGTTTGCTGGTAAATCTAGTGCGTAATTAAGCGTTTCTTGTTTGTTTTTGGGCGGTTTACTCCAAAACTCTGGATGATCTACAAAATTGGGAATACCACTTCGATGCTGCAGCATCATTCTTAAGGTGATTTTTTCAGCATTTTCAATTCTACCTATAAGTTCTGGAAAGTACTCCGCGAGAGTCTTATCTAAAGACAAACGTTCGGCTTTGACTAATTTTGCGGTCGCTACAGCGACATATAACTTAGTGATACTGGCAATTTTGAATAAGGCGTGTGGGTCGGCAGGTATTTTGTTTTTTCGATCATGCCAGCCTGCAGCATAAAACTCCGCTGGTTTCCCCGCTTGGTCTACATAAACAATGATCCCATCAAACTTATGATCTAAGGCTTCAAGTACTTGTTCTTGCACGGTTGCGGGGAGTGGCATTATCCATGCCCAAACTAAAATCCATGGTAAGAAAAACATCGATATAAAGGTGCTTACCAATAATATTATTCTGAATATTCGTTTAGTTTGATTTTTCTGCATAGTATTTCAGTAAGGTAAGCTTTTATTAATGTGCCGATAATACCCTTACAGCAACTATTTTGTTAATAGCTTGCGTTAAACAAGGTGAAATCTATGATAATTAGCATAAGTGAGGCGCTGCGTTATATGTTAACTAAGTGAATTCTTTGCGGATCAAATAAGTGAATTAGCAGGGGCACGATGCACCCCTGAATACGTCAATCCTGATTAGGCCATTGCTTGAATTTCAGCTAAGGCAAGCTCGATTTCCTGTTCATTATTGAGCAATGAGGGGGCGAACCTTGCATAACTAATTCGATAAGGCGTGTTGCTCATAATAATGCCTTTGTCGTGCATGGTTTTCACCACCATATCTGGTTTCATTCCTTTTACATCAAAACAGACCAATCCCGATGACAGTTCATCACTGGCTGGCGTATATAACTTAACATGGGACATTTTTGCCAAACCTTGTTTGGTTTGTTGATTTAGTTGGTGAATGCGCTTTTGCACATTGGCTTTGCCTAATTGTAAATGTAATTTAAATGCCTCTGGTAATGCCCAGCGATGTTCAAAAGAATGAAATCCGCCTGGCGACATATGTTCACCCATAGGTACTTGATCTTGGGTCATGCCACCCATCCACACGTCGTAAGAGCCACTAAAACTCGGGATCACAGGTTCATTTTGAGACCACGCTTTGTCATTACCCCAAATAACTCCTGTACCTCGAGGGCCGAATATCCATTTGTGGGTGCCTGCAATAAAAAAGTCGCAGCCCAATTCACTGATATCTTGATCTTCAATACCAAAACCGTGCACACCGTCCACACAAAATAGAATTTGTTGATGGGCTTTGCGTTGTTGGTTGAGTTTGTCAATGGTGTCAGCCATGGCCCTGATAGGCAGTTTTACCCCTGTGGATGAATGCACCCAGGTTGCTACAAACACTCGTGTATTACTGGTTATCCCGGCTTTCATGCGTTTCAGCACATCTTCTACGCTGACTTGGGATGGATCATCATAAAGGGCAATTCGGTTTATTTTGGCACCAGTACGGTTGGCGCGGTGTGCTAAAGACATATCTGTAGAATAGTGGTCATGTACTGTCTGTAAAATTTCGTCACCAACTTGTAATTTTAATCCACTGTAAACAATGCCTAGGCCCATAGTAGTGCTGTCGGTGAGAGCAATGTTCTGGGTTTTTCCACCCATATATTCTGCTGCAGAAGCAGAGATATCTCGGTCGATAGTTTGGAAATGTTCATGCCAATAATCTGATGGGTTTTCATCAAATGCCAAGCGATGCCTTTGGATGGCGTCAGACACAGGTTTGGGATGAGAGGCCAATAAAAAAGTGGATAATTGAATGTATTTTCGAGTTAAGGGGAACATGTTTCTTAAAGCCTTCCAATCTCCCGCTTGAATGTTCATTTCGTCACTAGTGGCGTTAGGTGATGCTGCAAGTACTGCACTTGGTAATAAAAAGCTAGCTCCAACACCTAGGCCTAACCCGTTTAAAAAGTCACGTCTTAACATATTTATCTTCCTTTTTTATATCGCTAATTGTGTTTTTTCAACGACAAAACCCAAGGTATATAGTGGTTTATTTTATGTTGATTTTTGCGGGACCTGAGCTAATGTCGAAAAAGTGATTCGACCTAGTTTAGTGTATGGTTCCTAAATACGCTTTATTGTGAAGGGGGAAATATCAAGGATGTTGTGTATTTATTGGTTTCCAGATCGCTACTTGCTTGTGAACTCATTATCATCTTGCGTTAATGGCGGGTGAGTATGTAGTCGAGTCCTAGGATAATATTTGGCTATGCCGATTAATTAGTTGGTACTAGGTGATTTTAAAGCTGAAAGGCATGAGTCGTGCTTTATTTACTCTTGATTTAACCCCAACTCTTTTTGTTTTGATTTGGACAACCCAAGTGAAACTAAGCGGTGAGACTCGGTAAGGTAATAACACAGTTCCTTGTCTTTATCTGAGTGGCTATCAAACTGTTGGATCCATTTCATTCCTCGGTTTGCAAAATATGGGGCGGGTTTGTAATCTTCAGATTCATTCAAAAAACCAAAATTGAGTTCGGATGTTTTAAATGTAAACGCAGGTAGCTCACCCTCAGCCCAGCCTCCAATAGCAAACACCTTACCTGCAACCTTCCAAACATGAGAATCACCCCACTGCTTTAGGTATGTGGTGGGAGGCATTGCTTCACAGAAACGATTGAATTCGTTGTAGTTCATTGCTTATTGGTGGTTAACCATTAACGACGCGCAATCCATTGTGGTCGGTGAGTAGTCTGGCTTCTCTTTGTTTTAATTGGGTTAAATAATCCCTGATTGTTTTGCTGATTAGGGTATTGCGTTTAATTAAATCTAGTTGTGGCCAAGTGGCGCGTTCACCGTGATGAATAAGCTCTTGGATACTTTTTAAACTTGGGTTGGAAGCAATATGTTTAAGATTAGCAAAACTAGCGCTGGGTAAAATATTGATATCGCCCACATATTGTTGATCAATAATAGATCGCACTTTATGTATGCCTAATCTAGCCGCTCGATGGCTAATAACGTTTTCAAGTAAATCAAAAGCATAAATGCTGTTCACTTTGGCAATTTTTGCCGCGTAACGCCAGGTTAAGCCCACTAACCCTGTGGTATCTCTTTTATCTCTAGCCAAAAAGGGCACAGCCACTAAGTTAGTTTGACTGACAATACTATGATTGACCCCATACAAACGGGCTAAACGATCAAAGGGTAGGTCGGCCATAATTGAGCCGTCTGCAAAACGTCGATTAGGAATATAAGGCACAACATCACCGGCTCTGTTTTTAGCCTTTAATTGTACCGGGGAAAATAATATGGGTATCGCCGTTGATGCTCTCACTGCCTGCGTAATAATAGCGTTGGGCGAAGTTTTAGCATTTAACAAACGTGAATGTTGATGCAAATCAGCCGGAGATACTGTAATCGTCATATGCCGACCGGTTTTCTTAAAAGCTTCTTCAAAAGTGGTTAAGTCAAATAATTCAATTAAGGCATTTTCGAGATGGCTACTGTCGAGCAAACTGCCTTTGCCAAAACCTTGCCATAGTCGCCACTGTTTAAATTTTTGTTGGATGAACTCGGGTTGAATCACCTTCAGCAATTCTTCATCGGTGCGTGTACCCACCAATGCTGCGATGATTGAGCCAGCACTGGCACCTGATACTACTTTAGGCAATAAATCATGTTCGATTAACGATTTGATGACCCCACAATGGAAAAAACCAAGACCTGCGCCGCCACTTAACATCAAACAACTGCGACCAAAAGCCTGTGCGGTTTCATCAAAGAAAGACAATTTCTCGTAAAAATCGATTTCATTTTCATCAGCTTGATAAATAAAGTCCAAGGCGCTACATACTTCTTGGATAAATTCTTCAATCAGATGTTTAGTGCCAATTTTGGCGTGTTGATTAAGAGCAGATGATGCAATATTACCCAAGTTACCGTGTAACCCTTCGTGTAAAATATACATCAAACCGGCTACATCACCGCTTATTCTGGCTTGTTTGATACGTTGTACACGTTTACGGATCAAGCGATAGTCATAATCTGTACTATGATCTTTGGCTTTCCATTCATCGGCGCCAGACAATTCGTCATGGGCTTGTGCAGCCTCTAAATATTCTTCATAAGACGTGGCTTGTTGCATAATGTCTTCTAATTCAGCAAGGATTTTATTCGCCATTCAAGTCTCTCAATTTACTAGTCTGACCAGATATAACCGCAAATAATTAGAAATTGCTACCCAAAATTGAAGATGTTCAACTTAAACCATTACCTTTTATCGACTTGATTAGTTAACTAGTTGTATTTAAAAAGGGTTTTATATGGATAATTTCCAACCTAGGCTATTTTTAGATTGACCATTCTAACTCCAATAGTTAGCCTCTTAAGATGGCTCATGTAAGCCGCAAAATAATAATTAACAGGCGCAACTGCTTTCTATGCAATTAATTGATCAACTCGTTACTCATCTCCCTTTGTTATCTATCCCTATTATTAGCGCGATAGTGGGTTGGACTACTAATTTTTTAGCCGTCAAAATGATGTTTTATCCCATCGAATTTGTTGGCCTTAAACCTTTTTTAGGTTGGCAAGGTTTAATCCCCGCCAAGCGCCGAGAAATGGCGGAGATTGAAGTTGAGCTAGTGCTAGGTAAATTGCTCAGCGTGCAAGAATTAGCAGACCGAATAGATCCTTTAGAACTGACTAAAGCCATTCAAAGGCGTCTCAAGCAAACTATTCGGGTGATTATTAATGATGTGATGAAAGAGTCTGCACCTCAGTTATGGGCATCTTTGCCTGTGCATGGCAAAAACCTTGTTTACGCAAGAGTTGAAGCCGATATTCCTAATGTTGTCACTAAAATGGTCAATGACTTTAAGTACAACATTGAAGAGATTGTGGATATTAAAGAGCTGGTGGTCGGTCAGTTAGTTAACGCTCCCGAACTTATCAACGAAATTTTCTTAAAGTCGGGTGAAAAGGAATTTCCTTTTATAGAAAAATCTGGCTTTTATTTTGGATTTTTATTTGGCTTACCGACAATGGTGGTGTGGATGTTTTATCCCACTTGGTGGGTATTGCCAGTAGGAGGCTTAATAGTAGGGTATGCCACCAACTGGATTGCATTAAAGATCATTTTTGAACCTAAACACCCGATTAAATTTATGGGCTTTACCATTCAAGGCATGTTTTTAAAACGTCAGAAAGAAGTCTCTCGGGTGTATTCAGATATTATTGAGTCAAAATTGATGACCTCAAAAAATATTATGGAAATAGCCGTGCATGGGTCGGGGTCTGGTCAATTGTTAGAATTGATAGAACTCCATGTAAATGACGCAATTGAACGTTATGTGGCTATCGCACAGCCCTATTTTGCCTTAGGTGTTGGATCCGACTCTTATTACAAAATGAAAGAACTCGCTACTCAGCGTATTTTTGCCGATTCAGAAAAATACTTAGCCTATGCCTACGAATACACCAATAAAGCCCTAAGAATTGCTGATGATTTGTGTGAGCGTATGCAAGCCTTATCGCCTGAAGAGTTTGAAGGTGTGCTTCGTCCCGCCTACGAAGCCGATGAATGGAAGTTGATTTTAACTGGGGCATTATTAGGTATGGGCGCTGGTTTTATGCAATTGTATCTAGTGTTTTTATAACCCTTCCAAAAAAACTACTTGAGTTAAAAACAAATATTGAATCTATTTTCTAGCTTTTGACGTAGTAAGCTTCATGAAAATTATTCTACTTACCTTATTAACTATGTTGTCTTCTAACGCCTCATCTCAATCGAAAGTTGATTTTTCTGATAGTCAAGAACTCAACTATTGGTATCGTGTGAACGATAGCGTAATGGGCGGAGTGTCTCAGTCAAATTTACGTGTGGTTGATACAATCGCCTATTTCGAAGGGGTTCTATCTTTGGATAATAATGGTGGGTTTGCATCTGTTAGACGTGTCGGCCCATTGGCTCTGGAAAGTGACGGTAAACCTATTTTACTGGAAATAAAAAGTGACGGTAGGGACTACCAATTGCGTCTTAGAACGAATAAAGGGTTTGACGGAATGGCTTACGTGGCAACGTTTTCCAGTCAACGTGATATATGGCAAACCCTGGCTTTTACTGAAAAAGATTTTGTTGCACAATTTCGAGGACGAAAAATAGACGGGGCTCCTGAACTGTTATTTGCTGACGTCAGGCAAATTGGAGTGATGTTGGCTGATAAGCAACCCGGATTATTTCGTTTAGCCATAAAGGGCATCGGTCAATAGCCTTGAATTCAGGTTTGATTTTTATCTAACAGTTCAAATATACCGGTCAAAGATTGCGTTAATTTATGCTTAGGCGCCAGTAAAATAAGGGGTTTTTTAGCCTGGTGAGACTCGCGCATTTTAACCGATTGACCAATATATTCTAACAAAACTGGGAAACCCTCAGCTATTAATTCATTCACAATTTGTTTGGGTAGGTTAGCATTAGTCATGTATTGATTGGCTATGATCCCTTCAATTTCCAAGTCTTCATTATGATCTTCTTTTATTTCGGCAATTTTTAGTTGCAAGCTATATAAGCCTTGCCTAGCGAAGTCATCACAATCGATAGGTATTAAACATCGTTGTGCCGCAATTAGCGCCGACATACTGTAAAAGTTTAATGCAGGTGCTGTATCGATAAATATGTGCTGATAGGTACCTTTCAGAGACTCCAAGGCCTCCCGTAGTTTATAAATTTTATGCCTGCTGTCTAATTCACTCTCCAGCTCGGCTAAACGTTCAGAGCCAGGAATAATATCCAGATTAGGCACTTGTGTAGGATGACAGAAATCACTGGCAGGACGACGATGTAGGTGAAAGGTTATCGTTTGTTCAAATAAATCCGCAATACTGCTTTCTTTGGGGATGTCAGTGGCATTTAGATAAGCGGTACTATTACATTGTGTATCTAGGTCAATGAGTAAGGTTGTGTAACCCTGACTAGCAGAAATCGCCGCAAGATTAACGGCTAAACTTGATTTGCCCACTCCACCCTTTTTGTTGAACAGTACTCTTATCATTATTTGTCCTATATCGTTAACCTGAGTTGAGGTTAATTAATCAATGCGTATAAATACAAAAGCTTTATATTCAAACACTTGTACATGGCGCTCACAGTGTGGAATGATACAGCATGCTCCAGCATATTTTGGTGATAATAAAATGAAAACGGCTGAACGTATATTGGTAACTGCCCTTGATATCTTTAATCAACAAGGGGAAAACAATGTTAGCAGTGTCGAGATTGCATTGGAATTGGATATCAGTCCAGGCAATTTGTATTATCATTTCAAAGGAAAAGAAGTCATTATTGCAGCGTTGTTTGATCTTTATCAAGAGCAATTACGCACCATTCTTGATGCCCCAAGTAATCAATCTGAAACTTCTCTAAGCATCGAAGACTTCTTTTATTATCTGTATCTGATTATTGAAAAGAATCACTTGTTTCGATTTTTGTATCGTAATCCTACTGACTTAACTGATAAATACCCTAGTGTGGCCAAAGGGTTCATTAAATTGATGGGCGCTCAAGAACGATGTGTTACAGAGCTTCTAGCGCAGTTTGTAATACAAAAAACGATTAATGCTTCTGCTGGTCAGTGCAATCAAATGGTTGAGATCATTGGTTTAGTCTTTAGTCAGGCCGGTAATTATTATGCTTTGAAAGGTAATGATATTAATGATGATGTGTATTTATACAAAAGTCTGTCAGCCATTTTGTTTGCCTTGTTGCCGTATATCAACATTGAACCAGGTGAATTACATCGTTTACAAGAAGCCATAGCCAATCGTGGATTCTCTAATGAAGATTAAAGGATATAAACCTCAGTTTAAAAGGATAACGTTTTGAGTAAAAAACTAGCATTTCTTGATAAGACCTTTTGGATCACTGAATCTGAGGATAATCCTAAACATGTAGCAAGCTTGCAGCTGTTAAAAATGCCAGCAAAGGCCACTCTGGATTATGTTGATGAACTGGCGGCAGAAATGCGCGCAAATGATCAAGCTTGTGCGCCTTTTAATTGCAGAGTCAGGACTTTTATGGGGTACCCCATCAAGTTTGTACCCGCTGAACAGTTAGACATGCAATACCATGTTCAGCTGCATACTATCGAAGACTTAACCGACAAACCTGCGTTACATAAGTTTGTTGCCAGCTTACATGAACCTTGGTTAGACAGAGACAAACCACTTTGGCAATTTCATTTAATTAAAGACCACAACACAGAACAATTCGCCCTGTATATTAAAATTCATCATATGTGCGGGGACGGCAGTACCCTCATCCGGTGGTTCCAAGCAGGTTACAGCCCTGAGCCAATTGTTGAAGGTTTTGTACCTGTATGGTCAATGGACAGAACGCAAAGAACACGGAATAAACCCCACTGGTTTAAGGCTGCATTTGGCGGCGTTTGGGGTTTTATAATAGCCAGTAAAGATCTTATTTGGATTATATTTAGGCTGCTGCTCAAGTTACTTAGAATAAATAAAGACTACATGCCGTTGCCTTTTTCAGGCACCAAAACAGTGTTGACAGGGCAGGTGAAAAAAGGCCGTGCTATTGCGACCTTGGATATCGACTTTGAACGTATTAAGGCTCTCAGCAAACGTTTAAGAGCATCAGCTAATGAGGTGATGTTATGTGTGTTCGACATTGCGGTACATAGGCAGCTTAGAGATTATGGGCATACATTTAACAAAGCCTTATATACCAATATGCCAATCAATTTACGTAAACCGGGAGAAACAACCTACGGCAATCAGATTGCCATAGTGCCAGTTGAACTAGCACATGGACATACTGATCCTTATCTTAGACTCAGAGAAATAATTGAGAATCATCGCAAAGTTAAAAGGGCGGCGAAAGCTTCACATCCTGCGTCGTTTAGTTATTACACTTTATTAATTCAAACCTATGCCATCATCTTTGAGCTGTTGGGATTGTCGAATTGGGTCAAACCTATCGCTAACACTTTAGTGTCCAATATGCCGGGCCCCTCTGAAAGAATGTACTTTAAAGATAGCCAAGTACTTGCCGCTTATCCTGTTTCAACAATTACGCCTGGTGGTGGTGTGAATATTACTATGGTGACCTATAATGGACGGGCCAATATTGGGCTGGTTTGTTGTAATAATAAGATTGATAGTTTAGAACCTCTTAGGCGTTATTGCCTAGATGCATTCGATATGTTGGAAAAGTGTGTCGATGATCCAAGCTTAAATATTGAGGATATTGGCGAAAAGATAACAGAGGAATTTTCATCAATTGTTGATGACGAACCCTTCAGTCAAAAAGACGTAATTAAATGAAACACGTCCGGCTAAATAACAGAGTGTTGGGAGATTTATTTCCCTGCTTTCATCTTTAGTTTAAAATAGTTAAACTTCAAGGTAATCCAATTGGTATTCAAAGAAATGGCTTCAGTCTCGATAATATTTGCATGTTTAAATAGAGCCTACTCTTTACCAAACCTATTCGCTGTATAAGTTGAGTTAAGATGTTAGATAAAAATTACAATTTTAGCTATACCATTTCGGTAGATAGATTGGTCAATGCAATCAGTGGTAATGAAGAAGAGAAACCTTCTCTTTATCAACAAGCCGCTAACTATTTTAAGCAAGAACCTGTAAACAAACAAAAACTGCAGTTGATAAAAACCGAAATGCAGCAAGTTTTATCTGCCAAGAAAGAACAATCAGGTAAAGAGGCGTTAAAACTAGAAGCCAATGTGGAGCAACTAAAAAGAAAGTATAACCACGAACTCCGAGTGCAAAAAGAAAGTCGGATTACCAGACTTAATGATGCCGTTAGTATGTGCCTCAACTTGTTATCTTTGAGTGAAGGTGAAAATTTTGAGGATACCCAATTAAAAAGTGCCAAGTTTTTAACTACCTTAGTTCTTTTTTCGCCGGGTAAGGGGAAGAAATTAGCTGAACTACACCATAAGTTAAAACCAGCATATAAAGCAGTGTTAAGTTTGCGAGTACTAGATAAGTTGGTTCTCGATGGTGTAGTAAAAAATGCCTATATGATGAAAAATTATGACCCTGAAAAACGTTTTGAACCAGAGGGAAGCGATTATATTTGTTATACGCAGGCGGTTATCCTACCTATTATGCTGGCTGCAGTTTTTCAAGATGTAGGTCTTCAACATCCAGATCTAGTCGAGCTTTTAGAAGGTAAGAAGGGCGAAAAAGACAGATTTCGTTTACTCGAAAAAGATGAGCGTGAAAAGATGTTGCGCTTAAATTATGAATATACGATTGATTATTTACAAAATGGTTTAGGTTGTCAGCAGGCCAGCGATAAGATTATACAAGAAGACGTGTCTGCTTTTGATGAGTCTGAAAAACAAAAACTCAAATTTCAGTTGGGCTTAGTCTTAGATGCCAACTCGTCTAAGCTTGGTACTAGTGAGATTATTAAAATCCCACAAATTTATACGTCTGTTGTTTTTTCGACTAAACGTGACTACCAACGGAAGAGCTTAACAACAGCTTCGATTTTGATTGAACAATTGGCTATTAAAAAAGTTATTAGCGGGCCAATCGCTAAAGTATTTGTAGATATTGTCGGTCAGTTTCCTTTAGGTTATGGCTTTGTCTACATACCTAAAGACATGCGAGGCGAAGAATTAGAGTTATATGAATATGCCATAGTATCGGGCTTAAACCCAAAGTTAGTAGATGAGCCCATATGTCGCCCAGTGACTAAAAATTTGATGTTTTTAACTCACGGTAAAACCATGGTAATGGAGAAAAATATTAACTTGCATTTCCCTGTTGCGCGCAAAAAATTGATGAAAATAGATCCAAAACGCTTAGTTGAGATTATGCAAAAGTTAAGTTACGACTTTAAACCTTCTGAAAGTGCTGGATCGGTTCCCGATTATTGGGAACCCCATAATTACTTTTTTGTTGAGGGTAATCAAAATTTATGGAGTCGTGGGGGGTAAGTTAACCCGCTAGGTAATAGTGATGGGTTTGATTCTATTCAGACCATCATAGTTGCAGGAAAGGATTTGGCGCGAGAATTACTAGCAACTAAACATTGATTACCGTTTAGCTACTTGCGATGAATTGTTTAGAACTTAAATCTCAAATGTCCCTGTTCAACCACTACTTTTTTGCCGTATTGTGCGAATAAACCCTCTTCAAAATCATTGATGTCCAAGCTGTATTGCATGTCTTCACCTGCGGCCAAATCAGTAATGATGTTTTCAATTTGTGGTTTATGGTAATCCAATACTTTTTGTTTGCTGCCACTTAAGTACATTTGCAAATAACTATTAGCTTCGGAAGCAGTAGTGCCCGTCATAATCGAAAAGGCTGTTTTCATTGAACCTGTAACCATAGACAAAACCGGACTAGGGACAAACATATTAATCAGGTTGGAAGTATCTTTTAAAATGGAATATTCGTCGTTTAACATATGAATATCGATAATGCGTAAATCAGTCAGCAGTACGTTTTTTCTGGTCTTTTCATAATGGGGCTTAGCTTGTACGACTAATACTACATGAGCACGATAAATGGGGTTGGCAAGATAAGTGACCTCAATATTGCCCAACACCTCGGCTTGAATATAATCCGCGTTTATTGGCATTGAAATGTTGGTTTTTGATAAGGTAAAACGACCTTCTCCCTTAGGCACTGAAATAGGGAAGGTAAGTGGCAGATGAGGCTGAATTAATTGATTAATTTCATCCGCTGAATGATCCACGTGTTTAAGTCGTTTTAGGCGAATAAGGCACTTGGCCAGGAGTAAGCGAAATGACATTTTAATAGATTGTGAATCCAAACTAATGCTTCTCCATTGATATTTATGATAATACTTAGCGCAACGTGCATTTTATAACTAATTGAATTTTATTGTATAAAATTATTCTGCTGGTAGCGTTCAAGTTTACAAGAAAGTAACACTAAGATATCTTTTTTGATACACTAACTGGTATGACATCAGATGAGTGTTGTGAACGTTATAACCACGGTTGATCCAGTTTTACCTTAGTTTTAACCGCCATAGCTCCTGATATTTTTAGTTCAAATAAGCAATCGATTTCATGCAAAAACTTTCTCAAACACAATTCGACTTTATCATTATAGGTGCCGGTTCAGCTGGTGCTACATTAGCGGCTCGCTTAACTGAAAATAGCCAGTTTAGTGTCTGTTTAATTGAAGCGGGTGGTAAAGACAAAAGCCCGTTTATTCATATTCCATTTGGTTTGGCCTTTCTTTCGAGGATGACTAATTTAGGCTGGGAGTACGATACCGAACCTCAATCTCAACTTAATAACCGTCAACTTTTTTGGCCTCGAGGCAAAGTACTGGGTGGTTCAAGTTCACTCAATGCCATGTGTTATGTGCGTGGTGTGCCAGAAGATTATGACCAGTGGAGTGAGTTGGGTGCTAAAGGATGGGATTGGCAAACTGTGTTGCCTTATTTCAAAAAATCAGAAAAGCAACAACATGGTGAGAGTGAATTGCATGGTGCAGGCGGTTACCTTAGCGTCAGTGATTTAGTGCATACCAACCCTCTTTCTAACTCCTTTGTGGATGCTGCCCAAGGTGCTGGTTTAGCCAAAGTCACCGATTTTAATAGTGTTGATCGAGAGGGACTAGGTTTTTATCAGGTTACTCAGGAAAACGGGCAGCGCTGTTCTACAGCAAAAGGTTATTTAACCCCGGCCTTAACACGCCCTAATTTAACCGTATTAACCAAAGCCTTAGTTGAAAAAATTCAAATTAATAATGGCGTAGCAACAGGGATAAAACTGCAACTTAATGGTCAATCTATTGAACTAACTGCGAACAAAGAAGTGTTGTTATCAGCTGGAGCAATCAACTCACCACAAGTCCTAATGTTGTCTGGGATAGGGCCAAAGGCACATCTAGCTGAAAAAGGTATTGAAACAAAAGTAGATTTACCTGGGGTAGGGCAAAACTTGCAAGACCATCTTGATGCAATAGTTCAACATCGCTGTAAAAGTCGGGAAAGTTATTCTATTTCATTTGCGCTTATTCCGCGTTACGTAAAAGCGGCATTTAATTACATGTTTAATCGCAAAGGTCTGCTCACCAGTAATGTAGCAGAGGCTGGTGGTTTTGATAAAACACAAAGTGCAGGTGATATCCCAGATATTCAATACCATTTTTTACCAGCAATTTTGCTGAATCATGGTCGTACTACCGCATTTGGTTATGGATATGGGGTCCATGTTTGTGGTCTGTATCCTAAAAGCAGGGGCGAAATTAAATTACGTTCTAATAAGCCTGGCGATTTAGCCATGATTGATCCGAACTATTTGCATCATCCTGATGATCAAAAAGTGATGATTGACGGTGTAAGACGCGCGAGGGAAATTTTGGCGGCTCCATCCTTTGAAAAGTACCAATCTTGGGAAATCGGGCCGGGCCCAGAAGCACAAACAGATGAACAAATATTGGCTTTTATCCGCAAAAAAGCCGAAACCATTTATCACCCAGTAGGTACCTGTAAAATGGGGGATGTTGAAGAGACGATGACAGTGGTAGATCCAGAACTTAAAGTAAAAGGTATAAAAGGCTTAAGGGTAGTGGATGCATCTGTTATGCCCACACTTGTTGGTGGAAACACCAATGCTCCAACAATCATGATTGCAGAACGTTGTGCTGATTTAATAAAGCAACAATACCAATAAATTTATCGATTTGGCTAAAGAAAACCATCGATTTTTATCTTTAACATATCGCCTCAATTTATGTGTTTCAGCATAACTGAGGCGTAGTCTTTCGAGCATTGCCAATGTGATTTAGCTTGCGCGGTTGATTTTTGATTGCAGTTCTATACTAATTACTACCTGTCTTAGCACGTTTTAATTCCCGTTGAATCCGCTGTTTCAGGTGATTTGAGTATACAGTTTGTGTTAAATCCGATATCTTTTTATTGATAATAGATCTTAACACAGATTGTGGAGTGTCAAATGAAATAGATGGTACGATTTACTGCTTTGTTTTTACTGTTGTTGATTATGGGTTGTGCAAGTCACGACGACTTATCTAGCTCCATAGATACCCATTCTGCTCGTATAGCTCCTCACCTTAATTGGCAAAGTGATGACTACAATCTAATCGAAGTCCCTCAAATAGAAGATATCTTTTATCTTAATGATGATAGCGCACAACATTTTTTATCGTATTACCATGCTCGGGAAAATAAAGATATTAAAGGTCATGTGCGTTTGGCTGAATACTTAGGTGACTTTCTCAGTGGTTTCACTTACCGAGGCGATACTTATAATGCTGACTTAGCTGCTATTGAGCAAGCCGGTAATTGCCTATCACTTGCTATTTTAACTAAGGCTTATGCTTCTTTAGTGGGTCTTAAAGTTGAATATCGCAAAGTTAATTCTGAGCCTGTTTATTCTCGAGAAAATGGCATCATGACTATGTCTTCTCATGTTCAAACACATGTTCATGCACCAGCCCAACTCGATAATAAAAAGCTAGATATATACTTTTCAAAGATCATCATAGATTATTTCCCAGCATCCAGAGGAGTAAAGGGGGGGAGAGTAAGTGATGAAGATTTTGTGTCTATGTATTATCAAAACTTGGCCGCCAAGGCATTAGTAGATGATGACTTAGATAGGGCATATTCTTTGTTATCTGCCGCTCTGCAGATATCACCAAATAATATTGAAACACTCAATACCTTGGCTGTTTTGCATAAAAAATCAGGAATGCCAGATGTAGCCGAATCCATATATAGACACACGCTTCAGCATACAAAAGGCTCGGTGAGTATTTTAAGTAACTACGTAATTTTGCTTAACGAAAGTAACAGACATGCAGAAGCTGCGTTATACGAAGACAAGTATTTGGAAATTGAAGATGACAACCCATTCAACTGGCATGATTTAGCTAATCAGGCCTATACAAGAGAAAACTATTGGAAGGCTCTATACCTTTACAAAAAATCCGCAGACATGGCGCCCTATTTACATGAGAATTTTTTGGTCAAGCAAAGACTTATTATCAACTAGGGGACAAGGCTGAGGCCAATAACGCTATGCAAAAAGCATCAGGATTGGCTTATACCAAGTTAGATGAAAAGCTTTATTCGGCGAAATTGGAAATGCTTGAACGTCACCACTAAATAAATTATGGCGAACTAACGACTTGGCTGAACCTCTCAAAAATAATTATGGCATTGATATTGTCACCAAAATATCAAACATGCTGCAGCATGTAGACGTCAACTTCGATAGTGAAGGGTTTGTTGCGCATGTGCAGCAAGGTTATGACAGTCTTGAATTGATGGAGCGAGGCCGGAAAATTGCCACAGCGTTAAAGGTTTATTTACCTGATGATTTTAAGAGTGCGGTAGAAATATTGATCGCGTCGTTAGACTCGCCAGTAGAGCATGAAGAGAATAATAGTATTGCCTCTTTTATATTCTTGCCTCACACCATTTATGTCACTGACAATGGACTCAATGATTTTGATACATCCATGCAAGCACATTATCAGCTGACTCAAAGGTTTACTTCTGAATTTGCCATTCGGCCTTTTATACAACGTTATCCAGAAAAATGTTTGGCTTTATTGAAGTTATGGGCCAATGACTCAAATCAACATGTAAGACGATTGGTGTCAGAAGGCACTCGCACTCGTTTGCCATGGGCTTCGCGTTTACCAGAGTTTATTCAAGACCCATCACCTGTCATTGTTTTATTAGAATTACTAAAAGATGATCCTGAGCTGTATGTAAGGCGGTCGGTTGCTAACAATCTCAATGATATTGGTAAAGATCATCCTGAGTTATTAGCAAATATCGCTAAAAGGTGGCTCAATAATGCTTCTAAAGACAGAATATGGTTGGTGAAGCACTCTCTGCGTAGCGCAATTAAACGTGGCGAGAAGGGGGCATTAGAGGCGTTGGGTTATGGCCAGGTCGTTGATGTGAAAATTCAGCAAGTAAACATAACTCCAGAAAAAGCCAAGATGGGATCAAGCGTTCAAATTAACTTTGAATTGATTAATCAAAGCCGTAAAAAAGCAGCCTTAATGGTCGACTTTTCTATCCTCTTCATCAAGGCCAATGGCAAGGCAAACCCTAAAGTATTCAAGCTTAAAGCCATAGAAATAGAGCCTGCTCAGACGTTACGATTTTCTAAAAAGGTGTCATTGAAAGCGATGACCACGCGAATCTTGTATGCTGGAAAGCATCAGGTTGAGGTTATTATCAACGGACAACGCACCTTGATTGGACACTTTGACTTAAACGAATAACCTGCTTCAACTCACATAAACGACACCAGTTCGATTGAACTGGTTTGCTCTAGAAAAATCAACCAACTCATTTGAATGAGAGTAAGCCTTAATTATCAGACTATAAATACATTCAGATTAGAGTGTAAATCTATGATACTTTTTGCAATGGTACTGTTGGCTTTTGATGTTTCCTTCGCACCTTGCGCTGTGATATCCGCCAGTTCGCTGATTTTAACAATGTTCTTATTTATCTCTTCAGCCACGGCCGATTGTTCTTCTGCCGCAGCGGCAATCTGTACGTTTAAGTCTGATATTTGCGAGACAGAATCTGAGGCTTCTTCAAATGTTCGACTAGTTTTTGCACTTTTTTCAAGACATGAATTTGCGCTTTCTGTGCCTTTGTTCATGCTTGTGACTGCGTTATTGGCCTCAGTCTTTAATCTTAGCAATAAGTCTTGAATATCAACTGTTGATGTTTGTGTACGTTGCGCTAACGTGCGGACTTCATCGGCCACTACTGCGAAACCACGTCCTGTTTCACCTGCTCTAGCAGCCTCTATGGCGGCATTAAGTGCCAACAAGTTGGTTTGCGCGGCAATGCCTTGGATTGACTCTAGTACATTTCCAATATTGTTGGTTTCCTCTACTAAACTTCCTATCACCTCTGATGCTTCGCTTACTTCTTCTGATAATTTTTTGATAATAGTCTGAGTTTCGATAGCATCTTTTTGCCCTTCAACTACTTTGTCTTTTACATTTTGCGTGACATCGGCAGCGTGGGAAGCACTTCGCGCGACTTCATGTGTGGTGGTGCTCATTTCGTTGACAGCTGCGGCCACTAATTCTGTTTCGGTTCTTTGGTTATCTACATTTGAAGCAGTGACCCGCATTGCTTTTAATGCTTCTTCTGCTGAATTACCTAAATCATCCGCCTGATTATTAGTATTGCTAATCAGTGTTCTTAATACATTGAGGAATTGATTAAACGAACGGGCTACATCACCGGTTTCATCTTTGGCTTTTTCATCCAATCTCACTGTTAAATCACCGTCCCCGTTAGCAATTTCTGCCAACCTTGAAGCCAAAAAGTTGATTGGTTTAACGATAGATTGGCTAATGATGGACGGTAAGACCAAGCCAACTGCTAGGGCAATGACAAAGGAAACGGAAATCCAAACAATTCCTGACTGTTCATCATGTTCGGCTTGTAATGAAGCTTCTTGGGTGAATTTCATTATTTCCATTGATAAATCAATTAGTTCCTGTTGCAATTTATCCTGTATTTTTTCTACATCAGTAGCAAACTCTACAAGCTCGACTGTTCCTGAAATTGAATCAAAAGTCTCAAGTTTACTTGTAAATACGGCATAACGTTGTTGTGCATCGTTTAACACACTCAAAATGTGACGATATTCTTTTTTAGCTTGTTCTGTATGAAGAATTTCAATAGCTTTGGTAATGAATGTTTTGGTTTGGTCCATTTCTTGGTCGATAGTCTTGCTTAATTCAAACAGTTTATTGTTAACACTCGACGATTTTTCCGAACTGAAATCACTATTTTGTGCACGGATAGAAGCATAAAATAAAGCGCGTTCGAACAAAATAGACTGGGAAAGTTGTAGCTCGGTAATATGTGTTATTTTAGAACCAAGAGGTATATGTTCTTCGGCAATATCTACTAATTCACTGCCAATTTTCGCCATTTGAATTAATGCTATAATGCCCATAATCAACATGAGAATAAGCTTCGTAAAACCTAATAAATAAATTTTTTGGCTTATTTTGATACGTTTTAGCATTGGTCTTAATCCTCATCTAAATTTGATTTGCTGTTGTGTTTAAAGTGTTCCAGCAAATCCATTGCAAAGTTAGGCTTCTGTGCAAGGTAATCAGTGCGATCATTATGCTCTAGAAAATCAGAGTAACCTTCTATTTCGATTGCGGAAGATAGATCTAGATTTTTGTAACCCATCCGCCAATCAGGGAAACTTCGTTTAGATATCGGCGTTTCCCCTAATAAATTCACCCGGGTGTGACGTTCATCAAGTTTAATTTTTGCATAAAGTGTTGTTAGCACTTCCGAGTCACCTTCTAGTGCCTGTACAAAGGTGCCATATCCATCGTAAAGCAACAGCCCAGTTACTTCTGTGGCATGGTTTTTCTGGCGGAAGGTGCGCAGCATAGCTTGCACCTCTGCAGTTGTGAAACGCTTGTTTGCCTTGCTTATGTACACTAGTTCAATCATATAAATTACTCGTCATTTTAATTTTTAATGGACGATTCAGATTCAAAAAAGACTCACAAACGATCCATTATTTTGAATAACTAATTGTTTTGTGAGCACTTCGTCTTATCTGCTTAACTTGATAATTCCTTTAGGTCATTTGTGGTTTAGAATGGTTTGATAAATGCTAAGCCTAATACATAGGCTTTTTCCCCGTCGATGAAATCTACTGCCACGGTAGGTTCAATTCCAAAATCACCTACATGGAACTCATAGTTTGCACTCACTCGATACAAGTCTTCTGTGTGTGGGTGAGCACCACCAATTTTTTCCTTACCTATGCCAAATCCAACTCTTACGTTTTTTACTGGGTGATAAAATAGCTCAGCAATTGTCACTGTTACGCCATCACCATGATGTGCATCATCTACTTTTTCGTATATTGCTCCGAGTCCCCAATGTTGGTTGAATTTATATTCATACTCGATGCCATAGGTAAAATGTGTTTCATCTGCGGCATTTGTATAGCCGAGAAAAATACCGGGGAAGTGACGTGCATCGCCTGCTGCGAGCACCGTACCTGAGTTAATTAGTAACAATGCAGATAACAGGATTGTAGAGTTTAATTTCATAGTAATTCCTTCGTAAAAAAACATGACCACAGTGGTACTAAAAAAGTCACATAAATTCTAACACTAATCTATTTAAATGGTCATTTAGACTAAAGTATTAGAGTGCTCAATAATCTGTTTGAAGATAGACAGAAAATCGTCGATTGCGAGCCTTAACTTTTACGTCTATGTGCTTGTTAAAACTCGATCTTTTTATTTGCTAAACTTTCTTTTATGAGCAACAAATGTCAGTCATTTTCCACTGATTAATTACGTCTTCATGCGTTTAAGGGAGCGGGTAGATAACGTGTTTTGAACGTTCAATGTTGGCAATGAATAAATGGCTGTGAACCAACATATCTATACTCATTTTTTGTAACTCAATGAAGTAGAAAATGATGCATGTGAATGCTGTTTGATTGTTTGGATAATGACAAACTTTTTTTGAGTCTTTTATATTGGCAAAGACATTTTTAAAAGGCTATGTTTGTATTAACTGTTGTTGAACACTAAACATACTGTTTTTATTGAACTTTTCATCATTGTCCAAAT
>NZ_CAJWCF010000077.1 GCF_913020055.1 uncultured Paraglaciecola sp. | reverse complement strand
TCTTGCCAATGTGGTGAGTTTGGTGAGTTTCAAGAGGGCGTAAGAGCGCTGATGATTGATAAAGATAATCAGCCCAATTGGCGCTATAAGTCGGTTGCACAGGTGCCGCAAGAAACGATTGATTACTTTTTTACAGACATTTGGTCACTAGGCACTCATCCTTTAGCACACTTAAACGCAGATTAGCGGGGAACAAAATGCAAAATGAACTTCCTAAAATAGCCTTTATCGGTTTGGGCAATATGGGCGCTCCTATGGCTCATAACTTGTTAAAGGCCGGTTATTCCGTCTGTGTGTTTGACCTAGTGCAAACTACTATGGACAGTTTAGAACAAGCTGGTGCAACACAAGCCAAATCGGCATCAGATGTTGTTCAGGGAGCCGATGTAGTGATCTCTATGTTACCGGCCGGAAAACATGTTGAATCGCTTTATATTGGTGATAGCGGGCTCATTAGCCAGTTAAAAGCAGGCTGTTTAGTGATTGATTCGAGCACCATAGATGCTGCCACTTCAAAAGTGGTGGCCAATGAATTAGCTAAGAAAAGTATCCATTTTATAGATGCCCCAGTTTCTGGTGGGGTAGGCGGTGCAACAGCTGGCACTCTGACCTTTATTGTGGGAGGCAAAGAGCAGGATTATGCAACGGCATTGCCAATTTTGCAGGCAATGGGCAAAAATATCTTTCATGCTGGCGACCACGGTGCCGGTCAAGTGGCCAAAATATGCAACAATATGTTGTTGTCAGTATTGATGTTAGGTACCTCAGAAGCCTTACAAATGGCGATTGATAACAGCCTTGATCCTAAAGTTATGTCGGACATTATGCTGCAAAGTTCTGGCAGAAACTGGACCTTAGAATTGTATAACCCCTGTCCTGATGTGCTGCCAAATGTGCCTTCTTCAAATAATTACCAAGGTGGTTTTATGGTGGATTTGATGAAAAAAGATTTAGGACTAGCCATGGATACCGGACTGAAAAGTCAGTCTGCTACCCCTATGGGCGCCTTGGCGCAAAGTTTGTACAGTATTCATAGTCAACAAGGCAATGGACAACTGGACTTTTCCAGTATTTTTAACTTATTTTCCAAGCAAGAGAAGTAGTCATGAATTTAAAAAATCAAGTGATTGTTATCACAGGTGCCGCGCAAGGTTTGGGTAAAGCCATGGCTGAAGAATTTGCCAAACAAGGCGCACATATTGCCCTTTTAGACATGCAAGCAGACGCCGTTGAAGCGGCCGCTGCCGAAATCGAAAAACTTGGGGTAAAAGCCAATGGTTATGCCGTGAATGTCACTGACGAAAAACAAGTCGAAGTCACCTTTGCAAAGGTGGCTGCAGATTTTGGTCAAATCAACGGTTTAATCAACAGCGCTGGCATCATGCGTGATGGCATGTTGCTTAAAGTAAAAGAAGGCAAAGTGGTGAGTAAAATGCCACTAGAGCAATTTCAATCTGTGTTGGATGTGAACGTAACTGGTACATTTTTGTGCAGCCGCGAAGCAGCTGCGCAAATGGTCGAAACCAAAAGCAAAGGTGTGATTGTGAATATTTCTTCAGTCTCGCGCGCAGGTAATGCCGGTCAAACTAACTACTCAGCATCTAAAGCGGCAGTCTCCACCATGACAGTTTCATGGAGCAAAGAGTTGGCGCGTTTTGGCATTCGCACTGGGTGTATCGCACCAGGCCTAGTCGAGACTGCTATGGCCGCACAAATGCGTCCTGAAATGCGCGAAATGTTTATCAAGAGTATTCCCGCGCAGCGTTTGGCAGAAGTTGAAGAATTAGCGCATGCAGCGAAATTTATTTTTGAGAATGAGTATTTTACGGGTAGAACGTTGGAGTTGGACGGTGGAACTAGAGTTTAGAATATTTGCAGTAAAAGCATAGACCAAAGTTAGTGTACTAAGCATCACCCAACACGGTTGATGCTTTTTTATTTGTCCTTTTATATTTCACTCACTTTTCTAAGTTATCTGGCCAACCTAGTGTTGCAAACTAGCCTTAACTAAGAGGGAAATAAAATAATAAGCCGTTGAAATATCGAG
This sequence comes from uncultured Paraglaciecola sp., assembly GCF_913020055.1. Lineage (GTDB taxonomy): Bacteria > Pseudomonadota > Gammaproteobacteria > Enterobacterales > Alteromonadaceae > Paraglaciecola. Next base: position 21,029 of record NZ_CAJWCF010000077.1, on the reverse strand, counting down.
TAAGAAAGCAATAGAAAGATATGCAGAGCACTCCACTGAAGCAATGCAAAAAAAGCCAACGGTTTAAAGAAGCTTTCCTGTTTGGTTAAGCCCGATAGAGCAGCAACACTAATGTGACGTAATTAGATATAATGAAAAGGGGATGAAAAAGTTTTTAAGGAGGGTGTGTCATATGTAGTAACTCACACCTAATCTGATAGTCTAATTCGATAGCTTTCAACCTAACCTGACAGACGACTATTAGCGAAAAGAAGGCATACGATTAGAACATTGTGAACGCTGGATATCGAACATCGCAGGCCATAATGATTTTGAGTGTTAAAAACTGATCTTAGTGAGATTTTTCCTATGAACTATTATACGCTCGAGTAAATCTTAAGAAAAATCATACGAGTCACTTATGCTGTTTTCAAAGAACAAAAAAAGGCCAGATAAGCAAGTCAAATGGCGAGCGGTTTTTGCCGAGTCTGGCTTTATTGGATTAAGCATCATCCTAGCGTTTGCTTTACAAGATTGGGATGAAATGAGTGATATTGAAGAGCGAATGATGATTGCCTTATGCAATGTAAAATCTGAGATTGAATTCAATAGAGTATTGCTAGAGGGAGATCAACTTCCCAGGCAAAATGGAATGTTAGCAATAATCAACGGTGCATTTAAGACGCTTAATAGTGGTGCAGTAAACACGACTTCGGCCTCTGGGCTTAAAGATATGCATTTTCAAAAATCATTACGTTACTCCGCTTGGACTCTGGCAGGAGAGTCTGGTTATTTGTTGCATGCTAATTTTGAATTAGCAACGGAGATTGGCGCGCTTTTCCACTACCAAAAGGATAGTTATCAACCTGTTATAGCCAGACTCAATGATAACCTTTTTAATAGTTCAAGTGAGTACCTTGAAAAGCCAATTGAACATTACGCCTTATTAAAGGAGCTAGTCAATGAGTCGATTGCTCAGTCTTTGTACCTGAAAACATCTTATGATGCCCTATTTGAACGTGAAGATTTCAAGCTATTGCCCTGTCAATAGAAACCAGGACCTGCGGGATCGGGACCAATGAAAACTGCATTGACCGATTGAACTTACAACACAGGTTGGACACTGAGGCGTTTTTCAAATTGAGTCCTGACTAATTCGTGGCATGTGATAAAAAGTGTCAATAAAAACGATACTCAGGTTTATGAATGTCCTGCTAATTTTCCAGTAACAAGGTCAACCTAAAGCATACTATCAACAGACTCAGCAGTATTCTTAGCTCGATTCGACTTCAATTTATGACCTACTTTTACAATGGCATCTATTGCTGGCAACAGCTCATTACCAAGGCTGGTTAGCGAATATTCGACTGACGGTGGTGAGGTGGGTTTAACTGTTCGGGTAATAATACCTTTTGATTCAAGCTCTTTCAGTCTTACGGTTAAAACCTTGGCGGAAATAGCGGGGATATCAATTCTTAGTTCGCTGAATCTTCTTACCCCTCTGCTTAAACTCCAAATAACGTTTGGGGTCCAAGCACCCCCCAATACAGACATACACTCAGATAAGGGGCATCCAAATGGAACAGGTGGACTGTTATTTTTCCTCACTTTTAAACCCATATCAATGCTCTTTTACATGCTTTCAGTTACTTAAGGTTACCCTGCGGTAACTTGTAAATCAACGAACCAATAGAAACATGGTTAACAAAGGTAACCATAGTCATTATTGTAAAGAGGAAAATTAAACACAGTGTGTTTATTCATTAACTTAACAACCACATACAAAGGGATCTAAATGAAACTTTATTATAAACCGGGAGCTTGTTCTCTAGCGTCACATATTCTTCTAAAAGAGATTGATGCGGATTTCGAAATTGAAAGTGTCAATACCAGCACAGGAATCACCGAAACAGGTGACGATTACACCAAAATTAATCCTAAAGGATACGTGCCTGCGTTAGCGCTGCGTAAAGATATGGTTATTACAGAAGGGCCTGCAATTTTGCAATACTTAGCTGACCTCACGCCAAAAAGTCAGATGTTGCCATCTTTGGGAAGTGAATCAAGAGTAAAGGTCATTGAGCACCTGACTTACGTTAGCTCGGAGCTACATAAAGCGTTTAGTCCTCTGTTTAATCCAGCTACAGATGAAACAACTAAAGCACAGGCAAAAAATACAGTTAGTAAAAACTTAGAATATTTCAATCAAATATTCAGTGATGGCCGCAATTACCTTGTAGATAATAAAGTCAGTATTGCGGATCTGTATTTGTTTGTTGTGTGTAACTGGTGCAGCTTTGTAGGTATCTCTTTAGAAGAAACTCCGCACCTAAGTAGTTTTGTCTCTCGAATGGCGAACAGACCTAGTTCGCTCGCGGCGATGAAGGCTGGAGGGCTTTTTTAAATGGCATCGAAGCAATCATTCGAACAGATTATGACGGTACTTGAGTCTTACTTTGAAGGACTTTACCAAGCTGATAGTGACATTCTCAAACCTCTTTTTCATGCTGATGCTCGATACATAAATACGGTTGCTGGGGACTATATGAATTATTCAATGATTGAATATTTTACGATTGTCAGAGATCGTAGGTCACCAGCAACTCATGGACAATTGCGCGAAGACCACATCATCTCACTTGAGTTTGATGGTCAGAATATGGGGTATGCCAAGTTATCTATGACCATGTTAGGACGGAAATATTTAGACTATTTAACCTTGATTTACAGTGATAATCGCTGGCAAATAGTGAGTAAAGTATTTTCCTACAAACCAATATAAGGAAACACCCAGTGCCATACGTAAATATTAAAATTACCAAAGAAGGGGCCCGGATAATATGGGGGCCACTGCAGAACAGAAAAAACAGCTTATTGATGGCGTGACCAAACTTTTACAAGACGTGCTTAATAAAGATCCTGCGACAACTTTTGTCATTATAGATGAGGTACCCCTTGATAACTGGGGGATAAGCGGAAAATCGGTAAGAACGTTAAGAGATAATTAGCGCGAAATGCAGTTTTGTTATTTATAAAATAGCAAAACTGCGGAAATATCCTAAGCTTTCAGCCACTCAAACAACCAGTGATGATCTGACAGGCCTCTGTCACGCAAAAATAATATTAGAATTAGTATCACTGATATCAACATCATTACTTTGTGCTTGTTGAATAAACTGTAATTCCATGTCTTTGTGGACTTTGTTTTAGATTTAATTTTGCTACAATTAAAAACACCTGAAGAGAACCAAGTTACCTATGACAGATTTTTCTAGAATTCTAGAATTCTAGAATTCTAGAATTTTCAATTTTTAGCGTTATCTCAATAACTTTATTTTTAGTTGGAAATCGTTCTCTTTTTGCCCAAACATTAAATTGTGCAACCACTCATTACCCTCCGTTCACTATTTTTAACGACACAACAAATGAATTTAGCGGTTTAGATATGGACGTTATTAACCCGCTGTTTAACAATCTAAACATTAATTTTAAAGTTGAAAATTTACCCTGGGCCAGATTAAAAGTTGAAATTGAACAGAATAATTTTGATTGTTATTTTTCGTTAGGTAAATTTGATTATCGAGAGACATACTTAGATTACACCGACGTACCTATGCATGTTACGAAAGTTGCCATTTTTTACCATAAATCAGCAGATAAACCTGGAACGAATTTTTCTGATAAAGTCGTAGGCATCCATAGAGGCATTAATCTTTATAGAGATATCCCAGAGAAATACGGCATTTATGAGTCTAGATTGCACAAGTTGCCATCGAATGACGTTCTTTTTGAAATGTTAGCGCTGCAGCGTTTAGATGTGGTGGTCACTAGTAACGACGTAGGTGAATACATACTGCAAAAACAGCACAGTCAACTAGATGTGGAAAAGTTAGTCATTGATGGTTATCAACTGCCGGTTTACTTGGCTTTTCGAAAAGGTGTTGTTGATATAAATAGCGTCAACAAAGAGCTAATAAAAGTCATTAACAGCAAATAGTTTACCAAGCCAAATAATATCTACCAGTGAAAGCAACTCTAAAGTTTTTCATTGATTTCTGCGCAAAATAATCAATTCCTGTCATTGCGCTAAATAATAGCGCAATGACAGGAATGTTACTTGCTATTGGTGACGATTATGCGCTTGAGTAAAGTCCTGCGCGGGCCCAACCGGTATAATCCCTGTGGGGTTAATTGTAAGATGACTCGCGTAATAGTGTGTCTTGATATGTGCAAAATTCACCGTTTCGGCAATGCCTTTAACTTGATATAACTCACGCACGTAATTACTTAAGGCTGGATAATCAGCAATTTGTTGGCGATTGGTTTTAAAATGACCGAAGTACACTGCGTCAAACCTAATTAAAGTAGTAAATAGTCGCCAGTCGGCTTCGGTCAGTTGCTCACCTGCCAGATAACGTTGTTTAGATAAGATACCTTCAACCCAATCGAGTGACTCAAATAACGCTGTGAACGCTTTTTCGTAGGCTTCTTGGGTGGTAGCAAAACCTGATAGATACACGCCATTGTTAATGGTGTCATACACTCGGGTGTTAACCGAGTCTATTTGATTGCGTAAATCCTGTGGATAATAATCGCTATGATTACCGGTTAAATGATTAAACGCTGAGTTAAACATGCGAATAATTTCCGATGATTCGTTGCTTACAATTGTTTGGGTCTGTTTATCCCACAGAATAGGTACAGTAACTCTGCCTTCATAACTCGGGTCTGCTTTTAAATACAGTTGGTAGGTATAATCAAAACCATATAGTGGGTCGTTAAGCTCCCAACCATTTTCTAACATGATAGGCTCGACCGCTGTGACGTCGATATAATCTTGTAAACCTTTTAACTCTCTGAATATGAGTGTTCTGTGGGCCCAAGGACACGCCAAAGAGACATATAAATGATACCGGCCTTTTTCAGCTTTGAAGCCTTGCTCGCCATTCGGACCGGTTTCACCATTGGCTGTTAACCAACTTCTAAAACGGCTGTCTTGACGGCGAAATTCGCCGTCACTATTTTTGGTGTCGTACCATTTATCGACCCATTTTCCTTGTTGCAGTAATCCCATTAGGAGACTCCTAAAGTTTCTGTATTGTGTTCATTTGCTAGTAAAGAATCGACTTGTTGTTTGCCAGATTCAATGATTTGTTCGGGTGAACCTTTTGAACCACTGGCATCAATATGTAGCACCTCTTTAACGCCAATAAAATTACAAATGAGTGACAAATAACCGCTGACAAAGTCCATATCGCCGCCTACTGGGGTGCCACCTGACGCAGTGATAATAAATGCGCGTTTAATGTTTAATAACCCTTCTGGCCCTTGTTCGCCATATTTAAAGCTTACCCCAGCACGGCAGATGGCGTCTATCCATTGCTTTAATGAGGCGGGAATACCAAAGTTGTACATTGCTGCGCCAATGATAAGGGTGTCGGCGTCTTTTAGTTCCTGAATCAATTGATTGGACAATGCCAAATGCGAATGCAAGCTGTCCCGTTGATCATCAGATGAACCGTGCACCCCCATTAGATCTTGCGCACTTATTGCAGGCAAGGGATTAACCGCTAAATCACGATGCAGCATTTTAGTATTTAACGCATTAACAAGGTATTGCCCAATAATGCGGGTATTAGAGTCTGTTAATCGGGCACTGCTGTCGATATGTAATATGCTCATTGTATTCTCCTGATAGTTACGATTAATAGTTACGATTATTGATTGGTTAATTTGTTTTGTAATAGATTGTCTAAACTTAGACTGCCAGCTCCTCTCAGCGCTAATCCCACGCTTATGACTAACAAAGCCAAACCAAATTCGTAGCCGCCATTTGACATAAATAGACCGTTCTGCAAATGCACAGTGATGATAGCTACCAACATAGTTACCGCTAAAACCACAGCGGTTGGGCGTACTAATAAACCTGCTATTAATAACAAACCACCAAAAAATTCAGCACCACCGGCCAACGCTGCCATTAAAGTACCGGGTGCAAGACCAATAGACTCCATCCAACCTGCTGTGCCTTCTAGTCCATAACCGCCAAACCAGCCAAATAGTTTTTGTGCGCCGTGTGCGGTAAATATCACTCCTGCACCAATACGAACGGGCAGGGTATCTAGACCAAGTTTTGTTGAGATTAGTGTGTTGATTAATGTTTTCATTTTGTTGCTCCAATTAAAGTGTTTAGGTAAGTGATGAAGCTATTGTACTTATCTTAATATTTGGAATAAGAGGGTAAATGTGTTTAATATGTTCTAATTATTAGAACAATGATCGAGTCATGACATGTCCAGAAATCCAATCAGTATTGAGGTGCTTGAAACACTTGATGCTATCGACAGACGTGGAAGTTTTGCTAAAGCAGCTGAAGAACTGAACAAAGCAACTTCTGCTATTTCATATGCGGTACAAAAACTTGAAGAACAACTTGATATTGCGTTGTTTCAGCGTTTGGGTCGACGTTCAGTCTTAACGCCTGCAGGGCGCTTAATCTTGGCTGAAGGTAGAGACATTTTACACACGACACGTAGGTTGGCTGACAAAGCTAAAGAGGTTGCCACAGGTTGGGAGCCTAGGATCAGTATAGGTATAGAGTCGCTGCAATCTTACACAGATTTTTTTCAGGTGATAAATGGATTTTTATTAGACTTTCCAACGGTTGAAATTGATATCTCTGAATGTGTATTAAACGGTGGCTGGGAGGCGCTAGAGCAAGGTAGAGTAGATTTGTTAGTGGGTTCACCTGGCCCCGTACCTGTGCAAAAAGGTTATCGATCCGTTGCTATTGATCGCGGTGAATTAGTACCGGTTATTGCGGCCAAACATGAGCTAGCAAAGCAAGTGCTTAACAAACAATACATGGACAGTGTTTTGAGACAATTAAGACGTGTAGTTATTCACGATACATCATTTAGCGGTATAACACGTAGTGAAGGGCTTAGTAGTGATGGGCAAATGTTTTACGTACAAAACATGGATCAAAAGATATATGCAATATTAGCCGGAATAGGTATTGGTAATCTGCCAAAAAAACGGATCCAAGGTTATCTTGATGAAGGAACATTTGTACCGCTAGACATCCAACAAAAAGACAGCTCAGAAGCCTTTTTAGCATGGAAAATCAATAACAAAGGCAAAGGATTAAAAGCCATTACTGATAGGTTAATTGCTCAACAATCGGATAAATAAAAGCTATAGATTTACAATCAAACCGTCGGTAGCTAGTTGGATTGGCCCTCGATATTTAGCGCGAATAATGCCTTGGGTTTCTTTTTGAATCTTTAATGTGCGATTCATGAAATGTGATAACACGAGTTGTTTGACCTGCGCCTTTTGGGCTATTTTGGCGATGGCAGAAGGGGTCATATGTAAGTTAAGTGCTGCACCTGATGCATTATCGGGTACCGCATTATTAGCGACTAATATATCGGCATTTTTCGCAAATGCGCTAAGCACATCAAATTGATTACTCATATCGCCTGAAAACACTATGCTACAACCAGCCAGTTCAACTCGCCAAGCTACTGCTGCTACTGGCCCATGATGAACGAAAGTCGACTTGGCTAGGATATCCTTGGTAAGTGAGTAGTTAAAGGATTGCCCTTTTATCAACGGAACGTCGGTAGCTACAACTTTGTAGTCTGCATCAGTCCGTTTATTCACATACCCTTTTAAATATGCAAAGGCTCCTTTGTCACCTAATAATCTTTGTAGATAATTGCTTGTAGATGGCATCAAGTCATTTGCGCCTGGGCCGTATAAACTTAAATCTGAATTTCTTGACGTGAAATAACTCCCTTTAATAAAAGCCGGTAAGTCAGCACTATGATCTACATGCAGGTGGGTAAGTAGAATGCCTTGTAAGTCTTCAATTTTTGCTCCGCTTCGCCCGAATTCTATGCTTGAACCTGAACCAGTATCTATCAATACTCGGGCTTTATTTTTATACCAAATTAAGTAACCGCTAGAATTCCGGCCATCATCCAGTTCTGGGCCGCCTGAGCCTAAAACCTGCAATTTCACTTGGGCAGTTTGGCATTGGTTAGCATCACTATTAGTGCAAACTAATAGCAAAATCGAAAGTAGTATCGATAGTTTTTTAAACATAATCTTTGTCCTTTTCGCCATTATTAGCTGGGCGTTAAGCAAGCCAATACCTAGTCATTAATATCATCTGCCGAAACATTCACCTTAGGAAAGGGTTTTGCTTTCAGTGGTTTGATTGGGCTTTTCTTTATCTCTTTCTTAAGTAATTTAATAGCGGCTTGCAATTGAGCATCTCCACCGTTAAAAGTGGCATGAGGTAAATTATCCACTTCGATGTCAGGTGAGATACCTCGCCCTTCCGTTATCCAACGTCCGTCCATTGCATACACAGGAAGTTCAGCAACTCGGGCCATGCCGCCATCTGTTTGTCTGTTACGACCGGTTAACCATACACCAGCGCCAGCTGTTTGTTTGCCTATAACTGTACCTAGCTCAAGGGCCTTTATGCCTGCTGTAAATGTCTCTCCGTCAGAATAAGTAAACTGATCAGCAAGCACCACTAAGTGACCTCTAAAGGTTTGCTGCATATTAGTAGATGTTGCGCCACTGCGTAGTTGCCAAAATGACCAAGCTCTTTTGAGTAATTTCTCTAATATCCAACTATCAACATTGCCGCCATTATTGCGCCTGACATCAATGATCAATCCTTGCTTTTTATATTGAGCATAGAACTCTCTAGCAAAAGTAGCCACGTCACCTGCGCCCATTGCGCGAAGGTGTAAGTAGCCTATTTCATCATCACTTTGATGCACTTTGTGCTGATTTTGAGTGACCCAATCGAAATACCGATTGTAGTAATCTTCTCTAGTTGAGCTAGGCTTGACGACTGTCTTTATTTGTTCACCCGCCCTCAATAAATTGAGCAATACTTGTTTGCCGGCTTGATTTTGTAATGCGTTAACAATGTCTGGGATACTCTCAATTTTGTGACCATTAATGGTGTTAATTATGTCACCTACTTTTGCATCAACGTTGGGTCTGGCCAGTGGTGACAATTGGCTGATAAGTTCAAGATCGTTGATATAAATATGTTCAATCTTGACCCCTTGTTTAGTGTGGGAATAGTGTGCACCTAACGTCGCCGCTTTAGCAGCATTGCTGTCACTAGGAAAATCGCCACCGCGTACTTGTGAATGCAATGAGTTTAGTTCGCCCATCATCTGCTCAAATATATCGTTTAATTCACGTCGTTCGGTCAAACGCACTAACAACGGTAAATACTTTTGTTTGATTGTCGCCCAGTCTACACCGCGCATCTCTTTATCGAATAATGAGTCTCGATGCATTAACCAAGCGTCATGAAATATTTGCTGCCATTCTTGCTGTGGATTGACGTGTAACTTCCAGTCAGATGTATTCACTTTGATGTTCTTTGCGGTACTTGAAAACTTACCCCCAGCTGGGGACAAATACATATCCTTATTACTGCCAGTTTTTTGCAAAAATAAAGTTTCGCCATCATCAGACAAACTAAAGGACTGTACCGATCCTAAGAATGTTTTTGGGGTGCTTTTGGGTTCAATTTTTATGGATTTTAATTCTGTTTGGCTTTTGGGTTCAGTGATTTTATCCAATACATACAAAAACGTTTTATTAGCTAATAGCATAGAGTAATTGCCAGACGCAACAGGCACTTGCCATAATCGTCCAGCGATATTTTCCCAATCAACAGTTGGTTTGGGAGAGTCTTCGGTTTTGTTTTCTTCTGCATCATCTGACTCATTTTCATCTTTATCTGTATCTAAACCCGTCTCTTTTTCTTCCGTTGTAGCTTCAACATCTTTTAGCCCATCAAGCTCAGTGGGATGTTCGAATGGGAATTCAGCATCTTCTTTTAGTGCAATAGCAAAAATTTGGGTTTTTCTATCAAAGTTGGGACCCATATTTCTATCTCCCCAAGGTGCTCGAGGAAAACTGTCAAAGTGACGATCAGATAAAAAATATAACCAATTTGTGTCGTGAGAAAATGCCGGTGAAAACGAAACATACTTTTCACTGGTCAGTATCTGGTGTTTATTACTGAATGTATCTAACAGCAATATTTGACTGCGTTCTGCTTTCACATCTGCATGGGTTATTGCAATAAGTTGACTGTCACTTGACCATATCAAAGAGGCAATAGCAGAAAAGCCTACATTATTAGCCAGTATTTTTTTGTTTTCTTTGGTGGTTAAGTTTAACAACCATAAGTCACCATTTTTATCATCATGAGCAATGGACTTGCCATCCGGAGAAAGATACAGATCCCAGCGGAATATATTGCCATCAAAGGTTAACTGTTGACTCCCCTTGGAACCATCGGCTGGGTATTGCCAGATTTCTAATTCACCGGTGCTGTCGTTTAGGGCATAAACTGACTTATTATCGTGGCTTAATATTGCTTTACGAGTACGAGAGTCTTTAGGTGTTGCCACTTCAATTAGCCTTGATCCATCAGTTGCGGCAATTGCCACTCGCCCACGGGCGGTTAAAACTACTTTTTTGGCATCACCGGCTTGTTTGGCTGAAGTCAGGTTTTTCAGTGGCTGATTAACCCAGTGTTCTCTTAATTCTGCAAAGTCCGAGGTAAGCGTGATATTAATAACCGAGCTTTGAGCGCTTTTTATGTCAAATATTTTAATATCGGCGCCCAATTGGTAAACAATTTTATTAGCATTTAGTCTTGCGCTTCTTACTTCCCAATCTGTGTATTGAGTATGTTGCTGCTGATCTCGACCATTCAATTTCATCGACCAGATATTGTCGATACCACTCTGGTTACTAATAAAATACAAACGCTCTCCCGAGATCATTGGGGTACGAGCTGAACCTTTATGTTTGCGAGTGAGTAACGTTGCTTCTTTATTGGAGTCTAATGTGTATTTCCACAATTCACCTTTCGCGCCACCTCTGTATGCTCGCGCATTATCAGAAGATATTTGTAAGCCAAACTGAGTAAAATATAAGGAATTGCCTTCGGAAGAAATGTCGCCTTCTACGGCATCAACTAATGGAATTTCCGTGGCTATAAGTGAGGTAGGGTCTACTTATTTTAATGTCCAGTTTCCAGCTGGGCCGACACGACCATTATAGCTATATAAAATTTTTGAATCAGTATTCCATCCCTGTAATTTTACTCTAACGTTTTCAAAGGTGATACGTTTGGCAACTCCACCTTGCACTGGCATGATATGTATTTCTTGCGTGCCAGAATAGTTAGCCACAAAGGCTACCCAATTTCCATCTGGCGAAATACTGGCTTCTTTTTCTTCTGCTGGATGGGTTGTTAAACGCTGAGCGTATTGTTCACCTAATTTCATTTTCCATAAATCACCTTCAGCGGTAAATACCAAAGTCTCGTTGTGCAATGTGGGATAACGGTAATAGCCAGATGAGGCAAAAGCTTGTTTAACAAATATCAGTAAAAAAATGAAAAATAAGATGCGCATTATAGGTTCCCTGAATCATAAAATGAGTGGTGTTAGTGACGAATGTGTTTGTAAATATAGAAGGTGACCACTTAAGACCCAGTTAATAACAAACAAGCCAACAAGTCTATGATGGTGTTACAATTTCTATCTCACTGTAAATGTAATCAACAAGGTTAGTAATAGTCTAATGTCATTGTGGATATGCCCTTCTTGTTCGAGTGCACTGTCGCTCAACAATCGAACATGGTCTTGTTTAAATAATCACCAGTATGATGTGGCCAAAGAGGGCTACGTCAATTTACTTTTAGTCCAACACAAAAATAGTAAAGAGCCTGGCGACAATAAACAAATGGTCAATGGGCGCAGGGCGTTTTTAGAACAAGGATTTTATCAGCCATTGGCAGATGCCATTTCCAAAATATTTAATCAACACCTTGCAACACTGACTGACCAAACTGAAGTGAGTTTTTTTGATGCGGGGTGTGGGGAAGGTTACTACATGTCGCAAGTGAGCCAGTCTTGCAGTCACATGGACTATTCAATTGAATTTAGTGGTTTGGATATTTCTAAATTTGCCGTACAAAAAGCGGCTAAAAAATATTCTCAAAACCACTTTGCGGTGGCCAGCACCTTTCAATTACCTTTGCAAAACAACAGCCAAGACGCCGTATTACAAATATTTGCACCCAGCAGTGAGCGTGAAATACAGCGTGTATTAAAAACCAACGGAATATGGATAACAGTCAATCCAGCGGCTAATCATTTATATGAGTTTAAACAAACTTTGTATGACACACCCTCTGAGCACAAGGCTGAAAATGTGGTACCTGAAGGGTTTACCTTAGCGCAGCAGGTGAATTTAAGTTTTGTAATTCAACTGAATGAGCCAGAGCAAAGGGAAAGCTTGTTGATGATGACCCCTTATTACTGGTCGGCTACTGCAGAGAAAAAGCAGAACTTAGTTGATAACTTGCAGCAATTCACTACAGATTTTGATATTAGGGTATTTAAGCCGTCATGATTTTTCTCATATGTGTAGATTAGTTCTGACACGTTCTAAAAGCATTATACCTAACAATTAAAAGCCAATGCTAATGATAATAGTTCTCACTTGCATTTATCTTTATGCTGGATTATTATTGCCTCACAATAAATAATCGAACGCATTAACTGACACAATGAATAAACTTTCTCTAAAATTGGCGCTAGCAAGCGCGGCTGTTTTTATCTCTAGTAACCTGGTAGCTGGTGAAAACTTATGGGTATATGGCAAAGGTACCGATACCCGTCCTCAAGGTAGTTACGAATTTAAATTATCAGACATTATTCGTGTCGATAAAAATGCAGGTGATCACTACACCTTTCATGACATTCGTCCTGAAATTGAATATGGCATTACAGATAGTTTAACGATTGGTGCAGAAGCTATTATTTTTGATCATGACTATGATGTTGGTTCAGAAGCTGATGGTGCGCCTTGTCCTATGTGTGAGGCTGGCGATGGCACGGGTAAGTTCAGTAAATTACAATTTGCTGGTTATGAGATTGCTCTAAAATACAATGTTTTGAGTCCGTATAAAGATGCTATCGGATTATCTTTTGGTTTGGGTTACGAGCATCGGTCACAATATCGGTTAGATGGTGGTGATATCGACCAAGACTCTTTCGTAGGCACTATTTTTCTGCAGAAAGACTATTTAGATAACACTTTAGTGACCGTGTTAAACATTAAAAGTGAATTCGAACGTCGTAAGGCTGGCACGGTTGTAGAAGATGAGCTGGCACTCGATATTGTATTAGGTATCTCTTATCGAGTCGCACCTCAGTGGTTTGTAGGATTAGAATTTAGACATCAATCAGACTATCTCAATCCTCAGGACAAAGCCGAAGCGGGGAACACCGAAGGAGGGTTTGACGCACAGGGGTATACACTTGGGCTACAAAAGAGCAATTTTGACTTAACTGATTTTAGAATTGGTAGCCAGCATCAAAATGGTAATTACTTTGGTCCCACATTACATTTTGCCGAGCAGAGATGGTGGGCAACAGTTGGTGTGCTTTGGCAAATAGACGGTGGTGGTTCAGAACACGCTGATGTGCGCAACGGCCGTAACTGGGATGAACACGAAAAAATGCATATTGGCCTAACCTATGGTTATGAGTTTTAATTAAAATGCAGCGCCGAGATTTTGTTAAATGTTTAACCTTGGGTGTTGTTGGTTATACCATGCTGAGCAAAGTGGCTTATGCAAAAACCTATTTGACGGTAGATCAAGCGCAAGCTTTGATGTTGAAAGATGTCGAGCTTACACCTTTTACCGTTGCGCTTACCAAACAGCAGGCAAAAGCGATCAAGCAAGCTTCTGATACCAGAGTACGTAATTTCAATATGCGTACTTGGCGCAGCGCTAACAACGATTGGTTTATTGTCGACCAAGTTATAGGTAAACACGAAAACATAGATTTGGCGGTGGTGATCAATCGTCTTGGACAAGTCACTCATATTGAGGTGCTGACCTATAGGGAAACCTACGGAGATCAGATTATGCATCCTAAGTGGCTTGCACAATTTTATGGACGAGATTCCAGCGAACATTTAAAACTTGATAAACAAATCAGAAATATCTCGGGCGCCACATTATCTTGCAGGCACGTCACAGATGGCATTAATCGGCTTACTCATACTTGGAAACAGGTGTTGAGCAAGCTGTGAGCCTAAATACTTTACAAAGATGCAGACCGTTACTAGGCACCTTTGTTGAGCTTGATTTATGTGCTGAACTTTCTGATGCTGAGCTATTAGATTATTCAGAAAATATTTATACTGAGATTGAAAGACTGCAAAATTTGCTGAGCTTTCATGACCTAAGCAGTGAGTTAACTCAAGTGAATCAGCAACTATTGACCGCAAGTTTGAGTCAAACTGTCAGTGTAGTGATCAGCAACGAATTTTCTGAAACATTAGACTTTTCACTCTCCCTGTGGCGACAAAGTCATGGGGTGTTTGATGTGACTATTGCCCCTGAGCTTATCAGATGTAAACAGTTGCCAACTCATTTTGAATTAGACAATAAAGTATTGGGCAATAGCAGTCATCTATCCTTAGCGAATAATATTTTATCCGCTAGCGCGCCTGTATGTATCGATTTAGGAGGCATTGCGAAAGGGTATGTAGTTGATAAAGCGCGTAGTTGTATACCAAAACAGCTCGCCTATTGCGTTAATGCTGGTGGCGATTTAGCCACCAACCAATGGCAAAATAACCTTGTGTCGCTTAAATATGCAGCGCGCTCAAGTGCGGTAAAAACGCACCGCATGTTAGATGCTTGTTTAGCGACGAGTGGAAATTATTATCGAGCAGGGCATTCTGCATTTATTTCGCCGGTGACAAAAAAGCAAGTGAAGGTAGCAGGCAGTGTATCTGTTTTTGCTAACAGTGTGATGACAGCTGATGCGTTAACTAAATTAGCCATCTTATTGCCGCGTAAGCACTACCAACTTATTGAAAAACTATTGAATGTTAAAACGGTTCGATTGAATCGTTTTGGCTTTTCTAATCTGCATTAGTTTTATTTTATGTCTCGAATAAACAAACATATCCCGCCTATCTATCGTTATTTTTTCTATACGGTTTTGAGTTTATGTTGGCTAACAGGCAGTGTGTTTTGGCTGCTTAGAGAGTTTGCTTTTATCGAAGGTGACTTTGGTCCTGAACCTCATTTTTTACAGTACCCGGTTTTACAGCTACATGGTTTAGGCGCTTTTTTCATGTTGCTTAGTTTAGGTGCCATTTTTACGGGGCATATTCCTAATACGTGGTCGCTGGGGCGGGCTAAAAAATCTGGTCTGTGGATATTATCTGCAGTCATTTTATCTATGTGCAGTGCATATAGCCTGTACTATTTAGTACAGGAAGATTGGCATTTGTGGTTAGGTAATGGCCATGCGTTAGTGGGCGTGAGCTTACCCATTATTCTATATGTGCATATCAAAATTGCGCGTAATTCAAATGCTAAGAAGAAAAAATGTGAAGGCTAATAAATTTAACCTTTGTTTTTTCTTAATCGCTATCTGGCTGATACCCAAGTTACACGCTGAATCAAACGTTACCAGTATAGATCGACTAGAAGTACGGCATGTGCAATCTAGCTCAGATATTCATTCTGTATTGACCCAGGATAATGTGCAAATATCGCCAGACATTACGCTGACTAAACAAGGTTCTTTAAGCGACTTACTTGGGCAAGTTGCCGGAGTTGAGGCAAACGGTCAGGGTGGACTTTTTCAAAGCTTCAACGTGCGTGGGTTTAGCCGCTGGCGGATAAAAACAGAACTGGACGGCATCCCCATTTTAACCGACAGACGAGCTGGTAATGCTGTTGCGTTTTTACCGCCAGCATTGATAAGTAGTGTTTATTTACAAAAAGGCCCCACTTCGGCGATTTATGGTTCGGGGGCAATGGGCGGTGTGGTTAGCTTGATTTCCGAGCCTATAGTTTCTCAACTATCGCTAAGTGTTCAACCAACAGATCAACACAATCACATTCAATTAAGTTATGCCGGTGATTCTTTCAGTAGCAGTATTGTATCCAGACAGGCCAAAAACTCGCAATCCGCCAATGGCGTAGAGTTAAATAATCAATATGCACAAACAGCCAGTACGGCGCACTTATTTACCGAATGGCAAGACATAAGTGTACATGCGTCTGTTATAGCCAGCCAAGGTGAAGATATTGGAAAGAGCTCTTCTGTATTAGAATCAGAGCAAATTAGTGACTATCCAGAAGACCAACATCTACTTACGCAACTAAGTCTTAGTGACGATGAAATGTGGAAATTGCAGTTTTATGCACATCAGCAAGAATGGCAAAGTGACACCACTAGACTAGATTCTCAAACGTTTGAAAGTCGTGTTCACACTACTTACCAAGCTCTCACTTTAGGTAGTTTAGGGATTTTGAAATTAGGTGATACCAAATTAGGAATGGAGTGGATTGCTCGTAGAGGTGTGGACATTTCTGAGCAAGGCCTAGACCAACAAGAACAGGTTATTTATAAACAATCCGTGGTTCAGGGGCAGGAAGATAACTTGTCTGTTTTTATGGCTCAACATTGGCAAGTGCATGCTCTCAGTTTAAATCTTGGGGTCAGACTGGACTGGGTTGAGCTCGAAAATATTGGTGCCCTTGAGGTTGATCGTTTGCAGAAACAAGATGATTTTTTTTCGAGCTCTTTATCAGGAGCGTATTCTTTGTCTGAGTACAACCAGATAAATTTTGAAATCGCCCGTTCATTCCGTTTTCCAACTTTGAGTGAGTTATTTTTTAATGGGGATACACCTAGGGGAATAACGTTGGGTAATGTTGATTTACAGCCTGAAAAAAGCATGGGTTATCAAGTGTCACTGAAACATGTGGTTAATCAAAGTGTCAGCATATCGGCCAACCTGTATCACTATGATGTAGCAAATTATATTGAACGATATAGCACAATAACAGGCTCTCGTAGCTATCGAAATAGCGATGAGGTGACTATCCATGGAGCAGAGTTGGTGGTTGATTTAGCGCAAGGAAACGCGTTTTCTTCTAATGTAAGTGTGCAATTGCAACAAGGCAAAGATGCTGATTCAGCGGCGATTGATGACATTCAACCCGCTGCAGTTAAATGGGCTTTGTCGTGGTCGCCTAATGTTGAAAATTGGCAAGGTGTAAGCATTCAAAACCAGCTTAAATACCAATTCGCCAAAAGTACAGTCGGTGAGTCAGAAGTTGCTCGTAAAGATCAATTGATTTGGGATGTGTCGGCCAACTGGGCTATTGCAAAAACAATGAGCCTAAAGTTGTCACTTTTCAATGTGTTAAATAGAAGCTACTTTGGGGCATTAGATGAAGATGCACCACTGCAGCCGCAACGTACTTTACAATTAGGCTGGGTTTGGCAATATGATTAAAACTAACAGGGTGATCCATAAATGGTTGAGCCTCGCTGTTTCTTTGCCTTTGCTGATCATTGTGGTGAGCGGGATCTTATTGTTAACCAGAAAAGAATTTGCCTTTATTCAACCTGAAACTCAAAAAGGTATAGGTCAAGTTCCAAGTATTTCGTTTGAGCAGATTTTGGCGTTGGCAAAATCAGTTAAGCAGGCGCAGATAAACTCTTGGGATGCGATCGATCGAATAGATGTGCGCCCGCAAAAAGGTATTGTTAAAGTGCGAGCTAAGTCTAGCTGGGAAATCCAAATTGATTCCCAAACGGGTGAAATATTGCTAGTGGCCTATAGACGTTCAGATTTTATTGAATCGCTGCATGACGGTACTTTTCTACATAAGTTTGCCAATTTGTGGCTTATGTTACCCGCTGCCTTGGGGTTGTTAGCACTTATAATCACAGGCTTGGTTCTATTTTTTTGGCCGTACTATAAAAAACGAAAAATTAGAACCCAAAGTCGCTATTTCTAATGCCGAGTAACATGACAATTTAAAGTGGTTTGCGAAAATACAATATCTGTTTTAGCCTCAGTAATTGCCCTAGAACAATGTTCAAAAAATGCGACTTTAGTGGCGTATCCTAAAGCACACTCAATGGCACATTTCATTTTATTATTCAGTCGATGAAGCAAAGCGTTAGCGGCCTCTATTTGATTTGTTGAGGCATAAGCATGCGCCAACATTATGGCTAACGACGTTAAGCTGGTGGTAAGTTGTGGAGACTCTAAACGTTTATCAAAAATCATTTCTGCTGTTTCAAATGCTGAGCCAAGGTAAGGAATCGCTTTACTAGGTTGGTCTTGTAGTAATAAATGTTCAGCCACCTTGGTCATTTGTTGAACGCTATTAAACGCTTCTTTGGGGTGTGTATCGACCCAAAATCGATGATTAAGGCAAATGTATTTGTACTCTGTCATGACAAGTTCCTATTCAATGTTGGCGATTCAAGGCTGTTTTTTTATCTGAGATAAATGTGCCTGTGTCTGGTTACGTAGCGGATGACTATCTTTGTCATCTTCAAAGTAATATGCGTATAAAGTGTTGATCTCTTCGACCTTTTGCTGGTACTGATACGGCGCTAAAATTTCGTATATAAGAGGCAATAGACGTTTTATATAGCGGTAACATTGTTTACGCCAAACGCTAGAAAGACAGTGGTCACACATAGTGTCAATCAAGGTATTGAGTACCCGCAGGTGTGCATGTTTGACAGCAAGGATATTCGGAAGCTTTTTGGCCCGTTCCAAGCCTAGATGTACGTAACAACTTATGATGTCGTCGTTGTTTGTATTGCAGTCGCCATAACGAACAGACATTTCTACAGTGGAAAAAGTAAAACAGTAGTGAAAGGACATAAAGCACCATAATGTAAATGATAACGATTATCATTTACATTATGGTGCTTTTAAGTCGTTGTCAATGCTGATATGGAAAAATAGTGTGAACGTTCACCTATTTGAATTGACTACGACCTTATTATTTAGGCTGAACTCGGATTATTAGGTGAATACATTTTTCGAAACATTTTAACCTCAGCATATCCTCACAAATTTTGTAGAATACCCACACAATTGTTAAGCCAGACTGCGAAGCCAATGAATATAGTTCCTTCAGCCCGCCTAAGTTACAAATTAATGACTAATGAAGACGGCGAATTACTCTTTCAACTTGATCAAGATCCAGACGTTATGCGGTTTATTAATGGTGGTAAACTTACTTCTATGGACGAAATAAACGACGTGTTTATTCCTAGAATGGAAAGTTATTCTAATCAGTAAAAAGGCTGGGGTTTGTGGCAAGTCAATATTAGCTCAAGCAAAGAATATATCGGTTGGATACTTGTGCGGCCTATGAACTTTTTTTCAGATTCACCAGAGTTCGATAATTTAGAACTGGGTTGGCGTTTTTTTCAGTCATCTTGGGGCAAAGGTTACGCCAGTGAAGCCGCCTTACACATAAAAAATACCTTAGCTGACAATAGCGAACTTAAAAGTTTCTCTGCGATAGCGGTTGAAGACAATCTTGGGTCAGTCGCGGTGATGAAAAAAATTGGTATGTCCTTTGTTAAAAGTTACCTGCACAAGGATCCATTATTTGAGAGCCAAGTTGTTTATTATAAAATTAAGAGTGGAATGGGGCCAGCGTAAAACTATTGCGCATAAATCTGCTCTAACTATCCCAGCTGGCATCCATGATCCAACCACGCTGCAACCACTCAACAATATAGCCATATAAAGTTGCGGCAACCTGTTCTTCTGGCACATGTTGTATAAGAGATTCACACACATCAGCAAAGTTTTTACCTTGTTGCATAAATCCTAACACTTCTCTTTCGATAGCTAAGATTGACTTATATTCAGTTAACTTACTTAATCCTCGCCAAATAGCCCACATTTTGGATTGTTTAGAGGATTCAGGAGGGGATGGCGCTTCACCATTTTTTAGGTTTTGCCAACTTTCTACAGCATTCCAGTGGCATTGACAAAAGATCAAACTCGGGTGAAAACTAAACTTAAGCAATGGCCATTTATCAGCTGGAATGTGCTGCAATAATTCCTGGTTGAGAGTGTTGGCGTCGGCCGAATCAAAAGCATTGAGTAAGGTTCGCTCAAAACTCGCTATTTCAGCCAATATTGGGTGATCTGAAAACGGCAGAGTATTTTGTAAGTATTGGGGTAATCGGTCTGCAAAAAAGCGTAGTGAAGGATGCTCTGATGGAGCGGCATCGATATAACCTTCTACCATTTTTTCGTACAAATCATCGCCAA
This sequence comes from uncultured Paraglaciecola sp., assembly GCF_913020055.1. Classification (GTDB taxonomy): domain Bacteria; phylum Pseudomonadota; class Gammaproteobacteria; order Enterobacterales; family Alteromonadaceae; genus Paraglaciecola. The sequence goes on along the minus strand of NZ_CAJWCF010000077.1, from coordinate 833 downwards.
GGTAGAGGCCTAAAATTTCATGATCCGAATCAATCACGCCTCTTAATCGAATACGGTAACCTGTGCGGTAAATATCGACTCGTTGCGCACTGTTTAACAAACCTTGCTGGATCACTCGCTGTTCAATCTGCCGATCATTGGTTTGCAATAGAGACATAAACTCTTGCTGTAATGCAGCAAGACTTGGGGTAATCGCTTGTTTGGTGTTAGGCATGACTCGCCTCTGCCGTGTGTTGCCAAGCTTTTACACCTAGGGATCTGGCGCGATCTAATTCTGCTAATAATTCATTTAATTCAGGAATGTTATCATCCCGCTCAATCATGGTGCTTATTGGCCCTGAAGTGTCGATGTACTGGGCATATAGTTGCCATACTGGATTGGGCACTGGATGGTCATGGGTATCAATAATGTGGGTACCAAAATCACTGTGACCAGCCAAATGAATTTGCTGTACCCATTCAGGTTTGATGTGTTTTAAGTATTCTAGAGGGTCAAAATTATGATTCCGAGCACTGACATATATATTGTTAATATCAAACAAAAATTTGCAGCCACATTGCTGAGCTAATTGCGCTAAAAATTCCCATTCTTGCATTTCATCATGTTGGTAAGTTAAGTAGCTGGAGACGTTTTCAAAAATCATTTCACGTCCGAGAAAGTCCTGCACTTGGTGAATTCGTTGAGTTAAATGATCAAGGGATTCTTGTGTATAAGGCATGGGTAACAAGTCATGGCTATTGATTCCACCTACAGTGGCAAAACATAGATGATCTGACATCCATTGTGGTTGGACTTCTGCAGCCAGCGACTTCAGTTCTGCTAGATATCTAAA